>LJKK01000055.1 GCA_001421185.1 Methanomassiliicoccales archaeon RumEn M1
CGACGCCAGCAGGGAACGGAGCGCGCCCAGGTCGTTCGCGCCGCTCGCTTTGCGTTCGCTCGGAGGCAGCGGCATCGCGTTCGTCTGTTCCTTGAGCACGTCCTCCGGCAGCTCCATGAAAACCGGGCCCGGGCGCTCCTCGGCTGCCAGGTCGAACGCTCGGCGGGTCAGGGCGGGCAGGTGGTCGGCCGAGCGGGCGGTGAACGAGCCCTTGGTGATGGGCCGGAACATCGAGACCAGGTCGATGTACTGCTTCCTCGGAGCGGGGCAATCGCGGCGCACCTGCCCGCTCATGGCCACCAGGGGGTCGTACGACAGGTGCGCCTCGGCCACGCCGATGACCATGTTGGATGCCCCCGGCCCGAGCGTGGTGAGGCACGCCCCCCGGCCGGCGCGTCAGGCGGCCCACCATGCCGGCCATGAACGCCGCGCCGCTCTCATGCCGGGTCAGCACGAACTCGATGTCCGAGTCGATCAGCGAGTCCATGAGGTCGAGGTTCTCCTCTCCCGGGATGCCGAACACATGCTTGACGCCCTCCGCCTCGAGGCACCTCACCAGACTCGTTGAGCCTTTCACGTCCATCACTCGAGTATGGCGGCGCGTTCCTTGAACACCGAGCCGACGGCGCGTCTTATCGCTTCCTGGACCTCGCCCTTGTCCTCGACCGGGATGATCCCCCGCTGCCGCAGCACCTCGACGGCCACGTCGCCGTACTGGGCGGCGATCACCGCGTCCATGCCCCTCAGGAGGTCGGCGGTGCTCTCGATCTTGGCGCGGTGGCCCGGGCCGAAGAGCGGGACGTCCCGATGCTCCGACACGTCGATCGGCTCGCCCTCCGTGATGTCGGGACCGTCGATCAGGTAGGTGCGGAACGACGCGGCATGGCCGAAGTGCTCGTCCACCTCGCGCCCGTTGGACGTAGCGACAGCCATGCGGTAGCGGTTGTCGCCCTCCATCTCGGTCGCCATGTCCATCTCGCCCTTGGCCCGGCCGGCGCAGGTGAAGTGGGAGAACTCGGCCGAGCGGTCCTCGCCCAGCAGGCCGATGGCGTCGGCGCGGCATTGCCGGCAGTGGCGCATCTGCTTGATGTCCACCTCGCACATGTCCTGCAGCGCCTTGCGCTCGGCGGAGGTCGGGGCCCTCAGGCCCTCGAACTTGGTCCCCGGGACCGGTATCAGCGGCAGTATGTTCACGATGTACGCCCCGAGCTCCTTGGCCTTCTTCGCCACCTCGGGGATGTGGTCGGCATTGATGCCGGGCGCCATGACCACGTTCACCTTGACCAGCATCCCGGCCGCCACCGCTTTCTCGATCCCGTCCAGCTGATTCCGTATCAGTCGCGCGGCCGCCTCCTCGCCCCGCAGCGTCTCTCCTTCCCAGCGTACGAAGTCGTACATCCTGGCGCCGACCTTGGGGTCCACGGCGTTCATGGTGACGGTCAGGAAGCGCACGCCGAGGTCCTTCAGCCGGTCCACGCTGTTCGGCAGCGCCAGGCCGTTGGTGCTCAAGCACAGCGTCAGCTGAGGGAACTCCCGCTTCACCAGCTCCAGCGCGCGGAACGTCTCCTCGTTGGCCAGCGGGTCCCCGGGGCCGGCGATGCCGATCACGCTGAGGTGCGGCACCTTGGTCAGCACGTAGCGGATCTTCTCCACCGCCTCCTCGGGCGTGAGGACCTCGGACGTGACGCCGGGGCGGGACTCGTTCGAACAGTCGTACCTCCGGTCGCAGTAGTTGCACTGTATGTTGCACCGGGGGGGCGATGGGCAGATGCATCCGGGCGAACTTCTTGTGCGCGCACTCGTTGTAACAGGGATGCGTCTCCAGCATCGATTCCAGCCGCTCCGCGTCGTTCATGTGGTCCTCCGGATTGCCCTATGGCCCCCGGACGATTTAACCCGATTGCCTGTTTATTTCGCACCCTCGCCCCCGAATGCGGCCGTTGGTGAACGTCGCGTCAGCGTCGATCGGGAACGTGTCCGATGATGGCGATGTCGCCCCGTACGGCCGGTCCATGACCGAGTGAACATTATCTAGCATGATGGACGTTCGAGAGGTGTGTTCGGCAGCGAGGGTGAGGTTCGGAAACTGCTGGAGTCCATGAACCGGCACGTGCCGGCGAGGAGACCCTCCTTGGGACAGCTTCTGGAGATGGAGGAGCCGCACTACGTGGGCAAGGACGGCAACAAGTACCTCATCAGGAGGGAGGAGCTCGAGCTCATCGCCTCCCTGCTGGACCCATGGGACAGCGACCGGATCAAGCTGCCCATAGTGGTGATGACGGACGCTTCCGAGGGCGGCATGTGGAAGGTCCTGGGAAAACTGGAGGTGGCGGTGGTGTCCCAGATCGTAGGCCGGAAGCCGGAGTTCGAGGACCGCATGAGGCTGTTCCACCCGCATGTGGTGGAGCTGCACAACAAGCTTCCGACGGCCACCACCACGATGTTCTCCCCATGAGATTCGGCCCCCCGTGCGCAATGCTTAAGCGTTATCTCGACGTGGAGTGACCGACGTGTCGTACGGCCAAGCTATCCACAGGGGCGCCAGCGCCCGCACCGGCATCACAGACCTTCAGCTCCGCAACGGCACCGCGCCGCGGTGGCTGTTCAACCGGATGGCCAAGCTGGCCACCTCGATCTCCGACGTCATGATCGACGGCCTCGGCACCGATGGCTTCCTCCAGCTGCTCGCCGACCCGTACTGGTTCCAGCTATTATCGGCCGTCCTAGGCTTCGATCCGAAGTCGTCGGGGACGACCACCGTGACGTGCGGGGCCCTGAGGAAGGCGTTGGAGGGACGGAAGGACGTGGCGCTCGTCGGCGGGAAGGGAAGGATCTCGCTCCGGACGCCCGAGCAGATCGCCGAGGCGGCCGACCTCAACGACCTGTCGGAGGACCTCGAGGCCCGGCTAGTCTACGTCAGCAGGATGTGCGCCAAGGTGGACAACGCCGCCGTGCAGGACGGTTACCGGTTGTATCACCACGCCCTGCTGTTCGATGCGGAGGGTAACTGGACGGTCATCCAGCAGGGGATGGCGGACGGCGGCGGGCTCGCCAGGAGGTATCAGTGGAACTCGAGGACCGCCGGACGGTTCATCGAGGACCCGCACACCGCCATCCTCGGGGTCAGAGCGGCGGACGCGCTCGACATGACGGCGACGGAGAGCGAGGAGTCGCGAAAGGTGGCCGTGGACCTCGTCAACGATGGGGTCGAGCACATACGCAACGAGGTGGTAGTGCTGGCGAAAGGGCAGACCACCATCGACGAATGGGCCGGCGGGACGGTGAGGAAGCTGCACATGCCCCGGACCGTGAACTGGGCCGGGCTGAGGAAGGCCTATGAGCGCCAGCCCCGCGACTACGAGGAGCTGCTGGCCATTCGCGGCGTGGGCGCGTCGGCGGTGCGGGCGCTGGCCCTGAGCGGAGAGCTCTTGTACGACTGCTCGCCCAGTTGGAACGATCCAGTGAGGTTCTCCTTCGCGGTGGGCGGCGAGGGGGGCGTCCCGCTGCCCGCGTGCCGATCGATGGACGAGGCCGTCGACCTCATGGAACAGGGCATCCAAGCGACGCGCATGCGGAAGCGGGAGAGGACGGAGGCGGTCCAGCGGCTGCGGTCCCTGCTCCCCCCGGACGCCGGGCGCTAGAGGAAAATGTATAGATGGCCATAAGCTTCCTCCCTGCATGTCAGAGAAGGACAGCAGCGCCGAGAAGGGAAAGCTGCTATACGAGGAGAAGGTGCCCCGCAGCCTCCGTCCCCGACGCAAGTTTACCGGCAGAAGATGGGCGTTCTTCGAAGCGCTGGCCCGCATATTCGGCCTGGCCTTCGTGTTCTACGCCGCCTATCTGGTGGCCCTTACCGACCTGAGCGACATGAACAACCTGATCACTCTGGCGGTCTGCATCGTGGGGGCCGTCACGATCTTCTACGCCACCGAGGTGATGACGCCCAGGTACATACGCAACATCATGCCGATGAAGGTCTACAAGGGCGGCGTGGAGGTGTACTCGTCACGCCTCGAGAGGTTGCTGGGCCGGCCGTCCTTCATGCCCCGCCAGGACATTCGCGGCATCAAGCTCCGCCGCATGCGGGTGCTGGTCGACGGCGCCACCAAGAACCTCCCGGTGGAGCTCACCTTCGTCCTCGGCTCCGGGAAGAAGGTCCTGATGGGCCGGCGGAACGCTCTGGAGCTCGACGCCATCGTGGGCATCCTGGGCCGGGAGCTGGGGATCAGGGAGCTGTGAGGTCGGCGACCGTTCTCCGACAAAACCTCTTCCGAACGGCGGGCGTTCCTCCCGCCCTTTCCCAATATTATATTTCTGTTATAGTGCCCTCATCGCTCGACCGAGGACCATGAGGCGTTTCGACGACCCGATCCCTCCACCGCGACGACATTTTTCACGAAAAGGTTCATCTGCAACCTCCTCCATAGAAGGGTCGTCTCACCCGGCGGGACGGAATCGTTTCTGCCGAGTGAAATATTTAGCCGTACACGCCTACCAAAACGATTAAATACTATGGCGTGTTAGCTGGGAGAGCCCGAAACGGCAGCAATGTTTCGGGCATAGGTTCGCGCCTATGTGCCTGGCAGGGTCCGGTTCTCCGGACCCAAGCCTGTTACCCCCCTTCAAAAGGCTTATATACAATAAGCGCCTTGATGGGAAAAGCCCGGAACGAAAACAAATGTTTCGGGCAGGTGGCATGGAATGCCAACCTATATATACCCCTTCGAACATGGAGGGAAGCTGCGGCCGACTAAGAAGTTCGGCCGCGATCATCACGATCATGCACCCGGTTAGTGACCCTTTCCGGGGAAGTGGTGGAGAACGGCGGGATCTGGAAGATGTCCCGTCTGTTTAATGATCACCGATCATACGCAATTCGGACGTGTGTTAAGCCGACACATAATAGCGGCATGCTACGTCGTATGGGGAATGGCTCGGCTCGAGCGCCGAAGAAGGTCGTGTCAAGCTGCGATATGCACCGGGTAGTTGCAAGAAGACTATGATCCGGTGATTACCTAATGGGACTTCCTATTCTTCGGAATGCTCCGGAAGGAGCGGGAACGCGGGGGATCGAAACATCCTAGTACCCGCAGGAAAAGAAATCAACCGAGATGCCGTCAGTAAAGGCGATCGAACGCGGCACAGAGCAAACCGAATCGCTGATAGAAATGTCAGCGAGTTGTGGTGTTGTGGGCCCGGATACATCTTCGCTGGTCAACCTGAAGTCGCCTGGAAAGGCGCACCATAGTGGGTGACAGTCCTTTAAGGATCAGCCAGAAAGATGAGTTTCGGTGTCCCAGAGTAACGTGCGTTGGATATCGCGCGTGAAGCTGGGGAACATTCATCTCCAACTCTAAATACGTCTCGAGACCGATAGTGCAGTAGTAGCGTGAGTGAAAGCTGAAAAGTACCCTTGACGGGAGGTCAAAAGAGCCTGAAACCATCCGACTATAACCAGATGTGGCGTTAAAGCGTAGAAGCTCGCAAGAGTGGAGCAGCGTTGCATCATCCGTTTTGAAAAACGGGCCAGCGAGTTCTGTTCAGTGGCGAGACTAAGGTATTGAATACCGGAGTCGTAGGGAAACCAACAAGCACGCAACACCGTAAGGTGCGAGGTGCGAGGTGCGCTCGCCTGGAGTCACTGGAGGGATACCCGAAGCCAGTTGATCTATGCGTGGGTAGGTTGAAGCCCCTCGAAAGGGGGGTGGAGGACCGAACCGGTAGTGATGTGCAAATCCTTCGGATAACCTGCGTATAGGGGTGAAAGGCCAATCTAAACTGGAAATAGCTGGTTCCTCTCGAAACTTGTCGCAGCAAGACCTCAGCTGAGGCTGATTGTGGGGTAGAGCGACTGATCAGGACTTAGGCCGGGAAACCGGTCGGTTCCTTGTCAAACTCCGAACCTGCGATCGTCGTAGACGCTGGGATTGAGGGCCTCTGGGGTAAGCTTGGGGTCCATAAGGAAATGAATCCAGCCTAGGGTTAAGGTCCCTAAATACCGGCTAAGTGAAACATGAAACTGCGTCCGCAGTCTAAGACAACCGGGAGGTGGGCTTAGAAGCAGCCATCCTTCAAAGAAAGCGTAACAGCTCACCGGTCGAGATTGTGGGCCGGGAAGATGGACGGGTCTAAAGCCGGTTACCGATACCCTAGAGCACCGCAAGGTGATCTGGTAGAGAGGTGACGTGCATGGGTAGAAGTTTGGCCGTGAGGTCAAGTGGACCGTGCTCGTATATGGATGCTGGTAGGAGTAGCAGCAAAGATTGGTGAGAATCCAATCCGCCGCAGGGGCCAGGGTTCCTCGGCAATGTTCGTCAGCCGAGGGTTAGCCGATCCTAAGACGACTCTTAATCGAAGTCGCCGAAAGGGAAGCAGGTTAATATTCCTGCGCCATGATAGTCATCGCCTAGTAGCTTAGCATTCGGATAGCTCGAGCAGGGGTGTCAATCTGTTCAAGCGTTGAAGCCTTCGGAGAACCGTAATGGTGAGAAGTTGGTGAATGCGTGAGTAGGCGGGCGTAGGCCCGCTTCGAGTGATTCCAGGTGCCAATGAAAGAGTTACTAGTTTAGGCTATTGTGTTCGTACCTAGAACTGACACAGGTGCCCCTAGGTGAGAAGCCTAAGGCGTGTCGGCGTAATCCATGCGAGGGAATTCGGCAAATTAGCCCCGTACCTTTGGTATAAGGGGTGCCAGCAATGAGAATTGCTGGTCTCAGTAACAAGGGAGCTCGACTGTTTAATAAAAACATATGTCACAGCTAGTTCGAAAGGATTTGTATTGTGGCTGAAGCCTGCCCAGTGACGGTATCTGAACCTCTGTTTCAACGGAGCGAAGGACCGTTAAACGGCGGGGGTAACTATGACCCTCTTAAGGTAGCGTAATACCTTGTCGCTTAATTGGCGACTTGCATGAAGGCCCAACGAGAGCTCTACTGTCCCCGCATGGAGACCGGTGAAACTGATAGTACCGGCGCACAATCCGGTATCTTCCACCTGAAAGCGAAGACCCCATGGAGCTTTACTGCAACCTGTTGTTGTGGTACGAGCCTCGATGTGTAGCGTAGGCAGGAGTCGTTACCAGGGCTTGCCGCTAGGCAAGTTCCGAGACATCAATGAAACACTGCCCTTCGGGACTCGTATCACTTACTCCTTCGGGAGGACAGCTATAGGTAGGCAGTTTGGGTGGGGCGCCACGCGCTCAAAAAGATAACAAGCGCGCCCAAAGGTCAGCTCAGGCAGGTCAGAAATCTGCCGTTGAATGCAAGGGTATAAGCTGGCTTGACGCGGGTTGGGACAATAACAATCCGCGATACGAAAGTAGGGCCTAGCGAACCACTCAGCCTTCTGAATGGGGGCGAGTGATAACAGAAAAGTTACCCTGGGGATAACTGAGTCGTCGCTAGCAAGAGTTCATATCGACCTAGCGGTTTGCTACTTCGCTGTCGGCTCTCCCTATCCTGGCGGTGCAGCATCTGCCAAGGGTGGGGTTGTTCGCCCATTAAAAGGGATCGTGAGCTGGGTTTAGACCGTCGTGAGACAGGTTTGTTGCTTTTTGGTGGAAGTGTATTGATGCCTGACGGGAAGGATCCTTTAGTACGAGAGGAACAGGGATTCGTCGCCTCTAGTTCATCAGTTGTCTGGCAAGGCACTGCTGAGCAGCCACGCGATAATGGATAAGAGCTGAACGCATCTAAGCTCGAAACTACCCCGGAAAAGAGGCATCTTAGGACACCCGTAGATGACGGGATTGATAGGACAGGGGTGTAAGTACCAAGGTTCTCCGAGGTATTCAGCCTGCTGTTACTAACGTTCTCGCCGCTAGGTGTCGGCTTAACAGTCAATCGAATTGCGTATGATCAAATCTTCCATTTTTACATATTCTCGCTTTCAGGTGTAGACGAAGTTCTCTTTGTTCAGCAAGTGCTGGCGCCGTCCGAATTGACCAACGAACTGATGGCTTCCGTTCGCATCTTCTCATAATACTGCCGTCAGGCGAGGATGTTCCAGATGAGAGGGTATCCTCCATGTGGCCGAGATCCGGCATCATCATTCCATTTAGGACGAGAAGTTCTTCGGCCTTGAGGCCATATGGGCATTGAGGGGCCGAACAAGGCCACCGAGGGAGCAGGCCTCTATGAGCCGCCCCCCTCACGGGGGCATGACCTTCATCAACCAGTCGAGCTTGACCTGGTTGCCTAGGATGTACGCTCCGATCTGGCAGTGCAGGCCGGCAGCTTCTTCGACGGTGAACAACCGATATTCCTTGGGGCACGTCAGGCGATCGTACAGGGCCTTGGCCGTCCCCTTGGGCATGCTGGTATCGTTCTCCGCATCGCACACCAGGGTCGGGCAGGTGATGTTGCCGGCCAGGCCCTCCATGCTCATCTTGGCCAAGGCCATCATGTAGTTGACCGGGGTCGACTCGCCAAAGGCGTACATCCCATGTCCGATGGACCATCTCATGTCAACGCTGTCCTTCATCTTGTCGAAGAACCATTCGTTGAGCTCATCAGGCTCCGACATCATGGCCTCGATGAATCCCGACCTGGCCTCCTCCAGGGACGTGCCGGGCGGAGCGTTCTGCAAGGCCTGCCCTCCCACGATGTCGTACACCCCGCCGTCGGCGATGAGCGCGGCGAGCCGATGATCGAACGCGGCGGCCCGAGGCGCCAGGTATCCCCCCAGGCTCACTCCCCACAGGGCGATGCGCTCCTTGTCCACGTCCGTCCTGGTCTCCAGGTGATCGATCACCGGTGTGACCACTTTCTCCCAATCGGCACGGAAGTGCAGTCCTTGGACCCTTAGCACCGCTCCTTACCCCGGACCCTCGAACGTGAGTACGTTGTACCCTCTCTTCAATGCCGCCAGAGCATAGGGGTAGAGCTCCTCCTGGGTCCCGTCATAACCGGTCTGCACGACAATGGTCGCCCTGGGCCTCCCAATGTCATCGACCTTGTAGAAGTACCCCGGCAGGGTGGTGCCCTCGTACGCTATCCCCACCCGTTCGAAGTTGGCCCCCGATAGCTGGAGGCTCCGCACGAAGAGGTCCCTGCTCTCTCCCCACAGGTGCAGTATGCGGGGGTCCCGCGGGTTGCCGTGCAGATAGAACTCCGCCGTCCGGAAGTATGTGCCGGCACGCAGGTAGGACTCCGCCGCGCTGGCGAGATGGCCCTCAGCCAGGGCCGCGTCCCCCATCCTCTTGACGCGTTCGGCGGTGTAGGTCCATTCCCGGCACCAGCTCTCGAAATCCCCCTCCTTGATCCCTTGGGCGGTGTGCACGCATTCCACTATGTCCGCCCCCCCCGTACACCGCACAGCCCATGGCCCGCATGAACTGGAAGGAGAACGAGGGTTCTTCGAAGACATAACCATCGGTGGCAACCATGACAACCCTCTCCTGGGGTGGCTGGAGAGCGAACGCGGCGGGACCAGGGCCAGAGCGACCAACACCGTAATGATGAGCGCCATCACCTCGTTCGCTCTGCGGCTAGGGGCCGGAACCCGATCGTCGGGCATCGATCCCTACAGAGAATCTATTTTTCCATATTTCTATCATTTGATAGACCGACAGGGGCCGTGCCTCACCAGGTCGTGCGTCGAAAAGACGCTCGGCACGCACCGCCCATGGACGGCCCGCGGCGTTCGATCTCTCACCGGATCGCATGCTTCGCAGAATACATCCAACGAACGTGCCAGCGATTTTTATTCGTTCGTCACTTTTTAGGAAAGACTATATAGGCGCATAATCTACCGAAACATCGATGACCGTCCATGTGTTCCAGGGAACGGGATACGATTCTAACTGTTATCTCGTATCCGGGGAACGACCTGTACTGGTCGACACGGGCACCGGCATCAACCATGACCGATTGCTTAGGGGCCTTCGGAGCATCGTCGGTGACCGTCGCGTAGATATCGTCCTAACGCACCGTCACTTCGATCACACCGGCGGAGGGCGGCGTATGGCCGAGGCGTTGAACGCCCAGGTCATGATGCATCCCCTCGACGCTGCACCGGTGAGGGAAGGCAGCGCCGCCGGCACATCGGCCGATGTCTTCGGGCGGACGATGGAAGCGGTCAGCATCGTCGAGATCGAGGACGGCCATGTCATCGATACCGGCGATCACGTTCTTACAGTGCTGCATGTGCCCGGCCACTCGGCCGGGGGAATATGCCTTTACGAGGAAAGCACCGGCATACTCATCTCCGGGGACACCGTCTTCGCCGACGGCGTCGGGAGATGGGACCTGCCAACGGGCGACGTCGCCTCCCTGGTGGCGTCGATCAGAAAGCTCTCCACCCTGAACCTGGTCGATCTGTATCCAGGTCACGGCCCGTGTGTCCAGGGGAACGCCCGCCGCAGTCTGGAGGGGGCGTTGAGCTATCTGGGGGGATACTGATGGAGATCATAAAAGCGAGGGAGGAGGGTGGGGTCCTCACGATCCCGGATTCGGACAAGAAGCGTATAATGGCGGAACTATCGGCCGGCCGGCTGATCGTCTATCCGACCGAGACGGTCTACGGTCTCGGCTGCGACCCCTTCGACGAGACGGCGGTCAAGAGGGCCTACATGGCAAAGCGCCGCCCATTCGACATGGCCATGTCCGTGGTCGTCAGCAACCTGCCCATGATGGAGGAGCTGGGAGTCCTGGACGATCGAGCGAGAAAGCTCGTGAAGAAGTTCATGCCCGGTCCGCTGACCCTCATAGTCGCCAAGAGGCCCTCCGTGCCGGACATCCTCACCGCGTCGACCAATGAGATCGGCATCCGCATTCCCGACCATCCTCTGGCGCTCAGCCTGATCGAGGCGTTCGGGCCGCTGGTCACCACTTCGGCGAACGTCCACTCGCACAAGAACCCCATCACCTGCCAGGACGCCATCAACGATCTTGGCGAAACGGTCAGCATGTACATCGATGCCGGGCCGTCCCCGCTGGGCCGGCCGTCCACCATCGTTCAGCTGATCGACGGAGAGATGACCATCATACGCCAGGGGACCATAACCGAACAGCAGATAGAGGCGGCGCTAAATGAATGAGGAAGAGCTGGCCGCGCTGAGGAAGGCTGGCGCCATCGCCCGCGAGGCCAGGGAGCTGGGCGCCAGCATGGTGGACGAGGGCGTATCGCTCCTGGAGGTCGCGGAGGCGGTCGAGGGGCACATCATCTCGAAGGGGGCCAAGCCGGCATTTCCCTGCAATATCAGCATCAACGAGGTGGCGGCGCATTTCACCCCTCGTACGGGCGACAAGCTCCGATTCGCCAATGGCGACCTGGTCAAGATCGATGTGGGCGCCCATGTCGACGGCTACATCGGCGACACCGCCATGACCGTCGAGGTCGGCACCAGGAACTGGACCAATCTCATCGAGTCGTCGGCCAGGGGGCTCGCGGTGGCCATGGAGATCATAGGCGAAGGGATCCCCCTGAACACGGTGGGAGGCGCGGTGGACCGCGCCATCCGCAGCAACGGCCATGTGCCGGTCTCGAACCTCACCGGGCACTCGATGAAGCGGTACAACCTTCATGCCGGCATCAGCGTCCCCAGCTTCGATGACGGGGGCGCGGTGAAGGTGCCCGGGGACATCGTTTTGGCGGTCGAGCCCTTCGCCACCAACGGCGTAGGGCAGGTCAGGAACTCCAAGCCCGGCAACATCTATCGCATCATCCGGGAGCGGGAGCTGCGCGACAAGGCGGCAGCTGAGCATTTCCGGCTGCTGCAGGAGAACTTTGGGACCCTGCCGTTCTGCGAGCGCTGGGCCACCGCCCTCGATCCCAAGGCTTCAGTACATCTGCGCATGCTGGTCCGTCATGGCCTGGTGTTCGCCTACCCTATCCTCACCGAGGTCCGCGGCGGAAAGGTCTCGCAGAAGGAGCATACCGTGGTCATACATGACTCGGTGGCGGAGATAACCACTTAGGCCCGTGGACCGAAGGGCGCCCTTGATCCCTAGAAACCCGGAGGAGGGAGGGTGCTGACCTCTTTAGAATCTGTGGGTGGTTCGAATCTGGAGGAAATGTGAGGCTGTTGAAGCACCGCTCCCATGCCTGTGGGTTACAGGCGACTGTATATAGATGTATATATATTAGTAATTTTCCCTATTTTGGTATATAATGGTCAAGACCGCTGGGGCCTCAGGTCATGGCCCGCAGCTGATCGTAGACCTCCTGAGTGGACTCCACCGTCTCGAGGTTGAATGCCAGGACCTCTCCGGAGTGGTACACGACGATGTACATCGGCACGGCGTTGTACGATGCCAAGGTGTACCGCCCGAACTCCTCGTTGCGGTAGTTGCCGCTGCGGATATTATCGCCCGCGAACCCCGCGACGCGGCGGCCGGTCTCCAGGTCCTCCCTCAGCTCGATCGACTCGATGTCCTCGTAGGGGATGAGCTCGCTGACCATGGGCGCGTCCACTTTCAGCCCTTCATCGAGTAGCTCCGCCGTCACGTCGCCCCCCGGGACGACGAACAGAAAGATGATCGCCAGGGCAACGCCGATGATGATCATTAGGGCCAGCAGGCCATAGAGCATCTGTCGGTTCTTCTTCTTGTCCTCCTCGGTGATGAGCAGCTTGGGATCCACCGCCCCCTCCTTCAGGAATCGCCCTCCCGTGTTCATGTACACTAGGCCGACGACGATGATCGCCAGGCTGATCGCGAGCAGGGTAAAGAACGGCCACTCGAAGTCCAGGAGGAAGATCGATTCCATGGCCAGCGTCATGGGGACCATGATGAAGAACATCAGCTTCCCCACGAACCGGGCCAGCTTATCGGTGTCGTACTGCTCCCGCACAGCTCGGGGGGAGGTGTTGTACCCTGCGATGAGCGAGGCCCCCTTTCCGGTCGCCCACATGTATATGGATACTCCCAGAAGGGGCAGCAATGAGAACAGCAGCACGGCCTGGATGATGATGTCGATCGCGTCGCTGCCGGTGGCTACCATCAGGGCGATGGGCGCGGTCGGCAGCAGCAATCCCACGGCAAGGGCCAGGACGAGGACCTTGGTATCCCGCTCCATGCGGCAGGTGATGAAATACCTGTTCTTGAGCTTAACCTCTGCCCCGATGGAATTGATAACATCCGTCCTCGGCGCGGGCCATCCTGGACGCGCCGCCGGTGCTCTTTGCGCACCATCGCTGCGGTTCCGGAAGCCCTCCCACCGCCTGCTGAAATAATTTGCGGTGTGCTAACATTTAATTAGGGATGTGGCTTTACGAAACCCCATCAGGCGAGGGTAGCCAAGCCAGGTCAATGATGATGTTCTCATCGACCAAAGGCGACAGACTCAAGATCTGTTCCTGAAGAGGTTCGTCGGTTCAAATCCGGCCCCTCGCACCATTTTCTCTCATCGACCAACGTCCATCGGCGTCCGCCTGGCCACCGACCGCTGTCCGTTCGAGCTCAGAACGGTCCGGTGAACATGCCCAGCTTCTCGGCGACGCTCGGGAGGTCGATCCCCTCGTCCGAGGCGTCCAGGCCGGTCCACTCGAACGGGTCGGTCAGGATGCACACGCCGTTCTCGTCCAGCACGCCCAGCCCGGCCGTCCGCGAGTCGTCGATGATCATCTTGTCGGGGAACAGCTCGGCCATCGCCACCCGGGCCTCCTGGCACGCCAGCGGGATGATGACGTCGATGTTGTCATAGTCGCCGGCGACGATCCACCGCTCCTTCCGGGAGCGGATGCCGTCGTAATAGCACGAGGCCACCATGAGCTCTTCCTTACGAACGTCGAAGCCGTCGGCGCGAAGGCATGACGCCAGGTCTCGCAACGAATCCTCCCCGCCGAAGCCATGGCATCCCTTGGCGCAGGTATCGCAGGACCATATCGCGATGCCATCCTCCTTGCCTATGATGCCCTTGAGGTCCTCGTACGTGATCGTTCTCAGGGAGGCGATCATCTGTCCGCACCTCCCTCGGGGATCGCATCGGTATCGTTCCGTCCGGGGAACGCCTTGCCCACCTCGCCCTGATATCCCGGGTAGGGACTGACCAGCACCGACCCCTTCCTCGAGGCATCGTAGTAGCCGATGCCCAGCGTGACGTTGGTGGAGACAATCCGCCTTCCGGAGAACATCCTGCTGGCCGCCCTTAGGCCGGACACACAGGCCATCAACAGCACCGTGTCGGCCTCGTCCGGCAGCGCCACCTCGCGCAGGTTGGACAGGACGCAGGCCTTGGGGACGACCTGCGAGGCAACGACGCTGTAGCCGTCCGCCTTAAGGTCGGAGCTCATGCTCATCATGGCCCTCCGTCCGCCGGTGCGGCAGTAATTGGCGCAGGCATTGCATGAGATGATGGCAAGTCGCTCCTCCCGGCTGAGGTTGCTGACTATCTCCTCATAAGGGACCGGTCTGGAGACGCTCACCATGCTCGCACCTCATTTTCCGGTAGATCTTCGCTCATCGTTAAGCGTTTCCGATGAAAATGCTGGTATTAGAAATCGTTGCTGAACCGCTCGTCCTTGGGGAGGCGGATGTCCCCGCTGGGAAGCACATGACCTTCCACGCCCCTTTCATGGGCCAGGTCGGATATTATGTCCCGCAGCACCCATGTCTCCTCCTTGAAGCCGATCTCGTCCGCCAGCCGCAGCGCCTCGTTCTCCATCTCGGCGGCGGCCCTCCTGAGCTCATGGGGCTCCCGGGGCCATGCGATGGGCGCCTTGTGGTCCAGGATCACGTGGCATAGCTCATGGACGAGCACTGCTCGGAGCACCACGTCATCCAGCTCCAGCGCGCCGCGCAGGAACACCACGTAGGTGCGCCTGTCCCCCGGCCCGGACGGTCGGACCTCGGCCAGCGGAGGGGACGAGGCGGAAAGGACCGGCTGCACATGGAAGCGGACGTCCCGCCTTCCCGACTCCAGTATGCTGAAGAAATCGGAGGGCAATCGCCGCAGGGCGTCGATTAGACGAGGCGTCGCCGTCTCCCTCGAGTAGACGGTCACGTTCGCCGTCTGGCGGGCGAGGTCGTCGTCCGACTCGAAGACTATGCGGGGCTCAAGGTAACTGGCCGCACGATCGTGACCGACCGGAGCGGAGTCACGCTCCGCCGGAGGCCAGACCTCGGGGGCGGCCTCCTCGGCCTCGGTACGTGGGTCCAGGACCTTCTGCTTCGCGTTCCGGCTCATCACGTGTCAAATGAACTACGTTCCCGCCGGCTCAAATACTTTCAGTCCTCCTGATGCGACATTCGCAGCCGTCATGTCAGTTCACATCACCGGTCGCACGACGCACCCAAAACGCCTTATCCATGCGAAATTCCATCACCCGGCCATGATATCAAAGCGCGTCAGGTCCATCAAACCTTCCGGGATCAGGGCGATGTTCGAGATGGCCACCAAGGACTCCATCAACCTGGGCCTTGGCGAACTGGACCTTGAGCCGCCACAGGAGGTGACCGACGCGCTCAAGCAGGCGGCCGATCAGGGCCGGAACCGCTACTGTCCGACCAAGGGGATCGACGAGCTGCGATCGGCCGTGGCCAGCAAGGTGTCGAGGTACCGGCGGGACCTCTCCATCGACAACGTGATGATCACCTGCTCAGGCACCCAGGGCGCCATCGCCACGTACCAGACGCTGTTCGATCCCGACGATGAGGTGCTCATACCGGAACCGGGCTTCGTCCTGTACGAACCGGACGCTATCCTGGTGGGCGCTCGGCCGGTGCCGTACGGCATGACCGAGGGAACGTTCATGCCGGACATCGACGACATCATGGGCTCGATCACCTCGAAGACGAAAGGGCTGGTCGTCAACTCGCCCTCCAATCCCACCGGGGGCATCCTTGACCGGGAGACCTTCAAGGCGCTGTGCGACATCGCCGACGACCATGACCTATGGATCATCTCCGACGAGGTGTACGAGGACTTCATCTACGATCCCGATGCCACGCATTATTCCTTCAACGAGAGGATCGAGAGGTCGGTGGTGCTGAACTCCTTCTCCAAGTCGCTGGCGGTGCCGGGCTGGCGCCTGGGGTACCTGACGGCATCGCCCGAGCTGGTGAACGAGATCTCCAAGATGCAGTACCATCTCGTGGCCGCTCCGCCGACCCCGCAGCAGTACGCCCTGGCCGCATCGTTCCATGTCCAGCAGCGCTTCCTCGATGAGATCGTGCCCCTGTTCGATCGGAGAAGGAAATTGATGGCCGGCCTGCTCAACGAGATCGAGGGCTTCCACTGTCCCGTCCCCAAGGGGGCCTTCTATGCCTTCCCGTCGTATGATATGCCTATACCGTCCCACGATCTAGCGCTCCGCATAGTCAAGGCCGGGGTCATCGTGGCGCCGGGGACGGCGTTCGGGGAGAGGGGGGAAGGACATCTGCGGTTCTCCTATGCCGCCTCGGAGGAGAGCATCGTCAAGGGCCTGGAGATCGTGAAGAGGGTCGCGGAGGAATGAGGCCTCATTACAGGAGCGCGCCGGCCTCGGCGATTGAAGTTATATACGGGCACGTGCATCAATTGTCTTGGCCCCGGGCGGCCAGCAAGACCGTGCCGGTGACGATCCTCGAGGTGAACGCATGAATGGGGTGACGAAGACCACTAAGCCCTCCAGCAAGAAAGGGCGACCCAAGCGAGTGAAGAAGGAGGCCGAACCGGAGGAACTCCCATCTCCCGAGGAGATCGTAGAGGACCTTGACACGATCGCCGAGGAGGTCATCTTCGGCAAGAACCAGGCCCGCACCTACGCCCTACGCGAGGTGTGGTACCCCAGCTTCAAGGAGATCATCGCCGATCCCACCGTTCCGGAGGATGCCAGGGACGAGGTCATGTTCCTCACCCTCACCAACGCCCTGCTGGACATGCTGATGGATGTCGTGCCCAAGGAGATGGCGCTCACCTTCGCGCGGAACCTGGACGACTACCTGGCGGTGACCCTGGTCAACAAGGAGTACGGCGTGGACCTGCTCAAGACCTTCCAGAAGGAGTTCACCGAGAGCATGGGCAACAACTTCCATTCGGAGGAGAAGCTCATGGCGGCCCTGCAGACCTTCGAGGAGAAGTGGTGGGACACCCCACGGGACGACATCGGAGGCAAGAGCCCCAACGAGGCGCTGGAAGAGATGGCCGAGAAGCACGAGCTGTAAGCGCCCTCCAGCGGTGTGACCGATGAAGGCACCTTCACGTTCAATAATGGTGCTGTCCGCCGCTTCGTTCTTTTCCATGATGGGCATGAGCATAGTCTCCCCCGTCATTCCAGACTATGCTCTGAGCTTCGGCGTGCCGTTCGCCCTGGCCGGCCTTCTCATCTCCGGCTTCGGCCTGGCGCGTCTGTTCGTCGACCTGCCGGCGGGAATGCTCTCCGCGCGGTTCGGCGCGCGGCGGTTCATGCTCCTCGGCCTGGCCATCATCGCGGTGTCATCGCTCATCGCGGGTTTCGCGCTGAACTACACCGTCCTGCTGGCCGCCCGGGTGCTGGAGGGCGCCGGCTCGGCCATCTACATGACGACGTCGCTCACCGCCGTCACCAAGCTGTCGCCCAGGGAGAGCAGGGGGGTCAACCTTAGTCTGTACATGAGCATGTTCCTGGTGGGGACCATGATCGGCCCGGTGGTGGGCGGCTTCGCGGCCGAACACTTCGGCCTGGGGGCGCCGTTCACCGTCTACGGCCTGTTCGCCTCCTTCTCCTTCCTGCTGGTATGGAAGACCATCGGCCGAGAGGAGGTGGTCGATCCGTCCTCGGCCATCAACCTGAGGGAGCTGTTCGGCCTCCTCCGCCGGTATGACATCGCCACCATCAACATGGCCAATGTATGCGTGTTCGTGGCCCGCCAGGGGATACTGAACACGGTCGTGCCGTTGTACGCACGTCTGAACCTGGGGCTGGCGCTCAGCGAGCTGGGAGTGATCCTGTCCATCGCGGCCCTGGGCAACCTGGTCACCATGCTATTGTCCGGCTCCATGACCGACCGCTACGGGCGAAAGCCATTCTTCCTGGCCGGGCTGGGGATGACCGCGTTCTTCATCGCCCTGGTGCCGTTCGCCACCGACATCGTGCAGCTGGGCGTCCTCATCGCCGGCCTTAGCCTGTCACTGGGACTGGCCGGGCCGATGGCGGCCTGGCTCACCGACGTGGTGAGGCCGGGGGAGCTGGGCGGGGCCATGGGGCTCTTCCGCACCATGGGCGACCTCGGCTACGTGGTCGGCCCGGTGGCCCTGGCCGCGCTGGCCGGGACCTCGGGGTCGGTGTCCGGCGCGCCTTTCTTCCTGGCGGCGGCCGTCATCGTTCTGCTCGCCCTGCCCCTGGTGCGGACCAGCGACCCTGCCGCAGCCAGGGCTGAAAGGAGGATATGAGGCCGACGACGTGGTGGCCGGCCATCTCATCAAAACGTCACTGGAAAAGGCGTTTCAGAGGGTCTTGATGGGTTCCTCTTCCTTCCGTGCCCTGGGGCGGGGCCGCTCGTTCGAGTGGTTCCACAGGTGCTTGCTCCACTGAGGTCGGAGGTCCCTCACCCGGCGGGCCTGACTGGCCACCGCCTTCTTGGACCGGCTGTACCAGTCGGCCTCCTCCTCCGTGTATCTCCTCTCACCGCGGGGCTTGGACAGCGCATATTGGCGAACGTCGCAGAGCATGATCTCCCAGGCGTCCTCCTCGGAGGAGCGCTGCAGGAAATCCCTCAGCCTGCCGACCTCCCTGCTATAATGGTCCATGGCATGGGAGGGGTCCTCGAACACCTTCCACTCCACTATCTGACCGTTCAAGGTGGTCACTACCGCGCTTCTTTCGTCTGTCATTTTCACATCACCCCTTTTAGAAACGGTTTAAACTCATTTGTGAACCATCTCTATATCAATGTTCTCAGGCCTCCGGGAACGCTCGATCACTGTCTGGAACTGGCAAATCGTTTAATTGGATGACGATGATGGACCGGCGATGTCCGTCGTATCCGCCCCAGGAAAGATGATCCTGTTGGGCGAGCATGCCGTGGTGTTCGGAAAGCCGGCCATAGCGATGGGCATCGACCTGCGGCTGACCTGTACGGTGAGAAAGGGCCGCCAGAACACGGTGAACGGCCAACCCCTCAACGAGCGCCAGCACGCCTACGTGGCGGCGGCCATCAGGGACCACTGGCCGGGCGGGCCGCTGGACATCACGATCGATTCGGAGTTCCCATCTGGCTCGGGCCTGGGCTCCTCGGCGGCCCTGACGGTGGCGCTCCTGGGCGCGATGTCCCAGATGGGCGGCGGCATCGACGAGGAGAGCGTGGCAAGGGCGGCCTTTGACGTGGAATCGACCGTTCAGGGAAGGGCCAGCCCGCTCGACACCTCGGTGAGCTCCCATGGCCAGGGCATCTTCGTCGATTCCGCTCCGGGGAAGGACCTACTATGGCACATCAGGCGGGACTCCCGCCAGTGGTACGTGCATCATTGTCCCGTCCCCGATCTGACGTTCGTGGTGGGATTCACCGGCATCCGCGCCCCCACCGGCCCGCTGGTGGCCAAGGTGAAGCGGTACGTCGACCGGACCCGCTTCGCCAAGGAGGTGGTCGACGAGATCGGCGACATCACCGTGGAGGGGGCGAAGCGGCTGCGGGACCGTGACGTGGTGGCGCTGGGCGGGCTGATGACCCGTGACCACAACCTGTTAGCCATCCTGGGCGTCTCCTCTCCAGAGCTGCAGAGGCTGGTGGACGCGGCCATCCCCTTCTCGTACGGGGCCAAGCTCACGGGGGCCGGGGGCGGGGGAAGCATGATCGCCCTGACCGATCGCCCCGAGAAGGTGGCCGGAGCCATTGCCAGGCGAGGCGGCGTCCCCTACATAGTGCGGACCGGCGTCGACGGCGTCAGGGCAGAGGATTCCCCGCGTTGAACCGTTCGCATCGGTCTAAGTGTCTCACAGACCGTACGTTCCACGTTAACAATATATACCTCGCACGCCATCTCTAGTTGGATGATACATCCAACTCTTTGGATGGTGTCGTTCAAAACCTCATAACGCCCGTTCGCCAGAGGGGTCGGAGACCACCGATGTGGCCAACCTCGTCGCTCATGCCTGACTCCTCCTACATGTTCCTTCCATCGGCCGCCTCGCGGCGAACGGGCAGGCGCTCTTCTCTTCATCGCGGCTCGACGTCACGACGAGCGGCGATCGTCCTCATGGGCATCATCCGTTCGAAAAGAGGAAAAGAAGAAAGGAAGGGCGGGGCCGAGAGGCCCCTTTTCGGACCTCAGATGAGGTCCTCGAACTCCTTGACCAGTTCTGGATAGGTCTCCTTGACG
This sequence comes from Methanomassiliicoccales archaeon RumEn M1, assembly GCA_001421185.1. Lineage (GTDB taxonomy): Archaea > Thermoplasmatota > Thermoplasmata > Methanomassiliicoccales > Methanomassiliicoccaceae > DTU008. Next base: position 20,218 of record LJKK01000055.1, read on the forward strand.
GCGGCCAGGAGAGTGTGCACGGTGATCTTCTCCAGGTCGACCTTGCTCACCGCCTCGACCAGCATCTCCAGCGTGTCGTCGGACAGGGTGATGAGCTTCTCCTTGGCCATCCAGTCGCGCCACAGGCCGTTCTCCATCTTCGCCCTCCAGTCGTCCTCGTACTCCTGGAGCACCTTCATGGAGAAGTCATTGGCCTTGACGGCCTTGGCCAGCACCTTTCCGGCGAACATGCCGGCGTAGCAGCTGTTGGCGATCCCGCCCCCGGTGATGGGGTTGATCATGCGGGCGGCGTCGCCCACCAGCAATAGGTTGTCGATGGCCACCGAGTCGAGTGGAGCGCATACCGACACCGCCCCGGACACGGCCTCCAGGGGCTGCCCGTTCTTCAGGCGCGGGTCCCTGGCGATCCATCGGTCCAGGTATTCCTTGACCTCTCCGGGCTTCTTCAGCCTGGTGAGCAGGACGCCCAGCCCCACGTTGGCGGTGTTGTCGTCCTTGGGGAAGATCCAGGCGTAGCCGCCTGGGGCCACGGAGCCCAGGAGGAACTCGGTGTAGTCGGGATCGTAGTCGATGTTGGTCAGCCGGTACTGGTAGCAGGTGATGATGTCGGTCGGCTTGAGCGAGGTGTCAATGCCGGCCCATCGGCCGACCTGCGATTCGAAGCCGTCAGCGCCGACCACGCAGCTGGCCCTGATCTCCACCGGCTCGCCATGGCTGACCGCCTTGACGCCCGCGATCCTGCCGTCCTCGTATATGAGAGAGGTGGCCGCGGTCTTCAGCATGATCTTGGCGCCCGCCTCCGCCGCGTCGCGGGCCAGGGCCTTGTCGAAGAACACGCGGTCCACGACGAAGCCCACCTCGTTCCCGGCCTTGCTCTCGTCGATCATGACGAAATGGTTGCCGGACGGCGAGACGATCTTGGCGCCCTTGACCGTCCTGGCGACCCACTTGGGGTCGACCTTGATGCCGACGCGGTCCAGCCAGGAGCGGGAGATCCCTTCGCCGCAGCGGATGGGGGAGCCGATCTCCGGCCGCTTCTCGATCATGACCACGTCCGCCCCGCCCAGGGCGGCCCACTTGGCGGTCATGGAGCCGGCGGGGCCAGCGCCTACCACCACGACGTCGCACTTTATCGTCCTCATCTCAATCCTCCTCGCTGATGGCCGCCACCGGGCAGACCTTTATGCACCGTCTGCAGTTGTTGCAGGCCTCCCCGAACTCGAGGATGAAATCGTTCATGAATATGGCGTTCTGGGGGCAGGAGCCGACGCAGGCTCCGCAATGATGACATCTCTCGGCAGATACTTTCATGCTATCACCTCAGGTGTACTCGTTACCCCTGGTCTTCCTCCACTCCTCCAGGGGAACGGAGAACTTCTTCTCGATCTCGGTGCGGTAGGTGGGGCCGCCGTTGTAGGCGCAGAAGGGGATGATCCTGCCGTCCGGCACGACATAGTGGATGGCGCAGCGCCTGACCCTCTCGATGTCATAGTTGTAATCGTCCTGGAAGTGCATCGAGCTGATCAGCATCATGTTCCAGGAGAACTTGGCCAGGCCGGTCTTGGTCTTGTTGTTGACCACGTTGGTCAGCGTCTCGATGAACTGGGTGGTGGTCAGGCCCTCGGGCATCTTGCTCTCGTCGATGTGCTTCCTGAGGATCTTCTGGGCCTTCAGCAGGGAGAGCTTGGGGAAGGTGGCCGACGACGCATCCTTGGCCAGGTCGAAGATCTCCTTCATCAGGCCGTCCACGTCCACGAACTGGGTGAGCGGGACAACCTCGTCCTTATCGTTAACGAACCAGTAGGTGGCCATGCCGCAGTGGGGATGGGTGGTGAAGGTGACCTTGTCCTCCCGCAGGATGGCCGAGGCGTAGGCGGAGACGGGCGCCACCGACGGGACGGGGAACCAATCCTCCTCCGTGGAGTACCCGGTCTGGTTCTTCACGTCCTTGATGAGGTCGGGGATGGTGTACCGGCCCTCCTCCCTCTCCTTCTGGTCGATGCGGCCGGTGAACGCCACGGGCTGGAAGTTGACCGCCCTGATCACGTCGCGGTTCTTGAGGGCGAACTTGATGATGTCGCCGATCTGGTGGTCGTTCAGTCCCCTGACCACGGTGGGGACCAGGACGATGGAGGGGCGCTTGTCGGTAAGCTGGCGAACGTTCTCGATCGCCTTGATCTTGATGTCCAGCAGCTTCCTGGCGCGCGTCTTCATGTAAATATCGTCGGTGACGCCGTCGAACTGAAGGTAGATGGTGTTGAGGCCGGCCTCGGCGCAGTTCCTGGCGAAATCGGGGTCCTCGGCCAGCTTGATGCCGTTGGTGGCCGCCTGTATCTGGGCGAAACCTAGCTCCTTGGCCTTCCTGATGACGTCAAAGAAGCGAGGGTAGATGGTCGGCTCGCCCCCGGAGAACTGGATGGCTGGAGTGGGAACGGGTCGCTCCTCCCTCAGCTTCTCCATCATGAACACCACTTCGTCAAAGGACGGCTCGTAGACGTAGCCGGCCTGGTTGGCATTGGCGAAGCAGATGGGGCAGCGAAGGTTGCATCGGTTGGTCAGATCAAGGTTTGCCAGGGACGTGTGGGAGGTGTGCAGGTTGCACAATCCGCAGTTGTCCGGGCAGGTCGTGGCGTCCTTGATGAGCGGATTGCTTATTCCGACGCATCGTAGGCGTACCTCTCGGCCTTCAGGAACAGGTCCACGTCCGACCAGTAGATGTCGGTGACCTTGCCGTGCTCCGGACACTCCTTGTCCATGAGCACCTTCCCGTCAGACTCGTAGATGCGCGCTGGCACGACCTTCTTACACTCGGGGCAAAGGGACTGCGTGGTCTTGGGCAGTCCCTTCTGGAGAACGCTATCCTTAGCAATCATGAAGAGCCATCCCGTTGAAGCCGGTAGAGAATGGTATAATTTAATACCTTTGTAGCTTATTTAGCTACAAGTGGTATCATGGAAGTCGCCGACCTGTTCATGCTGGATGAAGGAGAGATAAATGTTGAGAAGGAGGAAATTCTCAATCTTCTAAGGAGGATCGGGCTAACGGACTACGAGTCGCGAGCCTACCTTGGTCTGGTCATGCGCTCCCATGGTACCGCCGAGGAGGTGGCGGACGTGGCCAGCATCCCCCGAACCTCCGCCTACAAGGTGCTCGAGTCGTTGCGCCGCCGGAACATGGTCCTCTCGCAGGGCGGCCGGCCCACCGTGTACTATCCGGTGCCTCCCCGGGAGGTCAGGGAGAAGCTGCTGGCCGACGCCGAGCGGGCGCTGCATAAGCTGGAGAGGCTCCAAGGCATCCTGTCGGACAGAGGGGTTCCCCAGCTGGTCTACACCATCGTGGGCAAGGAACGCGTGCTATCCAAGGTAGGCGACATGATCGACACGGCGAAAAGCACCCTCCTCATCTCGGGCCCCACCCTCCGGGAGGTGCTACAGGACAGCTCGGGGCGGATCTCCAACGCCGTCAGGGAGGTGTGACGGTCAAGGTGGTCGCCGAGCCCAACACCAAGGTGCCCGACGACGTCGAGGTGGTGAGGAAGCGGGACATGGTGGCCATCGATGTGATAGTGGACAGCGAGCAGGCGCTCCTGTCGTCCCCCGACCTCAGCATATGCGGGTACACGGACAACCCCTTCCTCGTGGCCCACTTCGAGTACTTCCTCAATTACTCCACCCCGTCCAACGATGTAGTCTAACCGTAGCTCGCCCGCTCATAAGGGGGCCGACAGCTGCTCCCTCGATGAAAGCGGTAGCTGTGAGAAAGCGCCCTCTCGCACGATCCCGGGGAGGGCAGATGCCCTTCTCGCTGGTGGCCGTCCTGCTCTTGGTCCTCTCGGGCATGAGCATCGCCCTCGTGTACCCGTACGATAACGGAGAGGAGGGGAGGATGACCCCCGAGACCGTGAAGGCGCTCAAGGTGGCCTCGGTCCAGGCATGCGATGACATCTCCCGGAAAGCATACGTGGCGGGGCTGGAGGCGACCCGGAGCGTCGATGTCCTGAACGCCTCCGCCCTGCAGGAAAGGTTCGCCGAGCGGCTGTCGTCCATACTGAACGATAGCTATCCAGGGTACGTGGCCGGCTCCATGGTGTGCGTGGACTCGATGGACCTGGAACTGACGGTCCTCCATGCCGCCGTGGGGGACGAGAACGGGGTCTCGAGCATCCCGGCCTACTTCTCCCTCCAAGGCTCCTATCGCCTGAACGTCTCCACCACCGCTGGCCACCTGATGTGGGTCCAGGAGATCGACGAGCCCATGTACGTCCCGCTGCCGCTCCTCATGGACCGACTGTCCAGGCTGGAAACGTCCTCGGGCGTGAGGGGCGACATCGAGGCCACCGTGCGCTATTCCCTCTCCGTGCTGGCGCAGGACCGGGTCCTCCGCGGCTATGGCGCCTGCGAGCGGGACGGCGCCACGGGAACGGCTGCTATTATCACAGAGGAGGACGTGATACGGGCGGTCAACATCGCCCTTCTGCTGGAGGAGATGAAGCTCTTCCGGAGCCCCATGTCCGCCCACGGCGTTGACGGAAGCCTTCTGGCCGGCAAGGAGATCGACGCCGGAGAGCTGCTGCTCAGCACATATGAGGATGCAGAGTACGACCTTCGCTTCATCGCCGCCCAGGCCATCAACGGGGCGGTCGACCGCATAGTCATCGGCCTCATGGAGCAACTGGGTTACCTTCATCCGGTGAACCTGATGGACGGCCTGGTCAGCGTGGTGGTGTCCAACCTCAACGAGCTCATCCAGATCTGCACCAAGAGCGACCTCTACCTAGAACACAGCATCAACAAGCTGAAGGGATGGGCCGAGGAGGCGGGATACGAGGAAGGCTGGTACAACCCCATCGGATGGGAGGGGCCGGAGGGCGAGGTCATGCTGCCGTTGACCGACGTTGTCTTCTACGATGCCAATGGCCATCAGCGGATACTGCCCTTCTTTGGGCGGCCCATGGAGTTCGACGTTCAGCCCTACGATGTTTTCTCCAACTACCTATGGGAGGACTTCTTCGATGAACGATGCGCCGACCTGACCATCATGCCGACCACCTGAAGGGCTTCGTGCGCACGGTGGCCGACCAGATGTCCGTATATGCCGACCTCCCGGTCATGAGGGACAAGGCGGACCCCGCCAACGGGGTCCCATGGACGGACGAGCTGCTGGAGAGGATCCGCACCGCTTTCATCGAGCAGGAGGACTGGACCGCTCCCGCCATCGAGGCCGTCGAGCAGGCGGGGAGGATACAGGACGCCGCCTCCCTCACCACCCTTGACTTCATCCGGGACAATTGGATCTGGCTGACCAACGAGACCTTTGCGGTGCAGGAGGTGGCCGAGAGGATCGCTGCCGAGGAATGCCAAAGGATAAGCGCCCTCGTGCCCATGGACGAGAGCTCCACCAGGTCGCTGCACCAGACCCTCTCGTGGATGATGCGGGAGGAGGGCTCGTACTACAACAACATCCTGGTCAACAAGTATGAGTGGCTGAGCGCCCCGTTCAAGAAGGCCATGGAGGCGGCTCTGTCGGCCCGCTCCGAGGAACTGAACGTGGCGGACAAGGTCATCGGCATGGTGAGCGGGAGGATCTATGGGCCGGCCCTGCAGCCCATCGCCGCCAGCTCCGCCCTGGGCGTGATCGCGGAGGTGGAGCGGTATCTCTCGGCCAGGTACGAAGGCGGGGCCATCTCCCTGCCGGCCGAGGGATTCGTGCTCAACGGGCCCAAGGGCGTCAGGCTCGAGGAGCGCCTGGATGCGGAGCACGTCGGCCTGGTGGCCGGCGACGGCAAGCGCGGGTCCCTGTCCGTCGACGTCATCCGGCCGTGGGAGCAGAAGGAAAGCGAGTATCCCTGCAACCTCCACCTCAACGACCTGTTCCAGGAAGGTATTCTTCCATACTCGTCCCAGTGGAACGTCTCCTATAGTGGCACCGCCGTGGTGAAAGCCGCGGCCCCCGCCCTCGGCTCCTCCGACAAGGGGGAGATGGTGGAGTACGAGATCCCGCTGGAGGGGAGCTTCAGCATCGTGACCATCTCGGGTTGGGGATTGGTCGGGGTCGACTACACGCCCACCGTCACCCTCGAGAAGGCGATCTCCGATCTGCTGTCGAGGATATGGGCCGGCATCCTGGGCGGAGCGGAAGCGCTGGGGCGGACCATCGCCGGGGCCTTCGATACCTTCGCCCGCCTGATACCCGAGATCGTCTCGTTCGCCATCGACCCCTTGGGGTCCATGGCCCAGGCCCTGATGGACCTGATCGACAAGGCTCACGAGGTCGCCGGCTCCTTCCTCAGCACCATCCTGGGGGGCCTGGCCGATTTCGCCGGCCAGGTGGCCGGGGGCACGGTCATACGCCTGAGCATGTTCGGCTTCACGCTGGCGATCATCGTGGAGTCCGGCGTATCGAACATAGCGGGTACGAAGGACCGCCTCACGTTGGAGATGGGCATGGAGCTTGCCGGCCTATCGTTCTCCGGCGCCCTCCGCCTGTTGAAGATGGAAGAGGGGGACCACACCATGGTGATGAGCGCCACGGTCGGCAAGGACGATTGGAGCGTCAAAGTGTGCGCCGACCCCCGGACGCGGGTGTACGATGACCTCCTGAGGGCCACTGGATACTTTGGCGGGATGGTCCTCGACCTCGTCCTGCCCAAGGTGGCGGTCGTGAACAAGGTCACGCTCAGCCTGGCGGACATCCCGGCCCTGGGCCATATGCTGCAGAACATCCCCCTGATCCCCGGCGTCAAGGCAGCCATCAACGCTGGCCTGGAGGTGGGAATGATGACCGATGGCGACTCCACCCTGATCATCAACGAGGTGGAGATGAACCCCTCGGGGAAGGACAGCGGCAGGGAATGGATCGAGCTGTATAACCCGACCGACCGGTCGATCGACCTGACCGGCTGGAGCATCGTGACCTCCCATGGCAAGAAGGCGACGCACTCGCTGCCCTCCCGCATCATCTCCCCGGGAGGGCACTATGTCCACACCTTCCCCGCCCAGGCGTTGGACAATGGGGGAGAGGGCTCCTTCGCCACCGAGGAGTGCGCCGTGCTCGTCGATCCCAATGGAGTGAAGGTGGACTGCGGGCCATGGGCCACCGACCACGCGGATGACGCGCGGACGTGGCAGAGGGAGCACGACTCCTCTTCCAGATGGGTCTTCAAGGAGGGCACCCCGGGAACGGCCAACGGCCTGTCGTTCCATGGCGTCCAGGACCTCTTCGGCCTGCTGGACGTCCTGCGGCAATCGTTCGAGGGGGCGCTTGGCTCCCGGGAGGTGGGGGACATCGGCGACCTGGCCGATCTGGTGCAGACCGCCATACGCACCGCCGCGGATAAGCTGATATCCTCGATGCTGGGAGCCATCACGTACGTCCAGTTCTTCGTCCAGGTGGGCGTGGGGGACGCCGCGGGCGTGGCCGAGGGCGGGTTCATCGCCGCCCTCAAGGTCACCGGGGCCACCCTGCGGGAATGCCTCCTGGCCATGGTCGACAACATCCTGAGGCTGTTCGAGGACCTTCTCAATCCCACCAACCTGCTGCGGGTGTTCCAGCCCCTGGGGATGATCGGCCCGGAGGACATCTATGTCGAACTCTCGGAGTACATATCCATCTCCGTCCCCAGCGTTATGGGCGATATGTTCAACGACCTGGTCCGGGCCAAGGCCTCGGTGCAGTTCAACCTGGCGGCGGCGGACTTCCTGGACAGAAGGGCGGACAGCGGGTGGAGGATCGAGTTCGGCCTGAGCGCCGCGGTCGGGCTCACCATCATGAAGGTCCCGGCCGGCGTCCGGAGCGAGCTGGAGGCATGGCTCGTCCACGCCACCCTCCGTCCGGCATAGGCCGGCACCGCCCCGTCGGCCCCCCGCCTCCTCCAGGGGGCGGGGCGCCCCGATGGCACTGCACCTGGGATGGTGGGCGACGGGCCCCTCCCATCCTCCTAGCCCGGTCCTCTTACTCTCAGGTCCCGCAATGATGGCGGGTGCCATGTTTTTGCGGGAAATGGGAATTTGGCCGTTCATCATCGAGATGACAGTGAAATACTGTGACCTGGCAAAACCCCCGGCCGTCCATGGGACATGGACGAGAGGTGAGACGAACGATGGTGGATCTTGACAGCATCAACATAGAGCCGTTCTTGACGCGGTACGACATCGTCATGGAGAGCAAGGAGTCCCCTCAGGACATCGCATCGAGAATGTATCCCGAGGAGCCAGCTCTCAGGAAGGTTGCGGAGGACATCGTTTTCCTGAGGAGCAAGAACATAGAGGCGGACGTACAGGCTGCCCTGTCGGAGTTCTCTCCCAACCAGGTGATCGATAGCGGCCTGCTCAGAGGCATCGAGATCGTGAGCGAGATCTACGATCGCGGCATATACTATCTCCCTCATGTGATGGTGGCGGCCGATGGCTTCGACAAGGGCATCAAGGTGGCGGAGAAGGCCCTGGAAGGAGGCAGGCAGGTCAAGGGTACGGTGGTCATGCACGCCGCCGAAGGGGACCCGCACGACATCGGCAAGAACATCGCCGCCGTGCTGCTGAAGTCCAACGGTTACGGGGTGATCGACATGGGCAGGGACGTCGCCGTGGACGACGTCGTCGCCACGGTCCTGAGCGAAAGGCCGAACGTGCTCACCGGCACCGCGCTCATGACCACCACCATGTCCGCGTTCCCCCGGGTGGCGGAGAAGCTTCAGGAGAAGGGCGTCGACATCCCGTTCATTTGCGCTGGCGGTGCGGTCAACCGCGGATACGTGGAGTCGTTCCCCCTGGGCGTATACGCTGACAAGGCGGCCGAGGGACCCAAGCTGGTGGTCAAGGCCATCGAGGGATGGGACTGGAGGAGGATCCGGGAGAACTGGGACAAGCTGATTAGGGGAACAATGGAAGGGGAGTGATGAAATGGCCACCACGAAGTTCAACAAGATGGCATATGGCTCGGCGGATGAGATGGTGTTCGGCGAATCGAAGTACCCGTTGTCCTATGGCCTGGGGCTGAAGGTCGGCTCGGGCGCGGTCATTCCCGAGATCAACTTCGCCCCTCGCCCCGGCTCGGAGAAGACGCTGGAGAGCCTGAAGCGCGAGTATATCGACTACATCACCAAGGACGTCCTCGACCGCGCGGTGAACCTCGGCTTCTCGTCGGTGCAGCTAGAGAACGAATGGATCTCCCAGATGGGCTCCAACGCCGAGAAGCTCGCCAAGCCCATCGTGATGGGGCAGAAGGAGCTGATGAAGAAGTACCACGACGATTACGGCATCAAGCTGGCCATACGGCACACCATCGCCGACCAGAGGGAGGGCGATGGCGGCCTCAGGCCCGGCATGGACGGCAAGCACAGCTATCCCGAGAAGCTGCTGGAGTCCCTGGAGGTGGCGTGCAAGAACGGCGCCGACGTCGTGTCCATCGAGTCGGTGGGCGGCAAGGAGGTGGCCGACTTCTCGGTCGTCCGCCAGGACATCAAGGGATGGCTGTTCGGTATCGGCTACCTCGGAAGCATAGACATGGAGTGGCTATGGGGCCAGATCGCGGACGTGGCCAAGAGGAACAAGGTCGTCCCCGGGGGCGACACCAACTGCGCCGGCGCCAACACCGCCATGTTCATGGCCGGCGGGTACTTGGACAAGGACATACCGAGGACCTTCTCGGCCGTCACGAGGGCGATCGCGGCTGCGCGGACGCTCGTCGCCATCGAGGCCGGTGCGACTGGCCCGGACAAGGACTGCGGCTACGAGGGTATCATCGTAAAGGCGATCGCCGGAAAGCCCTGCGCTCAGGAAGGGAAAGGCGCGCAGTGCGCTCACGCCGACCTGATGGGCAACCTCATCGCCCAGGCCTGCGACCTGTGGTCCAACGAGTCGGTCGAGTACCACCCCGAGTTCGGCGGCTCGTCCGTCCAGTGCTGGATGGGCGTCATAGGGTATGAGGCCGCGCTGATGACGGCCTCCAAGCAGATGAGGACCGACAAGGCCCTGCGAGACACCTATGTCGCCTCGGACCGGTTCCGTTCGCCCGAATCGTTCATCCTGGCCTACGATAACGCGTACAAGATCGGTCAGGCCATCGTGGAGGTCGGGGACAGCTACTACCTGCGCGCCAGGGCGGCCGGCATGAAGGCCGCCGAGCTCATCCAGGACTCCAATGACCGGGGCCGGCTCAAGCTGACCAAGGAGGAGAAGGACGCCCTCAGCCGCATCGCGGCCGATCTCCGGTCGCTGCCCGACGAGGAGGGCAAGTTCGTGGACTGGGCGCTCAAGGAGTACGCCAACGTCCCGGCCTTCAACCCGAGGAACTACGAGCTCTGAGCCGCCTCGTAGCCAAACCTCTTCTCCTTTTCTTCAGCCGATGAGCTCCTGCCCCTTCATGTAGGGGCGCAGGACCTTGGGGACGGTGACCGTTCCATCCTCGTTCTGGTAGTTCTCCAGGACGGCGACCATCGTGCGGGGAAGGGCAAGACCGGAGCCGTTCAGGGTGTGGACGAACTCGCTCTTCAGGTGAGGCTCGGGGCGGAACTTGATCCTGGCCCTTCGCGCCTGGAAATCGGTGAAGCAGGAGCAGGAGGACACCTCCAGCCACTGGTCCGCCCCCGGCGAGTGGGCCTCCAGGTCATAGGTCTTGGCGCTGGCGAAGCCCATGTCCCCTGTGCAGAGCAGCAGGGTGCGGTAAGGCAGCTCCAGCCCCCGCAGGACCGCCTCGGCGTCGGAGCGGAGGACCTCCAGTTCCTGGAAGGAGGTGGACGGATGGACGAACTTGACCAGCTCCACCTTGTTGAACTGGTGCACTCGGATGATCCCCCGGGTGTCGGCGTTCCTGCCCGCCTCGCGGCGGAAGGATGGAAGGTAGGCAGCGTACGATATCGGTAGCTGTTCCCTCTCGAAGATCTCGTCCTGGTGCATGTTGGTGACCGGCACCTCGGCAGTGGGATTGAGCCACAGGTCGTCCCTCTCGCACCAGTACATGTCGTCCTTCATCTTGGGGTACTGCCCGGTGCCGATGACCGCCGCGGTATTGACGATGGCGGGGGTGAAGACCTCCCGGTATCCCTGATCGTGGTGGACGTCCAGCATGTACTGTATCAGCGCCCTCTCCAGCCGGGCCCCGTCCCCCTTGAGGATGTAGAACCCGCTGCCGGTGATCTTGGCGCCCCTCTGGAAGTCGATGATGTCGAGGTCCTCCCCGATCTCGTAGTGCTTCTTGGGGGTGAAGTCAAGCTCGCGCGGCTTGCCAAAGGACGATACTGTCCTGTTGCCGGCGTAGTCGCAGCCCACGGGCACGGAGGCGTCGGGAAGGTTGGGTATGTTGAGGACCACCTCGTCCCTCTGGGCCTCGAGATCGGCGATCATGGCGTCGATCTGCTTGATCCTCTCGGCCACCCCCCTCATCTCGGCGATGGCGTCCTTCTTCTCCTCCCCTTTGAGCTTGGGGATCCGTTCTGACGCCACGTTCCTCTTGTGCTTGAGGCCGTTGGACTCGTCGACCAGGCGGCGCCATTCCTTGTCCAGGCGGAGAAACTCATCGAGCGTCTCTTCTGAGTAGTTGCGGTTCCGCAGCATTGTGCGGATAACTTCTGGATCGCGCCTTATGAGATCGACATCCAACAAAGCCAGTCACCTTCAGGCGCTAATCGCATATTCCCACAATAAGGCTTTGCATGCCGGCGGCGTCGCGGGAGGGGTCGCATCGCCCCCGGCGCGAGGCGCTCGTGACCTGCCGGGATGGGTCAGCGGGCCGAGCGGGTGTCGCACAGGAGGACCGTGAACCCGCGGACATCGACGACTACCGAGCCCGAGCGCTCCGCCAGCTCAGCGGCGACCTCCTCTATCGGCAGGGCGGCATTGGGCAGCAGCCTGACCTTCACCAGGCGGGCCCTCTTCACCTGTGCCCGGACCTCTTCGACCACACCGTCGGTGATGCCCTCCTTCCCGATGTGGACGGTGGGTTCAAGCTCGGCGCCCTTGCCTATCAGTTCCTTCTTCTTTGTCTTGTTCATCTCGTTCGCCCCTCTTCTCCCTGAGATACGGCGCCCTTCTCACCACCCCGCAGGACAGGCAGCGCATGACCACGCGGTCGGAGCGCAGGCGGACCCGACAGTTGATTCCGGGAAGCAGCGCCGCCATGCACTCCCGGCAATACGGGCGGTCCTTGAGCATGGGGGTGTTGGTGCGCATACCGATCCTGCGGGCCAGGGTGACATACCGCCGACTCCGCTCGATCCGGCCCTCCCGGACCTCTACCATCGCGAGGTCGAGCAATCGCTCCATGCGGACCTGGGCGATGGCCCTCGCTTCCCGGTTGGATATGCGCTTCTTCACCATTTGCCTATCAGCGCCGTGATGCCAGGAAGTGCATTGGGGTGAAATAGATTTGCATGTCAAACGGTGATGAGCTCCTCGATCCCGATATCATCATAGGTGAGGATGGTGACGGGATACTCGCCCATGCTGAACACCAGCTCCGTCAGATCGTCCAGGGCCGACGACGGTACGATGATGCCGACGTAGAACCCGTCATTGGCCGCCTCGTAGTACTAGAGAAGGGCATCCGGGCGGGTCCAGCTGTCCTCGGTCTCAAGGAACTCGAAGCCCACCAGCCGGCTGCCGTCGCTGAGGGTGAGAAGCGCCCAATCGCCCTCCTGTATCGAGCGGTCGATCTCGAGGCCCCGCCTCTTCTCGAGAAGCATCTCCACACGCAGCTCGATCGCATCCTCCAGGTCGATCTGAACCATCGTATGGATTTCTGTTCTGCGAGTATAACAATATTACTTCATTCCAGCTCGGCCAGCTTGCGGAAGGAGGTGGAAAGCCCCTTGGTCATGGACATCAGGGCACCGACCATGATCGCCTCCACCACCTCCTCCTTGGTGGCCCCCACCTTGAGCGCCTGGGGTATATGGACGTTGAGGCAGTGCTCGCTTCCCAGGGCCGCACCGGCCGATACCGAGGCCAGCTCCATCTCCTTCAGTCCGAGGTGCTTCGGCTCCAGCAGCAGGCGTCCCGACAGCTCGGTGTACGCCATGAAGAGGTCGGGATACTTCGAGAGGAAGTTGGACAGGAACGGCTGGAACCCGTAGAAGTCCTCCTGCGCGCGCAAGCGCCTCTCCATCTCCCCCTGCATCTCCTCTCCGGTCATGGGGCGTGTAACGACTTGGGGGATAATGTTCTTTGGCCCAGCCGGACTCGAACTATATATCTGGGTTACTGATATACAAATTCTTTTATGTTAGTAGCGCATCCCGCCGCCCATGGATGCGCGGAGCATCTCCAGGGTGATGAACGACGACTACTGCGCGCGGATGCTGGTATGGGCCATGGAGGCCCCCAGGACCGTGGCCGAGATGAGCAACAGTCTGGGAATACCGATCTCGGCGTGCTACAATCGCGTACATCTCCTGGAAGGCCTAGATCTCATGGAATGCGTGGAGCGTCGTCGCTCGCCATCCGGAAAGTTTATCATGGTATACAGCTCCAGGATTCGTAAGGCCACCATATTCGTGGACCGCGGGGCGATGAGGGTAAGGCTCGAGCTGAACGACGGCAAGGTGGAGGACCTGCCCCTCCTTGACGCGGACGAACTGCTCTGACCGGACGTCCCTCCAGCCACCTGGCCATACGGTCGGCCGTACCAGAGCGCTTAAATACAAAAACAATAATGTAAGCAGACCTTCACGTCCATTTCAACAAGGTGATTTAGCATGGCACGCAAACCCGGACGCATGTACAGACAGATCAGGGGCCAGGCATATACCCGCAGGGAATACATGGGTGGTGTACCGGCTTCCCGTATCGTGAGTTTCGATCTTGGAACCATCAACGGAGACTTCCCGATAGTCATGACCCTGAGGGTCAAGGAGCCCTGCCAGATCAGGCACACCGCTTTGGAGGCCGCCCGTATCGCGGCCAACAGGGCCCTCACCAAGGGGACCAACGTGGCGAACTTCCACCTCAAGATCCGCCCCTATCCGCACATCGTGCTGAGGGAGCACAAGATGGCCACCGGCGCCGGTGCGGACCGTGTGTCGGGCGGCATGAGGGCGCCTTCGGCAAGAACGTGGGAACCGCCGCCAGGGTGCAGGGCGACGATGTCATCATGAGGATCCGCGTGAACCCGCAGGCATTCCCGGCCGCCAAGCAGGCGCTGTGGAAGGCTTCCATGAAGCTCCCCTCCCCCTGCTACGTGGAGATCGAGAAGGGCGCCGAGCTCGTCTCGTGAAACCCCAATCCCCTTCCTCTTTTCTCATTTTTCGACGGTGATCGACAGTGTACGATTTTCGCCTTGACGAGGTTACCGCGTGGATCGTCGGCAAGCAGGCGCGCACCATCGCCCTGCAGATGCCCGAAGGGCTGAAGTCCCACGGCCAGGCGCTTGCCCGGGAGATCGAGCGACGGACCTCGGGCCGATGCGTGCTCATCGCCGACCCCTGCTACGGCGCATGCGACGTGGACCGCCGCTTCACCGACTACGCCGACGTCCTGGTGCAGTTCGGCCATGCCGACATACCGTCCATGCAGGCCGGCCCCAACGTCCTGTTCGTGGAGGTCTTCATGGACATGGACGTCTCGGATCTGCTGCCCCAGGCGCTCCCGCTCCTCAAGGGCACGGTCGGGGTCCTCACCACCGTTCAGCATGTGAAGATGGTCCCCTCGGTGGTGAGCTGGCTGGAGTCCAACGGCCACCATGCGCTGGTGGGGAAGGGAGACAGCCGCATCGTCTTCGAGGGGCAGGTGCTGGGGTGCAACATCAGCGCCGTGGAGCCGTTGAAGGGCCATGCGGACAGCTTCCTGTACATCGGCAGCGGCGACTTCCACCCCTTGAGCGTGGCCATCGAGACCGACCGGCCGGTGGTGGTGGTCGATCCCCTCATGCAGGAGGTGAGGGAGCTGGGCGAGCTGCGGGAGCGCATCCTGAGGCAGAGGCATGGCGCTATCGTCCGGGCCTCCCAGGCCCAGCGGTTCGTGGTGCTCGTCTCGACGAAGGTGGGACAGAGCCGGATGGACATGGCCTGGAAGCTCCGCCGCCTGCTGGAGGACAACGGCCGCCAGGCCGACATAGTCATGCTGGAGGAGTTCCATCCCGACCGGCTCCTTCCCTACGAGGCCGACGCTTACGTCTCCACCGCATGTCCGCGCATCGCCATCGACGATTATCTACGATACCCGAGGCCGCTCCTGACGCCGGTGGAGGTGGAGATCGTACTGGGCCTGAGGAGCTGGGAAGATTACCGCCTGGACAGCATAACGGGCGATTAGACAATCACGACGTTCACGGACGCCACGTTCCTGAACGGCTCCATGAGGTCCGCCTCCTCGTTTATGTTCCCAAGGTCCTCATCGGACAGCGTTCCGTAGGGGCGCACCTCGAGGCGCAGGGTCGACCCGCTCTTGCGAGGCCGCCAGGTTCCCACGATCTCGCCCTCGCACAGCACCGCCCCCGGCGAGCCGGTGCCCCTCCACAATTCCCGTCGACGCTCCTGCTGCGGCACGAGGATGGCGCGGTCCCTCTGCTGCAGGTATGGATCATGGGGCGGCAGGAGGCGCGCGCCCCTGGGGAGCCGCGCTCCCTCGAGCTCCTTCACCTGCTCGTCGAGGAGCCACATGGTCCTGCCGTCAACGATGATCTCGCTCATTCCTTCCTCGGCCCGCCTCCATATGGCGGTGGCGTGCTCGAGGCCCACGCCGCACCATTCGGCGAAGTGGCGCTCGGTGGATGGGCCGTAGCAGCGCAGATAGCGCTTGACGAGCCCATGGCAGTCCGCTGCCTCCACCCCGTGGCCCAGCCACTGTTCCGTCAGGGCCAGCGGCGATCGGCCGTCGCGATGCTCGGCGAAGCACACCACCCCGCGCATGCCCATGAGGTACAGGGCGAACCGTACGATCGCCTCTCCCTTGGTGGCGCCTCGGCCTATGCTGGAATCCTGTCCCCACACTTCCTGGCGTTCGACGCTCAGCGTGGGGGCGATCCGTCGAGCGGCGCGGACGGCCAGCTCTGCCTTGGGCATCTCCGTCCCGTCAAGCTCCTTCCTGACGGCCCGTTCGGCCATCCTGTACGCCTCGGGCATATCGAGCCTCATCTCGTCCAGGAGGGGGACGATGCCGATCACGACGTCGGTCATGGACGACTCGTCGGGAACCAGGCATGGGCCGAACACGCCCGCCAACGCCGTCGGGAAGAGGTGGGGGGAGGCCCGCATGCTCCAGGCCTCCATCAACGAGCGGTCGAGCAGCGCGGAGCGAAGCATCATCGGCGTCAGGCCATCGACCCGGGCCAGCAGGGAGAGCGCCGCCGAGCCGGGAGGGGTGTTCTGCAATCCGCAGGCGCCGGCCGCCTCCAGCAACCGCTCGGTCGGGACCTTCTCGGAGAGATGGTGCCCTGACAGGCGGTATCCCAGCACCTTCGTCCGCTCGGCCGTGGTCATCCCTTGGCCCATGGGGGCCGGCCCGCTTAATCGTTTTCGCGAGCGATCGCTCCCGATGGCCGGGGCAACCCTAATATCGGCCCCAGGCCATTCCTGGGAGGATGCTAACCCTCGAATCGATCCGCCTTCGTGCCCAGCGTTCCGGCCTCCGCATCGGCCTGGGCGTGGGGGTCGACGTGGAGAAGGCCAAGCGGGCGAAGATGGAGGCCGAGGACCTGGGGTTCGCGGACGTCCTGCTCTACAACGACGCCCGGCAGCTGGCGGAGGACCTTCTCAACGGCCGGATCGATGCGGCGGTGCGCGGCGACATCGATTCCAATCGGGCCATGGAGGCCGTGAGGCGGTCCTTCCAGATCACCAAGGTGCTCAGGGCGGCGTTCATGCAGCCCCGCGAGGGCAGGATGTTCCTCCTGGCCCCGGTGGGCATCGACGAGGGATGGACCATCGCCGAAAAGGTGGAGATCGCCCGGCTATCGGACAGGCTCATGCGCCGACTGGACATCGAGCCGCAGGTGGGCTTCATGTCGGGCGGGCGCGCCTCGGACAGGGGACGGATGGCCGAGATCGACCGCAGCATCGAGGCGGCGGAGGCGGCCACCGAGATCGCCTCCTCCGAGGGCATCCGGGCGAGGGACGTCCAAGTCCTCATCGAGGACGCCGCCAGGGATTGTGACGTGATCGTCGCCCCGGACGGGGTCTCAGGCAACCTCATCTTCCGCACGCTGCACTTCCTGGGCGGAGCGGCCGCGCTCGGCGCGCCGGTCCTCAACATCGACCGGGTGTACATCGACACCTCTCGGGCCAAGGCTCCTACGGGGACTCCATCGTGCTGGCCTCCGCCCTGGCGTCCATGCGCTGAGGCGTCGTTCAGAAAGGCAAATATAATGATAATGGTGTCCTTGGCACCATGAGGATCGCCATCGATGGCAATTATTCCGGGATACGGTTCTCGGCTTCTCACTTCATTCCCGGCCATGACAAGTGCGGACGCCTGCATGGCCACTCCTACGTCCTGCATCTGGTGCTGCACGGGGGACATGGGCGACAACGGCATGATCATGGACTTCGTGGACCTGAAGAGGGCGCTCAAGAACATGGTCGAGGAGCTGGACCATCGGGTCCTGCTGCCCGGGCGGTCCCCTTCGGTGAAGATAGAGCAGGGCGGCGAGGTCGAGGTCCGGGTGGGCAGCAAGCGCTACGTGTTCCCGCCGGAGGACGTCGTCATCCTCGATGTGGCCCAGTGCAGCGCGGAGGGAATGGCCGGCCTGGTGCTGGAACGCCTCATCGACGAGATCGAGTTCACGCCCAACGTGCACATGATAGAGGTGGGCCTGGACGAGGAGAGGGGGCAGACCGCATGGGCGAGCAGGGAGCTGCAGCCATGAAGGCGGTCGTGCTCCTGTCCGGCGGCCTGGACAGCACCACGACGCTGGCATATGCCATCTCCCAGGGCTACGAGACGATGGCCCTGACCGTCCAGTACGGGCAGAGGCACTCTCGCGAGCTGGACTCGGCCAGAGCGGTGGCGCGTCATTATGGCATCAAGCAGCACGTGGTCCTCGACCTCGACCTGTCGTACCTCCGGACGAGCGCCCTGACGTCCAGCGAGGTCGAGGTGCCGGTTCGCGATTCGGCCGAGGGCATCGGCGACGAGATACCGGTGACGTACGTCCCGGCGAGGAACATACTCATGCTGAGCCTGGCCGCCGGCCTGTGCGAGACTGAGGGGGGCGAGGCCATCTTCATCGGGGCCAATGCCGTGGACTATTCTGGATACCCCGACTGCCGGCCGGAGTTCTTCCGGGCCTTCGAGGAGGTCCTGCGGGTCGGGACCAAGGCCGGCGTGGAGGGCCGCCCCATCAAGGTGGAAACGCCCATCCTGCGCCTGTCCAAGGCCGACATCGTTCGTCTGGCAAGGAAGCTGAACGCCCCGCTGGAGCTGACGTGGTCATGCTACAACGGGGGAGAGAAGGCCTGCGGGCGATGCGAATCGTGCATGCTCAGGCTGAAAGGCTTCGAGGAGGCGGGGGAGAAGGACCCTGTTCCCTACGAGGTGTCGTCATGAGGGTCATCGAGATCTTCACATCGCTACAGGGAGAGGGCGTACTGATGGGCTCCCCGACCACCTTCGTGCGGTTCGAGGGATGCAACCTCGACTGCAAGTGGTGCGACACCGCCTACGCCAGGTCGGGCGGGAGGGAGATGACGCCCCATCAGGTACTGGACGAGGTGGAGGAGAGGAACGTCCCCTTCGTATGCCTTACCGGCGGAGAGCCCATGCTGCAGGAGGACATCCTCGAGATCATCGCCGATCTGCTCGAATCGGAGCACCACGTCACCATCGAGACGAACGGCTCGGTCCCGCTGGAGCCGCTGCCCAACTCCGACGACCTCCTGATCTCCATGGACGTCAAGTGCCCGTCGTCGGGCATGAGCGACCGGATCCACCGCGACAACCTGGAGTTCCTCGGTCCCCGGGACCAGCTCAAGTTCATCATCGCCGACCGGGTCGACTACCTGTACGCCAAGAAGGTGCTGCGGGAGAACGATATCAACTGCCCGATCATCATGACGCCGGTCGGAGGGACCGAACTGAAGGAGCTGGCCTCCTGGGTGCTGGAGGACCGGCTGTGGGTCAGGGTGCTGCCGCAGCTGCACAAGCTCATCTGGGGAGAGAAGCGAGGGGTCTGAGGCGCCTCACGACCCCATCTCCTCCCTGCGTATCAGCTTCCCACCGGCCCTCGATATGGAGGCGCCGATCAGGGACAGCACGCCGCCGAACGAGGTGGCGATGGCGATCGACCGAGCCAGCTCTCCGGCCAGCGGCCCTCCGGCGATGGCCCCGTAGTCCATCGAGCCCATCATGAGCGTCATGAGGATGGTGGCCACCGATATCCCCATGGCCATGCTCAGGTTCCTGGTGGTGGCCTGTATGCTGGAGGCCAGCGCGCTCTGCTTCCTGGGCAGGGCCAGCATCATCTCGCTGTTGTTCGGGGTCTGGAACAGGGTACTTCCTATCCCCATGAGGACGAACCCCATGATCGTCAGGGGGACGTTGATGATCAGGAACCCCATCGCCATAACGAAGAAGGCCCCGGCCCGGACGATGTGCCCCGCTTCCGCGTAGGGGCGGAACCTCTTGGCGTCGTACATCTTGCCCACCAGCGGAGAGCCGAACATGGTGATCGCCGGCAGGACCATGAAGATGATGCCCACGATGGCGGGGTCGTAGTCCAGCACCCCCTCGTAGTAGAACGGCCCCAGGATGGTGATCATGCTCATGGAAAGGAAGAACATGACCATGCTCAGACCGACCAGCGTGAAGCGCCTCACGCCGAAGACCGATACGTCCATCAGTGGATGCGGGATGCTCCGCTCCCGCCGGATGAACAGGACGATCGACGCCGCGAACACCGCGAGGGCGATGACGGCCCCGATGGTGACGGTCCCGTCCTGGCCCAGCCACCCCAGCATGAGCATCAGCGAGGACATGGACAGCACCCACAGGAACGCTCCCAAGTAGTCCATGTGCAGCTTGTCCACCAGGACCTCGTCGATCCTCAGGACCCTCACGGCCGCCACCGCTGCCACCGCCCCGATGGGGACGTTGATCAGGAAGATGGACTCCCATCCCAAGGTTCCTACCAGGAAGCCGCCCATGACCGGCCCCAGCATCCCGCCCACCGCGACGGTCGAGCCGAGGAACCCCATGGCCTTCCCCCGGTCCCGGCGCCGAACGAGCGGAACACGATGGAGGTCGACACGCTGAACAGCATGGACGCCCCGATGCCCTGGAGAATGCGGAACAGGATCAGCTGCCCCAGGTCGGCGGAGAGGGCGCACAGCAGCGAGGCGATGGTGAACGCCACCAGGCCCGCGGTGAACATCTTGGCCTGTCCGGTGCGCTCCGACACCTTGCCGGCGACGATCAGAAGGCAGGTCTGCGTCAGCAGGTAGCTCGTCACCACCCATTGGGTGTCGGCCACGGCCACGCCGAAGTCCGACGTGATGGCCGGCAGCGCGATATTGAGCGCCACCGCGTCCAGCACCGACATGAACACTCCGGACATCACGATCGCCAGGGCGATGTACCTCCCCCTGTCCGAACCGTCGCCGCCCATGGTATCCTGCCGGGAGAGCGAGGGCCGGGATAAATATGCTATCGTTCCCCCGGACCAGCTCCGTGAGGAGCGGCCCGTGCAAGATTAATATATGCATTGCTCGTTCATAGTGAAAGTTAGTCCATGAACTGCGACCTAAGGCTCGGACACTTGATTTTGCGTCTGTCCTAGTCCCATCGCTGTACCCTGGGCTATCTGAGGCGATTCATATGGTCGACCGAGATACGCTAGAGCGAACACTATCCACCCGTACGCCCTCTCTTGATCGGAAAAGGGTCTATACCAGTCCATACAATGCCCGCGTTCTTTCCGACGACATGCCCTCCACCGTCAAGGTCTTCGACACCACCCTCCGCGATGGCGAACAATCGCCTGGAATCGCCCTATCCTGTGGGGACAAGGTCAAGATCGCCCATGCCCTCAGCGAGATGGGCGTGGACGTGATCGAGGCGGGCTTCCCCGTATCCTCGCCGGGGGACCAGGAGGCGGTGAGGCGCATCGTGGGCGAAGGCCTCGACTCCCGCATCTGTGGCCTGGCCCGATGCAGCAGGAAGGACATCGATGCGGCCATCGACTGCGGCCTGGACTACGTCCACATGTTCATCGCCACATCGGACATACACCTTCAGCACAAGCTCAAGCTCACCCGGGAGGCGGCCAAGGAGAAGGCCGTGGAGGCGATCGAGTACGCCCGGAAGCATGGCCTGGCGGTGGAGTTCAGCTGCGAGGATGCCACCCGGACGGAGATCGGTTTCCTCAAGGAGATGCACCAGGCGGTGCAGGCCGCCGGGGTGGAGGTGATCAACGTCCCCGATACGGTGGGAACGATCGGCCCGCCAGCCATGGAGCATCTCATCAGGGAGCTGATGACCGTCACCAAGGTGCCGCTCTCGGTGCACTGCCACGACGACTTCGGCCTCGCCGTCGCCAATTCCCACGCCGCGGTGAGGGCCGGTGCAAGGCAGGTGCACGTCACCGTGAACGGTCTGGGCGAGAGAGCGGGCAACGCCGCCCTGGACGAGACGGTGCTGGGGCTGATGGCCTTCTACGAGGTCGATACCAACATCGACACCCGCCGCATCGGACCGACCTCCAAGCTGGTGTCCCGCCTCACCGGCTACGCCATACCGCCCAACAAGGCCATCGTGGGCGCCAACGCCTTCGCGCACGAATCGGGCATCCATGTGCACGGGGTCATGGGAGCGCCGTCCACCTACGAGGCGTTCGGGCCGGAGCTGGTGGGCGTCCAGCGCAACATCGTCATGGGCAAGCACAGCGGGGCCCACAGCGTGCGCTCCAAGCTGGCGGACTACGGCATCGAGCTCGACGACGCGCAGACCGACCACATCGTGGACAAGGTCAAGAGGCTCGCCGACTCCGGGAAGGAGGTCGATGACGCGGAGCTCGTGGCCCTGGCATCCCACATCCTTGGCGGTCGGGAGTCGAAGAAGGTAAAGCTAAAAGAGTTCGCTGTATTCACCGGTATGAACACCACCCCCACCGCTGTGGTATCCATCGAAGTAAATGGTGACAGGAAGACCGGCTCGGCCACCGGCATCGGGCCGGTCGACGCCGCCCTCAACGCCATCAAGTCGGTGATGGGGAACGACATCCACCTGGTGGAGTATCGCCTCAACGCCATCACCGGCGGGAGCGATGCGCTGTGCGAGGTGAGCGTGAGGGTTTCCAAGGATGGAGGCAAGAGCCTCATGTCGGTCGGCAAGGCCATCGGCTCGGACATCGTCCAGACCTCGGTGGACTCGACCATGGAGGCTCTCGACCGCCTCTATTGCAGAAAGGAATGATGACACATGAGCAAGACAATCTCGGAGAAGATCCTATCCGCCAAGTCCGGCGTGGACGCGTACGCCGGCCAGATAGTCGAGGCGGAGATCGATTACGTCATGGCCAATGACGTCACGGCGCCGTTGGCCTTCCAGGAGTTCGAGGCGCTGGAATGCGACCCGGTGCGCGAGAAGATAGTGCTGATACCCGACCATTTCGTCCCCAATAAGGACATCGCCTCGGCCGAGCAGGCCGCCCAGATGAGGCGGTTCGTGCAGAAGTGGAAGCTGCCCAACTACTACGAGGTGGGCCGCGGGGGGGTTTGCCACCAGGTCATGGTGGACGAGGCTTCGCCGCCCCTGGACGGCTGATCGTGGGCGCCGACTCGCACACCTGCACCTACGGGGGAATCAACGCGTTCTCCACGGGCATCGGGTCCACGGAGGCGGCGGCCTGCTTCGCCGAGGGCCGGCTGTGGTTCAAGGTGCCGGAAGCCATCAACGTCCGTCTGACCGGCAGGTTCAACAAGCAGGTCTCGGGCAAGGACCTCATTCTCAAGATCATCAGCGACATCGGGGTCGACGGGGCGAACTACAAGGCGTTCGAGTTCTCCGGTGACGGCGTCGGCAGCATACCGGTGCACGACCGCCTCACGGTCAGCAACATGGCCATCGAGGCCGGCGGCAAGGCGGGGATATTCCCCTGCGACGCCGCCACCGAGGCCCATCTGAAGGGACGGGTCCGCGGCGCGTACACGCCGGTGGCGGCCGACCCGGACGCCACCTACTCGCGCACGCTGGACTATGATCTGGGCGAGCTCGATTATATGGTGGCGTTCCCCCACCTGCCGAGCAACGGCCGGCTGGTGAGCGATGTCGACGTCGAGATCGACCAGGCGTTCCTGGGCTCCTGCACCAACGGCCGCATCGAGGACCTGCGGGTGGCGGCCGCCATCGTGAAGGGCCGCAAGGTCCGGGACGGCGTGCGCATGATCGTCGTGCCGGCGTCCACCGAGGTCTACCAGCAGGCCATGGACGAGGGCCTGCTGTCCATCTTCACCAAGGCCGGGGCGTTCGTGTCGGGGCCGACCTGCGCGGCCTGCCTGGGCGGCCACATGGGCGTGCTGGCCAAGGGCGAGAGGTGCGTGTCCAGCACCAACCGCAACTTCATCGGGCGCATGGGGCACCCCGAGTCAGAGGTCTATCTGGCCGGACCGGCGGTGGTGGCCGCCAGCGCCATCGCCGGAAAGATCGTCTCGCCGGAGGTGCTGTGATGGAGCTCAAGGGAAAAGTATGGTCGTTCGGCGACCACATCGATACGGACCAGATCATCCCGGCGGAGAGGCTGGTCAGCGACAACAACGATCGCCTGGGCGAGTTCATGTTCGAAAAGGTCCGGCCCGGGATGGCCCAGCAGGTCAGCAAGGCGACGTCATCGTGGCGGGGAAGAACTTCGGCTGCGGATCGTCGAGGGAGCATGCCCCGAGGGCGCTCATGCAGGCCGGCATCACCGCCGTGGTGGCCGAATCGTTCGCCCGCATCTTCTACCGGAACTCGATCAACCTCGGCCTGGTGCTGGTCGAGGCCAAGATCGAGGCCGGCGAGGGTGACGTGCTCTCGATCGACGTGGAGAGGGGGATCGTCAGGAACGACACTACTGGCAAGGAGTGGACGTTCCCGCAATATCCGCCATACATACGGGAGCTGATCAGCTCCGGCGGACTGATGAACAGGATAAAGGAGGCCAAGAGATGTTCCGGATCGCGGTAGCCCCGGGGGACGGCATCGGGAAGGAGGTCACCGCCGAGGGCGTGAAGGTCCTTCAGGCGGCGGCCGACGCGGAGAACCTCACGCTGCAGCTGGACTACATGGACCTGGGCTCGGACCGGTACCTCAGCACGGGAGAGCTGCTGACCGATGATGACATCAAGTTCATGCGGGACTGCCAGGCCGTGTACTTCGGCGCCATCGGCGATCCTCGCGTGGCGCCGGGAGTGCTGGAGAAGGGCATCCTCATCAAGATGCGTACCACCTTCGATCAGTACGTGAACCTCCGCCCGTCCAAGGCGTGGCATCCCTATACCCCGCTCAAGGGGGAGAAGAACTTCGACATCCTGTTCCTGAGGGAGAACACCGAGGACCTGTACATGGGGGCCGGAGGCGTCCTGAAAGGCATAGAGGCCAAGGCCAACATGTCCCTGAAGCGTGGCCTCTACGACGTCGACCTGACGCTGTCGTCCAAAGCCTCGTCGGAGCAGGAGTTCGCTTTCGAGATCGGGATGATGTCCCGCCAGGGCATCGAGCGCTTCGCCGACTACTGCTTCGAGACGGCCAAGCGGCTGGGCAAGGAGAAGGTGACGGCGGTGGACAAGGCCAATGTCTGCACCTCCCTGTACGGGCTGTGGCGAAAGGTCTTCGACGAGCGGTCGGCCCACCACGGCATCGATGTCGAGTACATGTACGTGGACGCCATGGCCATGGCCCTGGTGCGCGCCCCGGAGCGCTTTGGGGTGGTCGCCTGCCCCAACATGTTCGGGGACATCCTCACTGACCTGGGCGCGGAGATCATGGGCGGACTGGGCGTGGCCGCCTCGGGCAACATCAATCCGGAGGGCGTCTCGATGTTCGAGCCGGTGCACGGCTCGGCGCCTGACATCGCCGGACAGGGAAAAGCGAACCCCATCGCCGCCATCCTGGCCGGCAAGCTCATGATGGACCAGCTGGGACGTCCGGACATAGGCAGGATGATCGAGTTCGCGGTCAAGATGGCCATGAAGCAGAAGCTGGTCACGGCGGACATGGGCGGAACGCTCAACACCGTCCAGGCGGGCGACGCCATCGCCAACATCGTCCGCAGCTCCGGCTAAACCTTTTCCTTTCTCCTTTCCAGTAATTCTTTATCATCCATCGGACCATCCATTGAGCATGAAGGCCCGATGGTCCCTCCTTGCCCTCGCCGTGTTCCTGGCCGGGCTCGCGCTCGTCACCTATGCCCTTCTGACGCCCGTGACGCTGGGAGGAGGGGGACATATGGGCGTCTCCACCCGAACCGCCTACGAAGCGCTCAATCTCGTCCTGGCCATGCTCGGCACCGCCATGATCGCGGTGAGCGGAACGGCCCTCATCGCCCCGAGGATGGTGGCGGGGCCGCCCTCGCGCCGTTCTCCCGATATGCCCGTGACCGAGGCGACGACCGGTGTCGCTCCCGCACCAGAGGGCGAAGGGGTGCGAGAGCGCTACGTCACCACGGAGCCTGATGACAATCGCCTCATCCTGAGGCTGCTCACCGGTGACGAGAGAGAGGTGTTCCGCTTGCTGGTCGACGCCGGCGGAGAGCGGCTGCAGAGGGACATCGTGGCCGACAGCAACATGTCCGATGCCAAGGTGTCCCGGACCCTCGACCGGCTGGAAGAGAAGGGATTGGTGGCGCGCGAGAGACGTGGCATGGGGAACATGGTCCGCATCGCCGTCGACCGGGACAGTTAAGTGCCTTTGCACCTTTTGCACCATTTTCCGACGCAAATGGGAAGTGCTTTTTCAGCCACTGGCAATCATGCCCGGGCAAACCGGGAGGAATCGAGATGCAGACAAGCAAGATATTGATGATCGGAGCGGCGGGCCTCGTCGCCGTCCTTCTATTGGCGGGAGCGGTGATGGCGGCCGGGCCGAACGGAATGGGCGACGCCCTCGGAAGCGACCGCGACCGGCCGCAGGACGGCAGTTGCTATGGCGCCGGATGTCAGGAACGCCCCGCCGACTGTGACAATGACCGCATGCAGCAGGACCGTGATCGCCAACAGACCTGCGATGGCGAGGGCGAAATGCTCCGGGAGCGTCACGGCGCTCAGCACCACGCTTCCGGTAACAGCGACCGGCTCCACCTGCGGGACGGTTCCTGCGTCCACTAAGTTCTTTCACGGGCCTCCGGCCCGCAGCACTTTTATTTCTAGTTCGAACCAGATGAACGATCCTTGGCGATGACGTCCGTGACATCCATGCGGACGATGAGCACCGAAGGCGATATCTCTGCCCATGGTCATCAGGGAGCGTGACCGCGTCGCCGAAGGTGACGATCAGACCCATGACCAGATCGGAGATGGACCTGGCCGTGCGCTGGGCTGCCGAGGAGGGATGGAACCCCGGCGTCCACGATGCTGAAGCGTTCTATGCCGCCTATCCTTCCGCCTTCTTCGTGGCCGATCGGGAAGGCGAAGTGGTGGGAACGGTGTCGATCGTATCCTATCCAGGCGATGAGTGCTTCGCCGCCTTCCTCATGGTCCGACCGCACATGCGGGGCCATGGCATCGGCGGGATGCTCCTGGACCACCTCCAGGCGGTGGGAAAGGGCAAGAACATCGGCGGGGACGGCGTGGTCGCCATGCTGCCCACCTATGCCGCCAGAGGGTACAAGTTCGCCCACTGGCATCTCAGATTCAAGGGAGTGGGAGGCGGGGATGAGGACCGCGACCTAACGGACCTGGTCGACGTATCGTTCGAGGAGCTGTCCCGTTATGATCGCAGCATCTTTCCGGCACCCCGCGACGAGTTCCTGAGATCGTTCCTGGGTCAGGAAGGCACCAGAACGCTGGTCTCGATCGATGGCGGGAAGATTACTGGCTACGGGACCATACGCCCCAGCATGACGGGGCACCGGATCGGCCCCTTGTTCGCCGACGATCGGCCCACCGCCGAAAGGATAATGCGCGCTCTTGTCGCCAACATCCCGGGGGAGCCGTTCTTCATCGACGTGCCCGAACCGAACGCCCCCGCCATGGCCATGGTGCACGACCACGAGATGGTCGAGGTGTTCCGAGCGGGACGCATATACTCGAAGCGGGCGCCGGACGTGCCGCTGGGCAAGGTGTTCGGTCTCACCACGATGGAGCTTGGCTGAGAGCTCTCAGCGGCCGCGCAGAATGTCGGTCTCTTCATCCAGACGTCCGACGAAGTCGTCGAACGGGACGCCGTACTGGGGGGCCTTCTCGCCGTGGCGCCTCACGGCCACGGTGTTGCTCTGCTCCTCCTTGTCCCCGATGACCAGGATGTAGGGGATCTTCTGCAGCTCGGCGTCGCGGATCTTACCCTCCACCGTGCCGTTGCTGAGGTCCAGCTCCACGCGGTATCCGAGCTCGAACAGGCGGTCGCGGACCTTGGTGGCCGCGTCGGCATTGTTGGGGCGGAACGATATGACGCGCACCTGCACCGGCGCCAGCCAGGTGGGCAGGTTTCCGTTCAGGTGCTCCAGCAGGATGCCCATGAAGCGCTCCAGCGAGCCGTACACGGTGCGGTGCAGCATGATGGGCGCGTGCTCCCTGCCGTCCTCTCCCACGTACCTAATCTGGAACCTCTCCGGCATCTGGAAGTCCAGCTGGATGGTGGCGGTCTGCCACTCCCGGCCCAGCGAGTCGCGTATCTTGAAGTCGATCTTGGGTCCGTAGAACGCCCCGTCGCCCTCGTTGAGCTCGTAATCGACGCCGCGGTCGTTCAGGACCTTCTTGAGGGTGCTCTCGGCCTTCTCCCACAGCGCGGGGTCGCCCATGGCCTTCTCGGGCTTGGTCGAAAGCTCCATGCGGTACTCGAAGCCGAAGATCTGGTAGAAGCGGTCCACCAGGTCGATGACCCCGGCGATCTCCGCCTTCATCTGCTCCTCGGTGCAGTAGATGTGCGCATCGTCCTGCGTGAACTGGATGACCCTGAACAGCCCGGACAGCACGCCGGACAGCTCAACGCGGTGAACTTCCCCGAACTCCAGCATGCGCAGCGGGAGCTCGCGGTAGCTCCTCTCCCGGCTGTTGAACACCAGGATGCCGCCGGGGCAGTTCATGGGCTTGACGGCGAACTGCCGATCGTCGTACTTGGTGAGGAAGATGTTGTCCTTGTAGTGCGCCCAGTGCCCCGAGACCTTCCACAGTATGTCGCTCATCACCTGAGGGGTCTTGATCTCATGGTAGCCGGCCCGGCGGTGCTCCATCCTCGAGAGCTCCATGAGCGCGTTCCTCACCACCAGTCCCTTGGGGTGCCAGAACACCATGCCCGGGGCGACGTCGTAGAAGGAGAACAGGTCCAGCCTCTGCCCGATGATCCGGTGGTCGTTCTCCTTGAGCTTCTCCTTGCTCAGCCGGGACTTGGAGATCTTCTTCAGCAGCGCCGCGGGGTCGATGTCCTCCGACTCGACCTTCTTTCCCTCGATGCGTATCTCTCGCGACAGCTCCGAGAGGGGGTGCCCCTTGCAGCTGATCTTGAACGCCTTGTACCAGCCGAAGGGGACGCGGTGCACCTCGTAGTCCTTCTGGGCGAGAACGCTCTCCATGTCCTTGAGGATCCTGATGGCCGTGCTGGGAGAGCCCAGCGATGACGACAGGTGGGCGTAGGGATATAGCGCCAGACGCCTGCTCTTGACCTTCTTCGCAACGTCCTCGATATCCTCCACGGCCTTCTGGACCACTGCCTCGGGGTCCTCCTCGTCCTGCTTCTCCACGCTGATGAACGCGATCAACAGCTCCTCGAAGCGGCCCTCCTTCTGTTCATCGGCGATCTGCTCGGCCACGGGGGTGGACTTCTTGACGGTGAACTCGAGATAATCAGAATGAATGTAAAGGGTCTTCATTAGGTGGGCAAATACCGCCTGACATATATTTGTTGGTTTTCAGAATGCCGCCTAGGCGTCCCTCGCTGTCGGCACCTGGTTCTCCGCTACCAAGCTTTAAATCGACAGATAAGATTCTCCGGGCCGGTTCTGATGAGGTCCTGGCGATCCATTAAGGGCGACCATGCGGCCGCCAAGCCGATCCTGGCGATCATCGTTGTCGCGCTGCTGATCACCTCCACCGTGGGCGCATACGCCGTGCTGTTCTCCAGCCCGACAAAGGGGCTGGAGGCCGGCGACCTGGCCAAGGTGGACTACATCGGCCAGTTCGCCGACGGGCGGGTATTCGACACCTCGATGTGGGAGGTGGCCTCGGACGACGACAAGTACCCGAAATCGCTGTTCTTCAAGCTTCGGGGCAATGAGACGAAGTATAGTCCCATCGAGTTCAAGGTCGGCGGGTACACCATGATACCCGGTTTCGACCAGGGAGTCCGGGGAATGAAGGTCGGGGAGACCAGGACCTTCAACGTGTCGATCGCCCAGGGGTACGGCGAGATGAACCCCGATCTCAAGAGGACCGTGCAGCTGGAGGAGACGCTGCCCTTGCAAACGACGATGGACAAGGCGACCTTCATAGCCACCTTCGGAGAGGAACCGGCCAGCATGAAATCGGTAAAGCACGCCCTGCTGGGCATCAACGCTACCGTCCTGTCCTACACGAACGACAGGGTCACCGTTCTCTACGCCGGTAACCATGTGGGCGATACTGCCACCGTTATGAGCTACGATCAGAGGGGCGCCAAGGGATGGACCACCGAGGTCACCAACATGACGTCGTCGTCGATCACGGTGCGGCACCATTTGACCGAGGACGACAGCTTCATGGTCCGCGGCTTCGACAAGGTCGGCCTCAGCTACACCAATCCGTCGACCCGGAGGTCCGAGGTCAAGAACGACTTCTATGTAGACGAGGTCGACGAGGACGCGGGTACCTTCGTCATGAACTACAACTCCGAGACCACGGGGCGCGTGCTGACGTTCACCGTGACGCTGAGATCGGTGGCCTGAAACGCTACAGGGGCGCTGCCGCCCCTTACATTTTGCTTCTTCCAGATAGATGCGCTCGGTCTGCGCCGCTATGATGTCCCAGTCGAACCGGGCGATGTGCTTCCTGGCCTTCAGCCCCAGGTCATGCCGCAGTTCGTCATCCCCCAGCAGGCGGCCCAGCGCCGCCGCGATGTCGTGCGGGGAGGCCGGAGGCACCAGGACGCCGCCGTCGCCCACCACCTCGGGGAGGCCGCCCACGTTGGACGCCACCACCGGCTTGCCGTAGGCCATGACCTCCGCCGCCGCCAGGCCGAAGCTCTCGAACAGCGACGGCATGACGAACGCCTTGCACGACGACATCAGCCGGACCTTCTCCTCCTCGCTCACATGGCCGGTGAAGACGACCTTGTCGCCGACGCCGAAGCGTTCTGCCAGCGACCGCAGGCGCTTCTCTTCCGGCCCCCTCCCCATAATGACCAGCTTGCTGTCGACCGCTCGCATCGCTTCGACGAGGTACCTCAGGCCCTTGGTGGCCACCAGCCGGCCGGTGAACAGTACGAAGTCCTCCTCGCTGGTGGGACCGTCATACATGTCGACGCCGAGCGAGACCACGTCGGTGAGGTCTCCCCGGAAGCCCCGGGCCAGAAGGTCCCTGCGCACGAACTCGCTGACGCAGACCGTGCGGCGGTCGCGGATCATTCGGCAGAACAGGGCGTCGTTCGCGTAGCTCATCAGTCGAGCGGCCCCGTCCCCCTCGCCGTAGGTGTTGTGGAAGGTGAACATCCATCGTCCCCGGTACCTCTTCATGGCCCGGGTGTATGAGGGCGCCCATCGATAGTGGAAGTCCACCAGGTCGGCGTCCAGCGATAATAGCGCGTCAAGCACCCCGGGCGTGCTGACGTACGGTGGGTTGTACCTGGTGAGGTATCGGGACGGGAGGCGGACCACGCGATAGCCGTCCATGATCTCCTCCTCGGCCGTGCCGGGGAGGCGGGACGTCAGGACGATGACCTCGTGCTTGGAGGCCAATCGCTTCGATATCTCATGCGTTCGGTGCTCGATACCTCCCATGTAGGGAAAGTGGAACGGGTTAAGCTGAACGATCCGCATCCTTGCACACCTCCGTCTTCATGCGGCGCTTCCGCACCATGGTGGCCACGAAGCTCAGCGCGATCACCGCCAGCACCATGGCGATGGTGACCGTGGTGGCGGTCCCCTTCTCCAGGTAGGCGAGGAAGAACCCGCTGAGCAGCAGTATGAGACCATACTTGGTCATCCCTCCGATGAGCAGGTAGGCGATGGAGCGCTTGAGGTCCCAATGGCACAGCGCCACGAACGCTCCCATGAACGGCAGCACCGGGGCCACGCGGTTCACCAGGATCATCTTCTCGTCCCGGCATACCAGGAAGTCACGGTAGCCCATGATGATCCTCTGCAGCCGCACCGGCACGCGGAGCCGCTTGACTATCCAGTATAGGGTCAGTAGTCCGGCCACCTCTCCCACCGCGATGGCCGCCAGCAACAGGGCGCCAAGCAGGAGGGGGTCCAGGCCGTAGCCCTGCATGAACACCAGCACCGTGAACAGCTCTGGCACTGTGGGAAAGATCACGGCGTCGATGAAGAAGAGCAACAGTATGCAGAGGACACCGCCTATGGCTCCCAGCGGACCGAACAGTTCGGCGATTATGTATCCAATGCCAAGGTCGCTCATTCCCGTCGATACCAGGGTTTCCTTTAAAAAATCCTTCCGTTGCCATTCCGCTTCTTGTGCTCGATGGCGAACTCGTAGAGCTCGAGCAGCCGGGCTACGCTGCCATCCACGGAGTAGCTCTCCGCGGTGGAGCGAGCGGTCTTCCGGACCTCGGGCGAGCAATTGATGGCCTCGCGCATGGCCTCGGCGCACGAGATGGGGTCGTCCTCGAACAGGAAGCCGTTCTCCCCCGGACGTATCATCTCCGCCACCGCCCGGTAGTTGATCCCGGCCACAGGCTTCCCGGTCGCCATGGCCTCGAGGGCCGCCAGGCCCTGGGTCTCGAACTTGGACGCGATGGTGAAGGCATCGCAGGCCGCGTAGAACTGCGCCAGCTCGCTGTCCGGCACGAACCCGGTGAAGATCACCCTGTCGGCCACCCCCTTGTCGACCGCGCTCTGCATGTAGTGCTTCTTGGCCGGCCCCTCGCCCACGATCATCAATCGGGCGTCGGGCTCGTCATCGACCAGGCGGGCGAACCCGTCGAGGAGGAGGTCGAGGTTCTTCTCCCGGGCCACCCTGCCCACGTGCATGAGCACCTTCTCGCCGTCCAGGCCGTACCTCTGCCGGACCAGGGAGCCGTCGTTGGACGGCGAGAACCGCTCGCAGTCCACCCCCGTCGGTATAACGTCGACGCGGTTCATGTCGGGCGCGTACTTCAATAGCTCCTGCTTGATGGCCTCGGTGGGCGCCACCACCGCGTCGGCCCGTTCCAGCAGCTGGCGGAGATAGATCCAGAACAGCCGGTGGGTCATCCACTCCGGTATGGGTAGTCGAGCGTAGTAGCGGGCCGCCTCGGTGACCATGGTGTGGAAGGTCACCACCACCGGCTTGACCAGGGTGCGGGCGGCGAACATGGAGCGGACCCCCATGAACAGCAGGCCATGGGTGTGTATGAGGTCCACGTTCAGCTTGGCCAGAATCTCGCACTTGTTGGTGGGATAGATCGGAACGGTGTAACCGGGGTAGCTCCTGAAGGCCGTGGAGCGGAAATAGAACACGTCCCCCTCCCGGTCGGCCTTGTCCCAGGGCTCCGGGGCGAAGATGAACACTTCATGCCCCAGGCGCTCCAACCCCCGTTTGGACAGCAGGATGGAATTGACCACCCCGTCCTTGGCGGGGTGGTACGAATCGGTGAACATCGCGATCTTCATTCAACCAGCTTCCTGAGCTTGTCCAGGACCTCCGCGGGTTCGCGGCCCAGAAGGTACATAACCGGTCCTCCCCCTGGCCTCTGGAGATCGAACACGGCATCCGGTACGATGCCCCTGTCTTTAAGCCGGTATCCGTTGAGTTCTCTCCACCGATAATGCTTGCCCTCCTTATCGGGAGCGCCCGCATGCCCCGGTCGCGGAGCAGGGCGGCCACGTCTCCTGAGTGGCGGATGCTGATGGCCGAGCGCATGCCCCCGTCCCTCGCCATAGCCGCCAGGACGACAGCCGTCATGCGGCGGGAGGCGCCGAACGCGACCCCCGCTGGGAGCAGGGCGCGACCGCTCCTGCTGACGATGGGCGCCTCCAGGGAACAGATGTCTCCAGGCCTCCGGGCGGACGGCAGGGCGTACACGAGCTCGGAGCCGCCAGGGGCCACCCATTCGCCCGGCATGAGGCACGCGGCCTCCCGGGCAGCGGCCAGTAGCTTCTCCGAGGCCTCGTGGCTGTACGCGCCCCGGTACAGTGGCGATAGGGGGTTCACCACCGGCACGCCATGCCCGATGGGATAGTTGTCCACCACCGCATGCCTTACCGCCTCGTTGCTCCTGGCGACCGCCTCGGGCAGGGGAAGGCCCTTGGCCAGATTGGCCGCCAGCAGGGCGGCCAGGGTGCAGCCGCCCCCGTGGCCCCGTATCGGCACCCGGGCATGCTCCATGATCGTGAACCGCCCTCCGTGGAAGAGGATGTCGCGGCAGGTGGGCCCCTCGGCATGCCCCCCCTTCAGCAGCACCGCCTCGCTCCCCAGCGCCGAGAGCTCGCGGCACGCCTCCATCGCGTCGTCCTCTCCCTCTATGGCGCGGCCCAGCAGCACCTCCGCCTCCGGGAGGTTGGGCGTCAGGATGGTGGCGATGGGAGCGAGCTCATCGCGGACGGCCTCCGTCAGGTCGGCGAGGCTGAGCTTGTCGCCCACCCCGGCGACCATGACCGGGTCCACCACCAGCGGGATGCCCTCATCTCGAAGCCGTCCGGCCACCGCCCGGGCGATGGCGCCCGAGTACAGCATCCCCGTCTTGGCGGCCGACACGTGCACGTCCTCCAGCACCGCATCGATCTGCGCCAGCACCTGTTCCGCGGGAAGGGGATGGATCCCGGCCACCCGCTGGGTGTTCTGGGCGGTGACGGCGGTGATGGCCACCGCCCCGTGGACGCCCTCCGAGGCGAACGCCTTTAGGTCTGCCTGCAGTCCGGCCCCGCCCGACGAGTCGGAGCCGGCGATGGTCATGGCCACAAGCATGCATGGGACATTCCATTGGGCTAATTAAACACCACCTGCGCTGGCCACCCCATCTGACCGACGATCCACCTAGATAACATTATATATCCTATCCCCGTTGGAATCAGCAATGAAGGCGACCAGTGGGCATTTCATGCTCGACGACGACGTCGAGTACAGGGACCTGGCCGAGGTCTTCCCGGAGCTGCTCACCATTTTCCTGGAAGAGACGAACCAGATGCCCGACGACGATGACGTCCTGCAGATGTTCATCTACCTCAACAAGAAGGCGCTCGAGAAGAACGAGAAGCCGGAGGGATACAACCGTAAGGGCCGCATGCGAATGGTCTTCCCCATCGGCAGCAAACAGTTCTACATCAAGTCCGTATCCGCTTCCACCGAGGTCGGCCGCCTGGGGGAGAAGCTCTCCGGCGTCCTTTCCAAGGCCGGGGTGAAGCACACCCTGGAATGGAACGCCCTGGGCGATTACTAGGCCCTCTCCGGAGCCTTCACTCCAGCAGTCGCTGGTAGGCCGACTGCAGGCGGGCCCTCTCCCTCTGGACCATCTCCGACTGTCTGCGCATGGCGGACATCCCCTGGCTGAACTGCATCGGTATGACCTTGGGCGATGTGCCTCCCACCGACATGCGGCGGAGAACGCATCTCTCCACCGGCAGCACCGAGAACACGTCCTCGTCGATCAGTTCGCTGAACGACCGCAGCTCATCGAGGGACAGCTCCTCCAGTCGCTTCCTTTGTTCGATGCAGTACCGCACCGCCGCCCCCACGGCCTCGTGCGCCCGGCGGAAGGGAAGCCCCTTGGTGACGAGATAATCGGCCAGGTCGGTGGCGTTGAGGAACCCGTCGCGGGTGGCGGACAGCATGCGCTCGTCATCGAATCGCAGGGTGGCCACCATGGCCGTGGTCAGGCGCAGGCAGGCGACCGTCCGGTCGTGGCAGGCGAACAGCGCCGCCTTGTCCTCCTGCAGATCGCGATTGTACGACAGCGGGAGCGATTTCAGGGTGCACAGCATGTTGACCAGGTCGCCGATCGCCGCCCCCGCCCGGCCGCGGGTCAGCTCCGCCACGTCGGGGTTCTTCTTCTGCGGCATGATGCTGGAGCCGGTGGAATAGGCGTCATCCATCTCCATGAAGCCGAACTCCGGCGAGGACCAGTACACCAGTTCCTCGCACATCGAGCTCAGGTGCACGGCGCACAGCGAGCACGCGAAGAGATATTCGGCCACGAAATCACGGTCGCTGACCCCGTCCAGTGAGTTGGCGCAGGGAGCGTCGAAGGCCAGCATCTCGGTGGTGTGAAGGCGGTCGATGTTGTAGGTGGTCCCGGCCAGGCGGCCGAGCCCAGCGGCGAGACGTTGGTGCGGCGGTAGCACTGGGCGAAGCGCTCGGCGTCCCTCGTGAGGCGCTGGAAATGCGCCATCAGATGGTGGGCCAGCGATATCGGCTGAGCATGCTGGACATGCGTGAACCCGGGCATGATGATGTCGAGGCCGTCGGACGCCCGCTCCATGAGAACGTGCTCCAGCCCGTGGATGGCCTCGATCATCTCCAGGGCGGCGTCCCTCTGCCACATCCTCAGGTCGGTGGCGACCTGATCGTTCCTGCTCCTCCCGGTGTGGAGGCGCGCCCCGGCGTCCTCGCTCATGTTAGTGAGCAGGAACTCGATGTTCGAGTGGATGTCCTCCAACCGGGGGTCGATCGCCAGGTTGCCGGCCTCTGCCTGGGCGTACAGCTCCTTCAGGCCCTGGACGATGCGCTCCCCGTCCTCCGGTGAGATGATTCCCTGGCGGGCCAGCATGCGGGCGTGGGCCAGGGACCCCAAGATATCATACCGAGCCAATCTCCTGTCCACTGCCAGCGAGGAGGTGAACGCCAGCGTGTCATCGGCCGCTCCCTCTGCGAATCTCCCGGACCATAGCACCTTCCGTTCCTGTCCCATGCCTGCACCTTCCTGTTCGTCCATGTTGTTATGGTATATTGAGGGAAGCGGTCGGCGGGGCTCACTCGCCCCTGTCGCCCGAGGCCTCGTCGGTCCGGTACGCCGAGGCGGCCGTGCGGAGCGGCAGGCCCCATACGTAGATGAACCCCTTGGCCGAGGTGTGATCGAACTCGTCCCCCTTGGCGTAGGTGGCCAGGCCTTCGTTGTACAGCGAGTGCGGCGAGCTCCTGCCCACGACCTCGGCCATGCCCTTGAACAGCTTGACCCGGACCGTGCCGGTGACGAACTCCTGGGTCTTCTCCATGAAGGCGTCCAGCGCCTCGCGCAGGGGCGAGAACCAATAGCCATCGTAGGCCAGCTCGGCATAGCGCTGCTCGGCGCCCTTCTTGTAGGACAGCACGTCCCTGGTCAGCACCATCCCCTCCAGGGACTGGTGGGCCTTGGTCAGGGTGATCGCCGCCGGGCACTCGTAGGTCTCGCGGGACTTGATGCCGACCAGGCGGTCCTCGACGTGGTCGATGCGCCCCACGCCGTGGGAGCCGGCCAGCTCGTTCAGGCGAACGATCAGCTCCACCGCGTCCAACCTCTCCCCGTCCAGTGACACCGGTACGCCCTTCTCGAACCCGATCTCCACGTACGCCGGCATGTCCGGGGCGTGCTGCGGGGAGACGGTCCATGATCGGGAGTCCTCGGGCGGCTCCTGGGAGGCGTCCTCGAGGACGCCGCACTCGCAGCTCCGGCCCCACAGGTTCTCATCGACCGAATAGGGGCTGGCCTTCTTCACCGGGATGGGGATGCCATTCTCCTTGGCATAGTCGATCTCCTCCTCCCGGGTCATGACCCACTCCCTCATGGGGGCGACGATGCCCAGCTCGGGGGCCAGGGCTCCGATGCTGACATCGAAGCGGACCTGGTCGTTGCCCTTGGCGGTGCAGCCGTGGGCGATGGACTGGGCCCCCTCCTTCCTGGCCACGTCCACCAGGATCTTGGCGATCAGGGGCCGCGCGATGGCGGTGCTGAGCGGATAGACTCCCTGGTACAGGGCATTGGCCTTGAGGGCCGGCCAGATGTAGTCCTCGGCGAACTCCTTCTTGGCGTCCACGGCATAGGCGGACACCGCGCCGATGCTCCTGGCGCGTTCGACGTTGGCCTCCATGTCCCCTGGTTGGCCCAGATCGATCGACACCGCCACCACGTCGACGTCGTAGCGGTCCTCCAGCCACTTTATGGCAACCGAGGTGTCCAGCCCCCCGGAGTATGCTAGCACGATCTTCTTCCTGTTCCCTGTTTCCCTGCCATCCTTACTGTTGGTGCAATGCATTGGGGTCGTCCTGCTCACTTTCGAATCATTATTTAGGCATGATGAAACGCATCCGACAAACGACGCCGGGCGCGTCCACGCTCGGACAGAGGGGGCCCCTAGAGGACAGACCGTCCCGGTAGCAACACGCGAGGGGCTGTTTGTCTCATATGGGTCATCACACTTAATATCGAACCATATTTAATCACGAACTCTCACGCAAGGAGCTATACAACTACATGATCAAGGCCGCAGTGATAGGAGGCTCCGGATACACTGGTGGGGAGCTGGCCCGCATTCTCAGCCGGCACCCCGGCATCTCCCTGGAGGCAATGACCTCGCGCCAGAACTCTGGCAGGCCCATAGCCGAGGTCATGCCGTTCCTCAGGGGCTTCACCGACCTGGAGTTCGTGGAGCAGCTTCCTGAGAACGGGGACTATGACCTCGTGTTCCTGGCAACGCCGCACACGGCGTCCATGCGCCTGGTCCCCCAGCTCATGGACAGGGGCATAAAGGTGGTCGACCTCAGCGCCGACTACCGTCTCAAGGACCCAAAGGAGTACGAGGAATGGTACGGACATCAGCATGCCGACGCGGCCAACCTGGAGAGGGCCGTCTACGGCCTTCCGGAACTGTTCCGCGACCACATCCGCGGAGCGGACCTGGTGGCCAACCCGGGCTGCTATCCGACCTGCACCATACTTTCGCTGGCGCCCCTGCTGAGGGGGGGACTGGTGGAGGGCAAGGTCATCGTGGACGCCAAGAGCGGCACCTCGGGAGCGGGGCAGGAGCCGACCCGGTCGACCCACCACCCCAACTGCGCGGTGTCGATCACGCCCTACAAGGTCGGCGACCACCGGCACACCCCTGAGATAAAGGAGGTGCTAGATGGTCTGACCGGAAAGGATATAGATGTGATTTTCACTCCCCACCTTCTCCCCATCGTCCGTGGCATGCTGACCACTAGCTATGCCACCCTGGCGGACGGTGTCGCCCAGGAAGATATTGCCATGGCCTATCGATCGGCGTATGATGAGGAGCGCTTCGTGCATCTCGCCAGCGTACCCGCCATACCGGCCACGGTGGGCTCGAACTTCTGCGAGGTGGGGTTCAAGGTGGTAGGTACCACCGTGGTGGCCATGGCTGCCCTGGACAATCTGGTCAAGGGCGCCGCGGGGCAGGCGGTGCAGAACGCTAACATACTTTTCAAAATGGATGAGGCCACTGGCCTGGATTTTCCCGGACTCGGAGTATAAGGAGAAGATAAATGAAGAAGATTAACGGCGGCATTACCACACCCCTCGGCTGGATGGCCGCGGGAGTGCACTGCGGGATCAAGAGGGAAAGGCTGGACCTAGCCTGATATATTCTGAACGTCCCACCATGGGAGCTGTCACGTACACCCAGAACAAAATGCGAGCGGCTCCCGTGGAGTACATGGTCGCCAGGAAGAACAATAACATCCGGGCCTTCGTCGTCAATAGCGGCAACGCCAACGCCATCACCGGCCAGCAGGGTCTCGACGCGCCCGCGCCATGGCAGATCTGACCGCCAAGCGCTCAACCTCGACCCCACGGAGGTCGGCGTATCGTCGACCGGCGTGATCGGGCGCTACCTTCCCATGGACAAGATCGCGGTCGGCATAGGCAAGGCCGCCGGGGAGCTGGCCAGGGGCAGGAAGGCCGACCATCGCGCCGCCCAGGCCATCCTCACCACGGACAAGGTCATCAAGGAGGCCGCCATGCAGGTCACCCTCAAGGACGGGACCGTGGTAACGGTGGCGGGCATGGCCAAGGGCTCCGGCATGATCTCGCCGTCCATGAAGGTGCAGCACGCCACCACGCTGTCGTTCATCACCACCGATGCGGTGCTCACCCGCCCTCCGGAGGAGCGGTGGCAGGAGGCCATCGACAAGAGCTTCAACGTCATCAACGTGGACGGTGACCAGAGCACCAACGACATATCGGCCTTCATGGCCAACGGCGCCGCCGGCGGCCCCCCGGTCGATGACGACACGCAGTTCTGGAACGCCGTCACCAAGGTCGCCCAGTCCCTGGCCAAGCAGGTCGTCACCGACGGCGAGGGTGCCACCAAGCTGATCGAGCTCAAGGTCAGCGGCGCCAAGGACGCCGCCGATGCCCGCCGCGCGGGCCGCTGGATCATCTCCTCCAGTCTGGTCAAGACCGCCGTGTTCGGCGCCGATCCCAACTTCGGCCGCGTGCTGGCCGCCCTCGGCAACTCCGGGGCCGCCTTCAACATCGACCGCGTCCGCCTCACCCTGGGCACGGGCGAGTCCACCATCTCCCTGTTCGAGAGGGGGCGCCCCCAGCTGCCGCCATGCAGCGAGGGCGAGGTGCAGGCCCGCAAGCTGCTCAGCCAGAGGCGCATAGTCATGAACCTGGACCTGGGCGTGGGCAAGGGTCAGGCCGAGGCGTGGGGCTGCGATCTCAGCTACGAGTACGTGAAGATCAACGCCGAGTACACCACCTAGGAGCGGGCATGAGCACCTCATCCCACCACATCCTGGTCAAGTTCGGCGGCAACTCGCTCAGCGGCCAGGGCGACCTGGAGCGCTTCGCCGGGGAGCTTGCCGAACTGATCGATCGGGACTACCACCCCATCCTCGTTCATGGCGGGGGGCCGGAGATCAGCAGGGAGATGGAGGTCCGCGGCATGGCCGTCAGGAAGGTGGCCGGGCTGCGCGTGACCGACGATGCGGCGCTGGCCGTGGCCGAGGAGGTTCTGTCCCGCATCAACGCCGCCACCGTGGCCGTGCTGCGCGCCAAGGGCATCAACGCCATGGGCGTCTCGGCGGCCCAGGCCGGGGTCGTTTGCCGGCCCAAGCCGCCGGTCATCGTCATCGAGAACGGGGTCGAAGCGAAGGTCGACCTGGGCCGCGTGGGAGACGTCGTCGGCGTCGCCGGCACATGGCTCGATGAGGTGCTGGACGCTGGAGTGGTCCCCGTCATCTATCCCATAGGGGCCGACGCCTCGGGGGACCGCTACAACGTCAACGCCGACACCATGGCCGCCTTCGTGGCGCAGGCCGCGGGAGCGGAGACAATGGTCCTCCTGACCGATGTGCCGGGCATCCTTCGCGGAGGCGAAGGCTCACGCGAGGTGGTGCACGAGGTCACGTTCCAGGGCATCGACGAGCTGATCGCCGAGGGCGTGATCACCGGAGGGATGATCCCCAAGGTGGAGGCCTGCCGGGACGCCATCCGGCACCGGGTGGCGGTCGTGCACATGCTCAACGGAAGGGACCCTGGCTCGATGGTGCGCAAGCTCATCGGCCAGGAGCGCATAGGTACAACAGTAACCCAGGGATGATATGAACCTCGAACAAGTGAAGGAGCTGGACCGGGCCCACCTGTTCCAGAACTACGGACGCCAGGAACTGTGCTTCGAACGCGGCGAAAGGGAGTTCCTCTATGACCTGGAGGGCCGCCGGTACATCGACCTGGTGGCCGGCATCGCCGTCAACTCGCTGGGATATGCGCACCCGGCGATCACCAGGACCATACGGGAGCAGTCCGAGCGTCTGGTGCACGTCTCCAACCTCTACCTGGTGAAGGAGCAGGCCGAGGCCGCGGCCGCCATAGCGTCGATCTGCCCGGGGCCGCTGTCCTCGGTCCTGTTCGTCAACAGCGGGGCGGAGGCCAACGAGGCGGCGCTGAAGCTCGCCTTCAAGCACACCGGACGGTCCAGGGTCGTCTCGACGTACAACTCGTTCCACGGCCGGACGGCCGCCGCCCTCTCGGTCACCGGCCAGAGGAAGTACCAGAGCGGGTTCGAGCCCCTGCTGTCGGGAGCGGTCGACCTCATCGACTACGGCAGCGTGGAGCAGCTCAAGGACGTGGTGACGAGGGACACCGCGGCCGTCATCCTGGAGCCGATACAGGCCGAGGGCGGCGTCATCCCCGCCCAGCGGGAGTTCTTCCGCACCGCCCGCGATCTCTGCGATGAGCATGGCGCCCTCCTCATCTGCGACGAGGTGCAGACCGGGATGTGCCGCACGGGCCGCTTCTTCGGCTTCCAGCACTACGACGTCGTTCCGGACGTCATCAGCATGGCAAAGGCCCTCGGGAACGGCTACCCCATCGGGGCGGTCGTCGCGTCGAGGGAGGTGGCTTCGACCTTCGTCCCCGGCTCCCACGGCACCACCTTTGGCGGGAATCCCTTGGGGACGGCCATCGCCAGGACCGTGGTGGAGATCATGCGGGAGGAGAGGATGGACGTCCAGGCGGCCGAGAAGGGCGGTCGGTGGATGGAACAGCTCCGCGACATCGCCGCCCGCTCAGGAGGGCGTATCAAGGCGGTTCGCGGCCGCGGCCTCATCATCGGCCTGGACATGGGAGAGGATGCCAAGCGGGTGCAGGCCAGGGCCTTGCAGGAAGGACTGCTGGTCAACGTGTGCGCCGGATCGGTCCTGCGGTTGATCCCCCCGCTCATCCTGAGCGACGGTTCGATGAAGGCCTTCAACGACGTCCTGGAGAGCTTCCTGTCCTGAGCCTCAGTCGGGGAAGGTGCGGCGGGACCATTCCACCAGACCTTCCACTCTCAGGCCATCGACCAGCTCGCGGAGCGATCCCTTGGACACGTAATAGGCGAAGCCCAGGCCGGCGACGATGCCCGAAACGGTGTTGGCCACGATGTCCTTCATGGTGTCCTCCAGTCCGTGCTGCATGCCCGTCCCCACGATACTGTCCATGGCGAACTCGAGGATCTCCCACACCCCTTCCATGGCCAGCACCGAGACGAGGATCAGGAACGGCGTCCATGACACGGGGACCCTGGTCGTCTCGGAGTGCACGATCACCATGATGAGGACGATGGCCGCCAGGGACGCCACCGTGATGCCGGACACGAAGTGCGTTATGCTGTCCCACCAGTTGGTGGTGTGGTACCAGCCGGTCACCAGTCCCAGGCTGTGCAGGAACAGCGACAGGCCGATGCCCAGCAGGATAGGCCAGGGGAGGACCATCACGTTATGCTTCAAGCACCAGGCGGGGATGGCCAGCAGGAGGATGCTGAACAGCTGGGTGCTGTACGAGTAAC
Source organism: Methanomassiliicoccales archaeon RumEn M1 (assembly GCA_001421185.1). GTDB lineage: Archaea > Thermoplasmatota > Thermoplasmata > Methanomassiliicoccales > Methanomassiliicoccaceae > DTU008. Next base: position 62,662 of record LJKK01000055.1, read on the forward strand.
TGTCGCCCGATAATATGCTCAGGACCATCATGATCGCCAATGCGACGGCCGACGCCGCTATGATGGACATTCCTATGGTGCGCATGTCATCCCTCCCAGTCCACGCCGCCGGGGTTGATCATGCTGCCCGCCCGCCCCCTCATGTAATTGACCATGCCGAACGCCAGCACGACCCCGACCGCGGTGCTGACCATGAAGTAGCGCATGAACTCGTCGTTGCCCGCCACCAGCTCCCGTCCGGCGAGCATGCCCACGTAGTGGTCGATCGGCCCCTGCATGAGGACCACCGTCATGTACGAGACGAGCGTCACCACCATGAGGAACTGCCTCGCCATGTGCCCGTGCCCTCTCTCGTTGACGACCAGGAGGGTGGTGAGCACCAGACCGAACACCGTCACGTTGCCGGGAACGGCCCACAACATGCTGTTGAGGTCCGTGACGCTGGGCCGGGCCGGGCCCAGGAAGAGATAGAGGACGAACAGGCCCGCCAGTGCGATGGTGGCCGCCAGAGGCCGCCCCTTGGACAGGATGGCCCCCCCGAACTCCGGGGTCAGCATGATGAGCAGTATCCAGGTCGCGATCAATGACCAGAACACGTGACCTGTCAACAGGGCCTTTAACAGCGCCCCCACGAGAAGCAGCAGGAGCACGCTGAAGGCGATCTTGGCCCTGGGACCATTGATGTTCCTGTACACGTCCTCGGTGCTCAAATCGACCTGAGGAATCGGCAGTCCACTATTTTATCGCATGGGGGCGCGGACGGTTCGATGGGCCAGCGGGACCTCGTGTAAAAGAGTTTAATAACCCTGTCCGATATCCGTCGGAGCGCATGAAGAAGGACGCCCCCCGGGAGAGCATCGCAGAGCGAACACGCATGTACATAGATGCCCACCCCAGCGTCAAGGACTGCATCTCGAAGGACCTGATCAACTACTCGTCGCTGGCCCGCCTCATCATGAGGGAGCTGGGCATCGCGAACGAGGAAGCGGTGATGATCGCCTGCCGCCGGTACGCCGTCAAGCTGGGCCGCCAGGACCATGAGGGCGAGATCCTCCACGTCCTGCGAGATTCCCGCTTGGAGCTGAAGACCAGGATCGCCATCATCACGGCCAAGAACGACTGGACGGTCCTGCACCGCCTCGAGGTCATTTTCAAGAAGCTGCTCAACGAGAAGAGCATCATGCAGATCATCCAGGGCACCCATGCCATCACCATCATCTCCGATGAGAAGCTCAAGAACGAGGTGGTCTCGCTGGTGGGTCAGGAGAACATCCTCAAGGTCCGCATGGGGCTGGTGGAGATATCCGTTCGTTCGCCGGAGCGCATCACCGAGACGAGCGGCGTGTACGCCTATCTGGCCAACAACCTCTCGGACGGGGGCATCAACGTGGTGGAATCGGTGAGCGTTTTCACCGACACCATCTTCATCGTCAAGGAGGAGGACATGATGAAGGCCTACTCCATACTGAGCCGGTGCATCGAGTCGGCCGAGCAGATGACCGTGGGCGATTGAACCATCGGTCCGAACTCAGTCCCTGGTCGCCGCCTCTATTCCGTCCGACGCTGACGTCTGAAGCTCGATCGGACCGAACAGCGGGCGAAGGAGCGTTTCCTCGGTGGAGTTGGGGTCCTCCGGACCGGGCTCTGGGTCCGGCTCAGGTTCCGGCTCCGGTTCGGGCTCCGGCGTCTCCACCTCGATGGTGATGGACGATATGTCGGACACGATCTCCCGGCTGCTGCCGTCGGCCGCCCAGGTGGTGACCTCGTAGGTGCCGCCCTCTGCGAACCGCAACTGGATGTCGATGCTCCATTCGGTCTGCTCCGTCCTGCCGGCGAACGGGGACGTCGTCTTCAGACGGCCCACGATGCGGTCGTCCTGCTGCTCCCACCTGATGATCGACGTGGGAGAGATGGTCCGTCCCGTGACATCGGCGACCGTGATGCCCTCCTTCTCTATGGCTATGTAGTCGACGACCGTCCCCGACCAATCGGTGTCGCCGCGGTCGGCCTTGTCCGTCAGCTCCAGCGCCAGGTAGCGGTTCCGTTCCTGAACGCCCGATGGCCCGGTGAGGGTCTGCTCGACCCTTACATAAGGCTCCTCGGCACGGTCGACCGTCAGCTGCACGCTGAGCTCGGCGCTGCGGGCAAGGGGAGCTGTGGACGTGGGCAGTCCGGCCCCCACGGCTCCCTGGTCCATGATCCACGCCTTCAGCGTGTAGGTCCCCGGCTTGAGCACGTTGAGATGGAACTCGACCTCGGCAGGCGACATGGCGGAGCTGGGGCCCTGGGCGAAGGCCGGTCCGAATCCGGTGATGGCGCCCGGGCTGGACATCCATGCCACGAACCTGTCCCCGCCGTAGCGGATGGTGGCCTCATCGGCCGCCAGGCCACCTTCCAGACCGAGGTCCAGATCCAGCGGCCGCCTTCCATGAGGAAGCCCCGCGCCGGCTGGGAGGTGAGGCGCATGGTGAGCTCCTCGCCCTCCACAATCTCATCCACGGAGGTGCGCAGGGCCGGCCGTTGGTAGTCGACCCCCTCGCGGACCGTCCCGCCGTCACCCCCCGGGCCGCTGAGGTCGAGGACCGTGGACGGCGTTATCGCCGCGACGGCCACGAACAGGCCAAGTATGAGAAATGTGACTATCCATAGTCCGCCGGACCGGTCGGCCATCTTCCCCCTATCGCTCTTGGAGCAGGCACTATTTGAAGGATTTGACGCTCGACCGGGCCAAACGCGATATAATGATGGAACGATTGTCGGAGGGGAGTTCATGGCGAGATACGCGAACATCGTGGCGGTGCCTCCTGGCCCCCGGGCCCGCGAGGTGGTGGAGCAGGACCATAGGTACTTGGCGACCTCGACCAAGACCTCTCCCGTGGTGGCCGAGAGCGCCTCAGGAGGGGTGGTGAGGGACGTGGACGGCAACGACCTCCTGGACTTCGCCAGCGGGATCGCGGTGCTGAACGTCGGTCACGGCCATCCCAGGGTGGTGAAGGCGGTGAAGGAGCAGGCCGAGCGGCTCTTCCATTTCGCCGGGACCGACTTCTATTACTCTGCCCAGGTCGATCTCGCACGCCGTCTGGCGAGCTCGGTGCCGGGGGGCGACAGGAAGGTGTTCCTATGCAACAGCGGCGCCGAGAGCGTCGAGGCCGCCATCAAGCTGGCCCGCTGGAACACCGGGCGAGGGCGGTTCATCGCCTTCCTGGGCGCCTTCCACGGGCGGACCATGGGCGCCCTGTCGCTCACGGCCAGCAAGCCTCGCCAGCAGGAGAGGTTCTTCCCCACCGTGCCGGGGGCGGTGCACGTTCCATATGCGTACTGCTACCGCTGCGCCTATGGCATGGAGCCCTCCTCCTGCGGGGCCCACTGCGCCCGGGTCATCGAGGAGGTGTACTTCCAGACCAATGTCCCTCCCGAGGATGTATCGGCCCTGTTCCTGGAGCCGGTGCAGGGCGAGGGCGGCTACATAGTCCCGCCGCCTGGTTTCGTGAAGGAGATCGCATCCATCTGCCGGCGGCACGGCATCCTGCTGGTCGATGACGAGGTCCAGGCCGGCGTGGGCCGCACAGGCAGGATGTGGGCCCTGGAGCACTTCGACGTGGTGCCGGACATCCTATGCACGGCCAAGGCCCTGGGGTCCGGATTGCCCATCGGCGCCACGGTGTTCCCGGTCCGGTTGGACATGGACCGGGGGGCCCACTCCAACACCTTCGGCGGTAACCTGCTAGCGTGCGCGTCAGCGCTGGCCACTCTGGACGTGATCGAGGAAGAGCGTCTGTTAGACAAGGCCACATCGCTGGGGGACCACCTCCGCAAGCGCCTGCTGGAGCTGGCCGAACGGCATGAGGCGATCGGCGACGTCCGCGGCCTGGGCCTGATGCAGGCCATCGAGATGGTCAAGGACCGCGAGACCAAGGAACCCGCCTCGGCCGAGAGGGACCGCGTGATCGAGCACGCCTACCGCCGCGGCCTGATACTGCTTCCGGCGGGCCGCTCGGCCATTCGCCTCATCCCGCCGCTCACGGTGGACGAGGACTTCCTGGACGAGGGTATCGACATACTCGATGCGGCGCTGAGGGAGGCCCGCGGATGAAGCACATAAGGGCCATCGACTCGGAATGGGTCGAGGGTCGAGGGTACAGGAAGGCAAAGCTGCTGGACTCCAGTCCGCTACCCGCCGAGGTGTCGAGGGTGCAGGAAGTGAGGTTCTCCAAGGGCGCCACGGTCCCGCCCCACTACCACAGGGTGCAGACCGAGATCTTCTACGCCCTGTCGGCCGGCAGCATCACCATCGACGGCCGAGAGGTGCGCATGGGGCGGGGCGACATGGTGGTGTGCGAGCCGGGGGAGAGGCACGGCATGCCCCTAGTGGAGGAGGACTTCGCCTTCCTGGTGATCAAGATCGACTACCGGGACGACGACACCGTTTGGTCGTGATCGGGAAGGTGGGCCATCAGGGAGAACGTCAGCGGCAGGCGGCACGTTCCCGGCGGAAAGGTCCAGTGGCCGTCGTCCCGCTTCCTCATGAGCGGATGGGCGTTGAAATAGCCCAGCTCCGACTCGTGCAGGAAGTCCAGCTGCAGTCCGGCCGAGAGGAGCGAGCCCACGATCTCCGACAGTGGGTGGGACCAGGAGTAGGTGACGCGTTCCTCCAGCGGACGGTCCGAGTCGGTATAGGTATTGGGGGAATCCTCCATCTCGGGCTCCCCGTCGGTGAAGTACCTCAGCTTGAGCTCGACGCGGTCCGGGACGTCATAGTCGATCATGTCCATGATGGGGTGGGAATCGAGCACGTAGAACACGCCTCCGGGGCGGAGGGACCGCGCCACCACCTTGGCCCAGCGGTCCAGGTCGGGAAGCCAGCACAGCGCCCCGTAGCCGGTGTACACGATGTCGTACCGCTCATGGTGCACCTCCGGGAGAGTGTAGATGTTGGACTCGATGAACCGGGCCGGTATGGACAGCTCCTGGGCCAGACGGCGGGCGGTGGCGATGGCCTGGGGCGAGAAGTCCACGCCGGTGACCTCGGCCCCCCGCCGGGCCCACGACAAGGTGTCCAGTCCGAAATGGCACTGAAGGTGCAGGAGCCGCCTGCCGCTGACATCGCCCAGTTCCCCCAGTTCGAGGGGCAACAGGGACGTCCCTCCCTGGCGGAACCCGTCCACATTGTACGAACGTGAGCGGTAGTGGACTGGGGTGGCGCCGTCCCACCAACGTCGGTTAACGGCCATCTCGTCGTCGTACATGGTGATCATGGATGGAGCCACCAGCGAGATTCGAACTCGCGACCTGCTGATTACAAGTCAGCCGCGCTACCGGGCTGAGCTATGGTGGCTTAAACTTTCGTAACCTCGCTTTAGCATTTAGCCTTTATGGGAAGCAATCTATTTACTGCTCCAGGGCGCTCGGCCGTGGTGAGGCTGCGGTCTTGGACGATGGTTCGCTTCGATTTCTGGAAGAGCTGAGCAACGCCCCCGGCCCCGCGGGATACGAGCGGGAGGCCATGAAGGTCATAAAGAGGCGCCTGGACGGATTGGCCGACATGCGAACCGACCGCCTGGGCAGCCTGATCTACTCCCGCCGAGGGACGGACGACGGCCCCGTGGTGCTTCTGCCGGGGCACATCGACGAGATAGGTTTCTCGATCGGCTCCATCGATCCCGATGGCTTCCTGTCGTTCAACCCCCTGGGCTACTGGTGGGAGCAGAGCCTCATCGGGCAGAGGGTCAAGGTGCTCACCAGGGGAGGAGAGCTGAGGGGCGTCATCACGACCGCCTTCCCATTCGCCCGGGAGAGCAGGCCGGACAAGCCGTTGTCGATGGACGGGATGTGCATAGATATCGGAGCGTCGAGCAGGGAGGAGGCGACGGCCATGGGCGTCCGGGTGGGCGATGCGGCTGTTCCTGACTCGCGGTTCTTCACCGTCACCCGTCCTCGCATCCGCGACGGAGCACAGGATGGCGAAAGGACGATAGCGTTCGGGAAGGCGCTCGACAACCGCATCGGGGCGTTCCTATCGGCCGAACTGGTCCGGCATCTCGCCGAGAGCGGGATGAAGCATCCGAACGTCATAGCGGGAGCGGCCACGGTGCAGGAGGAGATCGCCGCCCAGGGCGCCATGACCGTCTCGCACCTGGTCAGGCCGGACGTGGCCATCGCCCTGGACGTGGACATATCGGGCGATGTGCCCGGGTCCAGCAGCAAGGTCGCCCCCACCCGGATGGGCGAGGGCGTATCCATCACCACCTGGGACCCCCGCATGGTGCCCAACCAGGCGTTGAAGGAACTGTGTATCGACATCTGCGAGAGGAATGATATTCCGTATCAGCTGAGCCACGCCCGCGCGACCACCGATGCCGCGGTCATACACTCATCGCGGTTTGGGGTGCCTTCCATCGTGGTCGGGCCCTCCATCCGGCACATGCACTCGCACGTAGCGGTGGCGGACCTACAGGACATCGACGACACGCTCCGGTTCCTCATCGAACTATCGATGGCGCTCGACCGCGACACGGTCGATTCGCTCACCTCCATAGACGGTCTGAGATGTGGTCGCTGAGCCACCACAAACTATAAAAATAACGAATTAATGACGAAGAGCCATATCCTATTCAATGGATTCAAGGTGAACTTCATGGCGAACGATAACACTGATGCGGTCAAGATTGCCAAGGGAGACATCGTTCTGATGGACTTCGACGGCTGGATCGCCGACTCCGACGAGCTGTTCGACACTACCAACGCCCAGACTGCCCAGGACAACAACGTCTTCAACGAGAAGATCGACTACAAGCCCATGGCCGTCCTGGTAGGCGGAGGCCGGATCTTCGAAGGCCTCGACGAGGCCATCCAGTCCGCCGAGATCGGCAAGGAGACCGAGGTCGTCATCCCGGCCGAGAAGGCTGCTGGTCAGAGGGACCCCAAGCTGGTCGAGATGATCTCGATGCGCGAGTTCCTCAAGCAGGACATCGAGCCCCGCGTGGGCATGGAGATCAACATCAGGAACCGCCCTGGATTGATCACCGCTGTCACCCCGGGCCGCGTTCGCGTGGACTTCAACCGCCCCCTGGCCGGCAAGGACCTGAAGTACAAGTTCACCGTCGTCTCCAAGGTCGAGGGCGACGAGGAGAAGGTCAAGGCCGTCCTGGATATGGACTACGGCACCTCGGAGGGCTTCGATGTCACCGTCGAGGACAAGGTCATCTCCATCGTCCTCCCGGACGTCTGCAAGTACGACCAGAAGTGGCTGCTCGCCAAGTACCGTGTGGTAGCTGACCTCCGCGAGGCCATGAACGCCACCAACGTGCGCTTCATCGAGGAGTACGTCAAGGCCGAGCCGGCCGCTCAGGAGCCTGCCGCTGAGGCTTCCGAGGAGGTCGTCGAGGAGTCCGAGGAGATCTCTCCCGAGGAGATCCCCCAGGAGAAGGAGTAAGCTCCTTCAGTAAACCTTTTCTATACCCTTTCCATACTTCGAACGAAAATGCACACGTGGCCTAGTCTGGATATGGCAGCAGCCTCCTAAGCTGCAGGTCGGGGGTTCGAATCCCTCCGTGTGCGCCACTCTTCCCATCCAGATGATGTATTATCAAAGTCAATAGCAGGGGGTCTGTGAGCAAAAGCGTCCAGATCGTTTCTGCGGATCTCGTTGAGGTTTGTTTCTACGCGCCTAATTACCGGCGTTTCCTGCCACGCGGGCTTGAGCTGCTTGCCCACGTTCCCGCGCTGTATGTCGGCGTAGAACTTCTTTATCGTCTCCGAGTTCGACTGACGGAGCTGCATGCCCATGGCCGGCAACCTTGACAGGTCGCCGTTCACGGTCAAGGTGGTCAAGGTCGCCCGAAACATCTTGAGGGAGAAGTCCACACCTGACGCCTCGGAGATCTTGGCCTTGATCCTGCGGAAGCTGGCCTCTGAGTAATAGCCGGTGTGCCAGTGCAGGTTGGGGAACAGGTATCGGGCGTTCTCGATCCCGTTGTCCTCAAGGTAGTCCTTCCGCTCACGGTCGTACTCTCGGACCATGGGCATCACATCCGGGCGGATGAAGTCCACCCATACCTTGGTCGCCCAGTTACCCTCGCCCTTGGGCGAGCTGACGAACAGGCGCTCCTTCTTCAGGTCAAGGTCCCTGTACTCTGCCAGGCGCAGCTCGGACGGCCGGAAGCCGGTGCCGAAGTATATCGACACCATGCCCTTGCCCACCGAACCATGCCAGCCCTCGATATCCTTCACGGACTCAAATATTTTGACCAGATCTTCCGGGTTGATGGTCCGGATGGGCTTCGGCCCAGCTGACGGTATCAAGAGATCTCCTGAATTGATCAGGTCATCCATCCGGCGGTTCTTGAATGAGCATAGGTAGTCGTTCAAGAGCCTCAGGCGCAATGCCTGCGTGTCGGGATCGAGCCGCTTGATCTCATCGGCATAGGCGCGCACGTCCGGTTCGCTCATATGACGCGGGTCGGTCGTGAAAACATCGCCCTGAGCCTTCAATCGCTCCATGGTCTCGGCCATGAGCTTCAGGTCCCTCGTTCTCGCCGGGATCGTGGTTCTCCCACGCCAGACGCCTTTCTTCTTTTCTATGAAATATGGTATGCCCGCGGCGAAGGGATAGCGTCCCAATCTCAAGGACTCCACCCCCCGGTCGGGGATTGCCTTTCGTTTCTTGGCATTTTTACCTCCGGACCGGGTATTGCGGCGGGCAGTCATAGTTAGTTCGACCCCCAGAAGAGAGGGTAAAGGCCAGCGGGGCAGAGTATGGTGGGGAAGAAATCGCTAGTCGGTTGAAGCCCCGCCTGGCCATTGGTCAGGCTGATGCGGTCAATGATGGCTGGGGCTGCTCCTTCTGTTCTGTGTGTCAGAGTCCGTCCCATTTTCATGACCTCGTGATGTTTGCCAGGGAGCGCGTAGGCCGGGGATGCTACCACACATCCCCGGGGACCGCGGAACATCTCCCTGGCCGTGAAGCGTTAACGCTCGCTGTTGGATGCTCTCAGTCTCCGGCAGTCTTCTCGTGGTAGCATACTGCCATACGCTTCATGTTTCCCATGAAGCAGGTGGGAATACAATAGTTAGGATTTATACCTTATGCATCATTCATAACATGAAGCATAAACTTAGCTTCATTAAATCTGACAAGCATCTTGGTTTATGGATTACGGGAACCTCAAGGCTGGAAGCTTAGAGGCCACTCACGCCATCAAAATCCTGATCATTCTGTATTTTGAAGGGAAGATGATCAAGGGAGTCTTGGCCTCATATGTTGCTAAAGGCACGGTGTCCGTACAATCCAGAGTTGATGAGCTCGTAAAACTCGGCCTCATAACGGAGGAACGAGAAGATACTCGACCGTTCCGCAAGTTCGTGCAGCTCACCCCGAAGGGCCGGCAGGTGGCAGAGAAGCTGGCGGAGATCGAGGGTATCCTGCAGGAGGAATAGATCCATGGCCTTTCTGTCTACAACTGAAGATTGGGTGTTGCTTGTCGCAATCGCAACTCTCCTAGTTACGTTATACAGTATCTATCTAGAAGTAACTTACAAGCGAGAAATGGCTGAAGAGCTCGATCAAAATGCTGTCAATGACTGCGATGTGCTTGTGAAAGGTTCCAAATGGGCATGGTTCAAGGCAGCCCAGCTAGTTATAGGGGTCAGAGGAGCTTGGCAAGTTCACATCATAGTTGGCACGACCTTCCCGACCGAGATTATCTACTCTCTCGCGAAAGGCGATAAGTGCTTGCGGGACTTCGCTCCTGCCCAGGACAAACAATATCTCAAGAAGCACAAAGTGAAAGTCTCCGTGCCTTTGGAAGAGGTTACGCTGACCGTGCAAATTACGCCTCGAAGAATCCTGCCTTGCAGGGTTCGATATTTTGCTTATAGGGTGCAACCCAGTAACAATTTTATCGGCACGGTGGGCGACATGTTCAGGCTTAATAGTGGCCCGCCAGAACCTCCTTATCCCATATTTAGGTCGTGACTTATCGGGAGACTTAGTAAGTGAGAGGCACCACCTCCGCTGATTCAGGCAGGTATAATCGGCCATGGGGCCCGCTCATCAATTTCATTTCTTACACCCCCGACAGGTCTTGCACCAATCCCGCTTCGGCGGCTCGGGCGGGATGCTCAGCAGGTAGGAAATCTCGGCCATCAGGTGGCTGAGCACTTCGCCGCGATTGAGGAGCTCCTGCAGACTTAAGCTTAACTTAAGTCACAATAATCCACTGACTAGGTACTCCTGTAGCTCCTCACGCTCCTCCCATTCGAAGACCTTATGGCTGGCCCGCTCGACTAGTCTGAGAGCATTTTTTGAGAAGAGCCCCTCTCGGTTATCGATAACTGATATGCCAGAGAATCTGGCATTCTGTGATTGTAAGTAGAGAAAGCCGAAGACCTTGCGGCGGGCCAGTTCAGACGATTGTCCTTTTTCTTCTACCCTCATTGCTTGAATCAATGCACCGAGATCGCCTTCCCTAGCTACGGGTTTCCTCATACTGAATAAGAACGGCACTCCTTCATATTCTACCTGGACGCCCCTCTCGTAATATTCGTGATCAATGCCCTTCAGAAACAGATATTCGTGGACTTCTTTACTGAAGTCATTGATCTGAGGCGCTCGTGCATGATAGCTGAGTGAGCAGAGGTCCATCGCTGCGCTCATCACTCTCTGGATAGCATCTGGTGCAGATGCAACATCGGTGATCAACACCAGTGCCTTATCTTCGATTGTTACATCGCCCTTGCGTATAATCCGGTCTAAAATGTCCTTTCTGCGATCGGAATTGAACTCATACCCTAATCTCTCAAGGTCAAAGATGCAGTCACCATAGTCAGTGATCTTGAGCTTGCCTCCACCTATGTCCTGAATATAGATATTGATGAGATCGTTGTCTGCCTTGAGGAATGGGGTCATAATCGTGCAACCATATTCCGTCTCTCCGATCATGAATTGGTCAGAGAAATATTTCCTGAACGAATAGAGCATGTCCTCACACGTCTTCGTCTTCATCAGGATCGGCCTCCTCTGCATCAATATCACCTAGGTGTTTTAGAGTTGGGGACAACGACCTTTGTACGACCAACGGTGGGCATGCGCCGACGTGTCCCGTCACCTCGATGTTACATTCCTCAAGAAACCCTAATAAAGCTTTGTTAATATCTTTCGGATCGATTTCAATTGGAGGTATGTATGCCCAGTCGTTTCCGTATTTATCTGTGTATGTGTGTTTATGCGGCTTTCCCAGGGGGACCTTCTCACCTGGATTGCGATGGCTCGGCTCGTTATCCCATTTCCGTAGGATCTGAGCACGTTTAGTTCCATCCTGAAGAATGAGGCATGACGTCCCGCGGCTCCTTCGCCCGAAGACATATAGCGTCGAAACTATCCTGCTCTCAACTGGCACAACGACTCGATACTCCTCGTTGCCAGTTTTCGTCCATAGTATGGGCTCGGTGATGAATTTATTCTCTGAAACGATGCCCTCTACATCTGCCTCTAGCAGATTGCCCATTGTTTCTTCCCGCCGGTGGAATGTATATACATTATATTAAATTATCTTGTATAATATATTGGTTTCACAGTAACGCCATTTTATCTCACACAGCCCCGACAGTTCTTACACCAATCCCGCTTCGGCGGCTCGGGCGGGATGCTCAGCAGGTCGGACATCTCGGCCGCCGTGGCGGACTCGACGCTGTCCAGGATCTCATCGAGCAGGTAGACCCCGAGGCAGGTCTCGCGGTTCTCCATGCCGACCCACTGCTCCAGGCGATCACGTGCCGTTCTGATGGTCTTCTCTAGACGGATGCCATACTCCATGTTGGCCGCGCTAGCAAAGCGACGTTATAACCGGTCCGGAGGGAGGTGGCCGAATATCACCCTGATATATTGATAGAATAGTTGACACTGGCCAGTTCAAAAATTGGGTGAAGGTAACCGAAAGTGAAGCCCTCACGCGCTCATTAAAACCGTGGCCTCGCTTTTCAAGACCTCGCCCATTCACCGTTTTCATCATAACTGGATGATCTTTGTTCTCCAAGGGCATTGTAAAGCGCGTCAAATGCAGGCCTCAGCAACGCTCTTGGATCATGTCCGTAATCATCGAACTGAATGATCGGTAGGTGTAACTCCTCCTTAGTGATGGGTATGAGAGGAATACTGCGATCAGCGTCGTATCTCCTGTACTTTCTGTAACCTTTAGCTCCTAGAATCGTAATGCTCACCGCAATCGGAGGTGACATCCCCAGATTCTTTAGTAATGGCAGATATACATCTGCAAATGTCAGCACTTTATCCTCAATCGTATCAGGGTATATCATTCCATTTTTTCTTTCTATGACATATGCAGCTTCAATCATGCCGTTCCTGAAAAGTTGAGTGTACGCTTCCGAGACACCATTTGTCATTGTATTATAAGTGCAGAACCCCTCAAAGTTGTAATTACCATTGAGGAAAAACCACATTTTTGAGGGCGAGCACATCATTTGGATCATTTCACTCCTCTCCCTAAAATCGACTGCTGTAGCGGAGTCAGCAAAAGAAAATGGAATGAAATGACAAATCAGTTTAGCTCCTGGTTCAAGTCTAACCGGCGTTTCTTCCGAAATGATGGTCGCATTCCTTTCCTGGATGAACCATTTTATCTTATTCGTTAACGCATCTGATCGTCCAAAAGCGTCTCTCAGCTCTCCCACATCCAACGGATATTTACCTGCAGAAGATCGGCCGTAGAATCTGCCATGGTCATTCAGCGATATCATATGCGGTTGAGCCCAACTCTTTCCAACCCTCATCAGGACCGCATACTTACCGTTCGACAATTTTATCGGCCTCGTCGTAAGATGGGGTATCCTGGGGCTTATGCCAGCTCGGACTATTTCCTCCAACCTCCGGATGTTTTGATCTATGTCGTCGACATGTATGCCATCTAGTGATGTGGGGACATGTTTGTCGTTCTCCCCTATCCCAAAAATGATAGTTCCACCTATTGTGTTGGCAAGCGATGAAACCTCGCCAAGAAACTTGATTTTATCTGATGTTTGACTCCCAGGCAGCTCAGATTTATACTCAAGGTTCTTCTGTTCAGGTATGGCTTCATCGACTAAGAATTGGAGGTCAGCCTCAGTAATCTGATCAACGGGTTTGTCCAACATGATTCAGTATTTACAAAGCCAAATATAAGGGTGCCCCCTTGTCGCCAGCGAGCTTGAGCATTTGATTTCCTTAATCCTGGTTTTTATGTTATCCTGCCACCATGACCAATGATCAGGCGATAAAGGAGATTAGTTCTGGTCACCGAATATCACCGTTCGCCGCATGTGGTCTAACTTTGTGTAGAAAGAGACTGGCCTCGTTATCTTTGCCGAGATGTTCATAAAAGTGAGTAGAAAAGTCAGCTCCGAAAGTACCCTACAAGTATCGCTCAGGTTATTCTTCCCAGGCCGGATTTGGGCATGGCGGGGCGATGCTTCCGCGTGCGGGTTCCGGGCAAGATCTCGCCGCGCCACCCTTTTATGGGGTAGGTACGCCATGAAACTGGCATCTCCGGCTCGTCGGGAGCGGTAACGTAAAAGAACCATGCGTCGGTCAAGGATTATATAATCTCCATGTAATTCAGACGCCCGATACATTGGGTGGGGCGGGTGAAGATATGAGAGGTTTCCCATGTCTTGTCATGAAGAAAAATAACTGACCCATTTCATCCAAGGTTCGAAGAGAGCCCTTCCCCCTCGTCATTGGGGCTGTTTCCTTTGAATCAGCAGGTGCGTTCATGAGTTCGGTCACAGAAAACACAATCAACGACTTACTCGCGGATTACTTACGCAAGCGAGGACTGATGATCAGCACTGAATATTCAGGCAAGAATAACTTTGGCAGAAATCAGCCTGATTTTTGTTTAACCGAAACAGGTTTGGTATTCGGCGAGGGTGAGTGGGAGAGCACCTTCATGAAGGGCCTAAAGCAGGCTCACGATTATGCTAATCTACCCGGAGCAAACGGCTCTTTCATCATCAGCTACCCTGACAAAATGAAAGTCAAGGTAGAGCGCCGCCTCAAGGATACATCCACCCCAGAGACTGTGCTCGCTGGCTTCAAGTTTAGAGGTATGCTCATGATGAAGAATGAGCGAGCTGAACTGTTCCACGGCGACATCTCTGGCGTCTATGACTGGCTAAAGGAGGGCGTACTGCACCAGCATAGGCGTGAGGACCCCGAAGCGTTCATCTCGATCATGAGGGATATTGTGGAAAAGTTGACTGACTATCTTCCCACCACAGGCAACTACCCCACATTCTTTGAGCACATCATCGCTACCATGCCCCGGGATGCTGGGGAACTAGACACGGCCCGGAGAGCATCGGCTTATCTACTGCTGAACCAAATTGTGTTCTACCGCATTCTATCTCAGAACAAATACGTCCCACTAGAACCTGAGAAACTCAACAAACCGGCAGATATTGACAATATCTACTTCAAAAGGGTGCTTGAAGATGACTATGCGGCCGTATTCAGCAGCAGTATAGCATCCTTGTTCCCAGACCGATCTCTACCGTTCATCAAAGACATGATCACATATGTCAATCAGATTCAGCCGGAATCGTTCACTCGGGACCTTCTCGGCAGCATTTTTCATGAACTCATTCCCAAGACGGTCCGGAAGTCCGTCGCGGCATTCTATACGAATCCTGAGGCAGCAAGGCTTCTCGCCAAGCTGACTATCGATAAACCAGAGGCAACAGTTGCTGACTTTTCATGTGGCTCCGGTACATTATTGATGGCTTCGTATGATCGCAAGGCCGAACTCCTCGGCAGACAGGTTACGGAAGAGGACCACAAGCGCTTCCTAGAGAAGGAGATAACCGGTTGCGACATAATGCCCTTCGCAGCCCACCTTGCTGTGGTTCAACTCGCCCTGCGGCAGCCCCTATTCATGACTGATAAGGTGAGGGTTGCAGTCCAAGATTCGACCTCACTCAAGCCGGGAGCAATCATCGCACCTCTTGAATCATCTATGCCAGTGGGACAGACCGATCTGTCCATTTTTTACGATGAAATAGAAGTAAGGAAACATAAGGTAAAGGTGGGTGCCATATCCGGCCAGGGGAAAGGCCACATGTTCAAGTTGGACCAACTTGACGCTACTTTGATGAACCCACCATTCACCAGAAAACAGCTCATTGGGAAAGAGTACCGTAAGATTCTTACCGACCATTTTCAAGATTATCAGGAATACGAAAGTAAGGAACAATCACTCTTTGGCTACTTTGTATTCCTAGCGGACAGATTCCTTAAACCAGGCGGGCGCATGGGGTTTGTCCTTCCCTCCACCTCGATCAGACAGTCCAGCTCTGAAGGGATGCGAAAGCTCATCAGGGATAGGTACGATTTAGAGTACCTTATTTTGAGCGGCCATAGAATGGCATTCTCGGAGGACGCGGATTTCAGTGAGATATTGCTCATCGCTCGCAAGAGGAAACCTGGAGTAAAACCCAAGGATTCATTTATTCTGGCCACAATTAAAGAGCGACCCTCACTGGAGAATATTACATCGCTCGTAAGCAAGCTCAAAGATGCCTTCGCCGCCACTGAGTCGAGCTTTGCTATTGAGAGAGAGATTCACAGCTCGGATGAGATTATCATAAAAATGGGGCTTACCTCCGACCTTGAATCCCCCGATTGGCTTCCATTCCTTCCCGGAGAGGAAAAAATTGGTATCGACCTCTCTGACATGGCTACATTTACCAAATTGGAGGAAATCATTGGAAGCGACGGAATCATCCAAGGTATCAGATTCGAAGGCTCTAGTAATTATGTAAATGTCAAGAACACAATAATATCGAGACGGCGTGAGGCAAAGACTAGATTGGAATGGGAGATAGTTGGCAGCGATGCTGAAAATCTGAGAGTCCAGAACCTGAAAACCGGGGCCGGAGTTGTGATTCCCAGGGAGGTGCTAAGACCCGCTGCGAGAACTCCTTCGGGATTGCGTCAGATGGGGCTTGATGATCCTTACGACTACGTCGTCAATGATCGCTTTCCAAATGACGAATTCTTCTGGGATGAACGTAGCCCCGAAAACGTACTGGCCAAAAGGCAACCTCACCTAATCAGCAGGCAAGGAAAGCTATTGATTGCCGGGCGAAATCACGTGGGTGTTACAAGCCCAGGGACGTATTGGATTGCGTTCGCTAGCGAGACAGACATTGTACCAACCTGGAGCTTCTGGTCTGTGAAAATTGATAACCCCGAGGACGCCAAGATCATCTGCCTCTGGTTGAATTCAGTATTCTCCCTGGCCACTCTGTATGATTGCAGAATAATTGGAACCGGGGCCTACGTGGGGTGGCTCAAGCCCGATCTATTGCAGCTCTATGTCCCGGATGTCAAACATCTTGAGCAAGACACGCGTAGGGCACTTCTTGAGCTATTTGATGCTGTGAATTCTGAAGACATGCCTCCGCTGATTACTCAGTTGAGAACGGCCGACGAACGCAGGCTAGAAATGGATTTGAAGCTGGCCAATCTCCTTGGGATTACGAAATATTCCAATCGTGACATGGTGATTGAGTTGTATCGGACTGTGGCAGAGAGATTTAGCTCCCTTGAAGAGCTTCAGAAAGGGTAGCCTTAATCAAATTATTCATGCGGCACTATCGAGCGATATGCGCATTCCGTCCTCTCGATGACATCTATGATGAGTTCAGGATACCAGATATTATGAAGGCCCATCGAAGTTGCATGCGAGGAAGAGAGTTCCCCGGAATTAATGCCCATAAGATGGTTGTTTGGAACATCATCGATATAAAACTCATTACCTTTTCTTAAAAAATTTGAGGTCCTGATGACGGGACTGCCGCTGGTTCCACCATGAAGGTTTGCATCCAATAGAAATTTGGGGCAATTTTGGAAGCTCTCGCCATATGCCGATGCTATTGATCCGCTCCGCTGGATAGGCAAATAATTATGCTTATCCACAAGTCCTTCAGGGTAACCTAGAACCGTCACCCGTTCTCCAAGATCTACAATGGCATCCTTAGGGAGAAAATCGTTTCTCGTCCATGCGTTTATCACAGTTGGGTCGATACTGTCAAGTTCGCTAGTGATATCGATTGCTGCCACATCTATCCTCTTCCCCTCTTCATCCATCTTTATCGGATGTTCCAACCAGCGCTTGCCATTTTTATCATAGAGCGGAATTTCTATTCTCTCATGTTCCTTCAACTGTTTGAGGTCTTTGTGGACAACAATCACTATTTTATCGGGAAAATGGCCATATTCTTCGTCGACCAACACGTGCCTATTGGTGATGAGGTAATCACGATCACTATGGTGGAAGAAGAAGCCAGTTGCTGATATGTAGGATGGAACGTTTTCCCTAAATCTATAATTGATGATCGTGACACTAAGCAGCTTCTCATCGACAGGCATGGATAATCACCCAGTTGCCTAATGGTGAAGATGAAGAAAAAACTGAGGGATGGTCCCCAGGCTCCGAGACTTTTAAAGCATGCGGCTCGGAAGCACATGCACCTTAATGACTTTCAAAAACAAGACGCTAGATAGAAAAAGGGCGCGAAGGAGAGGTGCGACGACCTTGACGCATCCGCTTCGGTCGCCTTGTTTTCATCACCTCCCCTTCGTCCTTTTCGCCATTCCGCGCCCTTTGGCACGCTTCGGAGCCCTATTCTCTGCCGCCACCGCCGTCGGCCTGCTAACGGGCACGGAGACGCTTCCCGCGGCCTTCTTCTTCACCTTAGGCTGCGCCTTGCTCAACGGCTCGATGCCGAGGTAGATTCCGGCGGCCTGGTTGACGGCCATCTTGCCTTTGGACTTGTAAGACAGCCGGGCGATGTGTGACTTGGACCAGTTGCGCGACACCGACTCCATCGCTGCCGCGCCTCGCAATCCCTTCTCTCTGCCCCCAGTGAACAGCTTGTGGTCTTCCTCGGCCATCCGTTTCGCTTCTTTGTTGGTCGGACCTCGCCATCGACGCGTCTTCTCATCGAACACCTTGATGTCCCAATAGTAGCCGGACAGCCCCGGCGAGTCGTTACGGGCCTGCTGCTCGGCAACAGTCAACGATTCCTCGATCCCGGGGATGTTGGACTTCGCAAGGATCCCCCGGCGGGACTTGTCCTTATCTCTCAACGCGTGCACGACCTCATGCGTGATCGTGGTCGGCTCGGACGCACACTGACGGTCAACGGTCACGCGGTTACGGCCGGATTGATACGATCCCGCCGCCTTGCTTGTGCGAGGGTAGACATGAATCTTGGCCCTGGACCGTCCGAGCGTGTCCAGCTCCTCCGTTGTGAATGCCTTGTCCAGGTCCCGCCGGATCTGCGCCTCCTCGGTCTTGGTGGCCGTGACCGGGATGCGAGCCTGTGCCCTCTTCTGAGCCTTGCTACCGAGCCCGAGTATGTTACGCTTCGGCTTCCCCGCGACGTCGATGTCCTCGATGTCGCATGAACCAGGGTCGTGCCACCACTTCGCCGCCTGTTCAGGGGTCAGCTTGTTAGGCAGGACGTGCTCGGCCCGGTGGGTATAATCCTTCCATCCTCGATTGGCCTTCCTTGGATCCCGGCGGAGGTCGGCGCTGGATATCTCGCCTCCCAGATGTAGCGTGTCGCGCTGGTCCGACCACTGCTGGAAGCGATCGATCAACGCCTTCTCCGGCACGTACCCGTCCTCACCTACTGGTATGTGCAGCGTATGGCGGCCATGCCTAACCTTCCTGTATTCCATTACCTCCGCCTCCGGGAAAATGACAAAGGCGGCGCTTTGTCAAAGAACGTGATCTGCATCCCCGCTCCTCCCTTCTGCTCTCTCACCTTGATCTTCGCCTCGGCCTTCCGGTTCCGTATCCGTTCCCTCTCAGCTCTCTCGCGTTCTCTGATGGCCTTGGCCTCCAAGCGGGCAGCTCTTGCTTCCTGTAGTCTTTCCGTTAATGTTGGTTTCCTGTTCATCTCAAACCTCCGTTTATTCCTCGTTCGTGTACGTGCATATGCGCCTCGCGCGGAGCGCACGCGCGCGTGCGCGCGCGACCAGCTGTGTTTTGTCGATGTTCTGAAATGTTCTGAAATGTTCCGGGGTTTACGCCTCAACACCTCCCGTTCTCGCCCTGTTCAGGGCTTTGGTCACGGTCGATCGCCCTATCCCTAGTGCCTCGGCGATCTCCAGGTGCGTCTTGCCGGCCGCAGCCATCCTACTCATGGCGTCGACGTTGTTCGTCGGCTCGATGTAGCGTCCCTTCTCGTCCAGCCACTCATCGCCCAGGAGGATCTCGGGAAACTCGGGGAAGTTCCACACCATCTTGTGACGGTAGTAGCCGACCCCACCCTGGTCGATGGCCTTCGGACCGATGCGGCCGACCGACAGCCCCTTGATCTTGTTGTTGCCGCGGTCGATCTGGTCCCATATCCAATCGAGCCGCCCCATGTAGGCCGGTCCGATGAGGTCCTCTATCATGCGGCGCTCGCTGTCGCTCGTCATGTTGGTCTTGAAGATGACCGAGGAGCCGTCTCTGAACCCTGGGTCGAGGTCTATCCAGCGTTGCCAGCCGAACTCACAGATGACGATGCCCTTCGTAGCGCCAAGGTCCTCGTAGTGATGACGGAGCCGGTTGAAGACGCCGAGGACCTCGCGCTGCTCGAAGACGGCGCGGGAAGACATCCTCTTGGATGCGTCATCGACGATGAGGTACTGCACCGGCCTGGTGTCCATCCGAGCGATGCGACCCGCAGATCATCGGTGTACACCAGGTTGACGTTCTCCTTACCGTACTTGTCCAGCGCGTGTTTGGCGCGGCTTTTGAACAGCTCCGTCTTGCCGCAGCCGGGCTTGCCTACGATGCAACCATGACGGAAGATAACGCTGGACGGCAGGTTAGGGAAGAAGCGTTCCAGCATCTCCTCTGTGATGTCCGCTTCCCTGAACGCGGGAGGGAACAGATCATCGATGGTGAGCATCCCGGACGGCAGTCCGAGGCTCAGCAGCTCCCCGTTCACTTCCTCACCTCCATGATCGGGGCAATGGCCGACATGTCCACGTCGGCCAGTCCTGCCGATGAGGCGGTCTGGTACACGATGTTCTCGTTGTTGGACAGTAGTTCGCGCACTCTTTCCAGGCCGGCCAGCGCGTTGTCGTTCTCCACGTATGCCGTGATCCTCTTCAGCTCGTCAAGCGCGAACTCCCGGCGAGGGATCTCGTAGGCGGCGCGTACGGCGCGATCGACCATTCCCAGGGCGTCGGCGTCGGCATGTTCCGGCGCGGTATCCTCGATGATGCGCTTGACTATCTGGCCTCGCGAATCGAACGCCAGACGCCACGTCACGTCGCCGAGCGCGGCCACGAGATCATGCCCATCCTCGCGTTCCTCGATGGCCATCGTGCCGCCCGCCTCGCGGTAGTCTTCCAGGATCTCCTGCAATCCCTCGATCTGCGACTCTATCAGATCCTCGACC
The DNA here is from genome assembly GCA_001421185.1 of Methanomassiliicoccales archaeon RumEn M1. Lineage (GTDB taxonomy): Archaea > Thermoplasmatota > Thermoplasmata > Methanomassiliicoccales > Methanomassiliicoccaceae > DTU008. The sequence goes on from LJKK01000055.1 coordinate 83,119, forward strand.
GGCCGGAGGGCCTGCAATATCTGCGTGGCCTCCAGCCAGTCGTCCCCGGACATGATGGCCTCGGCCACCGCCTGGGAGATCCGCCGGTTCTTCTTCTGCGTTTTACTCTTTCTGAACATTGTCCTCCTTCTTCTCCTTTGAATTCCAGCGCTCGACCGCGTCCTTGAACACCGCACCCGGAGCGCGCGAGTAGACCCTGGCCAGGAACGCGGCCACGGTGTCGGCCATGCGGACGCTCAGCGACTGGTGCAGCGCGTAGATCTCGTTCTCCGCCTCGATCAACCTGGAGTTCACACGATCCAGCGCCTGGAACGACCGCAGCAGCTCGTAGCGGCTCACAGTGCTTCCGTATGCCACCTTGACCTCGGTCGCGTAGCGCTTCAGCTGCCATCTCGACACCGTCTCGGGCATCATCTCGTATGTGCGCCACCCCTCGACGCACACCATGCGGCGGTGGAACACCGGGAATCCGGGGTACTTCGTCCGGTCCTCATAGTCGGGCTCCAGGGAGACGGGCGAGAGGATGGGGTGATGGATGCCGAACACCAGGCGTTTGAGCAGTGCCTTGTTACTCTGCTCCTGGACGTACGGCTTGCCGTCGATGTGGTAGAGCACCCAGGGCTCCGTGTCGAACGATTTGTCATCCGTCAGACGGCGGACCATGATGTAGCGGGTCCGGCCGATGACGATGTAGCCGATGATGTACCCGATGAGCATGGGGATCCACCAGATGGGATCGACTCCCGGAACGATCAGGAACGATGGCCATCCGATGATCTGAACGGCGGCGAACGTTACAATCGAGACCGTCATGAAGTCGGTTGGCCAGATGAATCGGACCGCACGCTGAACGGCAGCGCCGATGACCATCGAGATGGCCATGAGCGAGGCGGTGATCAGCAGTATTTCCAGGGTGATGTTGGCCAGCAGGGCGTCCACGGCCGCCTGGGTGTACACCAACGGGTCCTGGGGCGGCCTCAGTATCGGCTGCCACGGCGACGGTCCGGGCGGTATGATGTGCCAGTCATCATCGTCCCACGGCGGCGTCGGGTCCGGAGTCACCGGGATGACGCGAGTCTTGTTGAGCGTGAGCAGCTCATGGCCGACGCTGGACAGGACGATCTTGTACGTGCCGTTGGTGGCGAAATCGAGCTGGGCGAACCGGCTCGAACGAGCGTCCACATACTCGGTCGTGATGGTCCGGTTGTCCTGGGTGACGTGCAGATCCATTACTGTGTCACCGTAATTGACGATCAGGACCAGCTCGCTGCTGCCGACCTGCTCGTTCGGCGTGATGTACAGCTCGTATCCCGGCCCGGTGTGAGTGGTCCAGCCGTTGGGGGTTGTGTCGGTGGCTGCGACCGCCGGAGCGGCCAGGAGCGTGGCCAGCACGAGCACCAGGGCCAGCGTGGCCAAGGGTGCGTATGTGCGGGCCTTCATAGTCCCCCGATAACGAACACACCCACGCACCCGAGGAAGCAGCCCAGGGACCGCCAGATCTGGCGACGCCAGGCGAAGACGAACCCTCCAACGAGGAGGGCGGCCGCACCGAGTGAGTCCCAATGCTCGATGATCCACGGTCCGAGGGATATGGTGTCGGCCATCATCCCATCCCCAGAGCTATGCGCGCCACCCACTCCGACGCGACCAGCGCGACGATGGCAATCACCAGGGCCACGATGTACATCTCATACCGTCCGATGATGTAGCCGACCAGCAGGACGATGGCGGCCGCCTCCAGGAGGATGATCATGATCAGCGTGGACGCGTCCATCACCTTCGGCGGGTCCTGGCGGTCCCACTCGATGCCCTTGAAGACGTCGATCTGCTCGACCGACACGACGTCGAGCTTGAGCGACGGCACGAGCTCTCCCTTGTAGTGGATCTCATCGATGCTCATGTACGCGCCCTTGTCGAGCACCAGGGAGGCGTAGGTGTCCGTCGTGGAAGGTCCTCCCCAGCCCACGGCCGTTTCTCCATTGTCCCATACCATCGCCAGGCCGTCCTGGGTCATGGTGTTCATGCTCCCGGAGTAGAGGGTCCAGTCCTTGACGTAGATGTACGGGGTGAAGATCACGTTCTCGGCGATGGCCGTGCCGTCGGCCGCGTAGATGCTGCCCTGACAGTACAGGTCGAGCGACTGCGCGGAGATCTTGGTCACCCCGTCCTTCAGAAGCTCGCCGTGGTTGGTGTTGTACTGGCTGATCTGGTCGAGCGCCAGGACATAAAGAGCGTATGCCTGCTCCGGCGACACATTGACGTTGGTCAGGTGCGGTATGATCGACGACGGTGACAGCAGCATGTTACTCTGGTGCGCCTTGGCCGATATGGTCCACATGACCTGGGCCGCACTGGCTGATTCATACAGCAGAGCGGTCAGCCGGTCCATGTATGATGCGTAAGCGGAGACGAGCTCCAGGGGAGCGTTGAGGGACGTCTGTACATCGGAGGAGCCGGTGATCTTGAAGTCCAACGTCGATGACGCGGACGCAGCGCCCTTCCAGTAGACGGAGACGCCGTCGCCCTGGGCGGTGATGTAACCGTATTCGTTGTCCTTGATTATGCCTGCGCTGCCCTTCACCGGCGCTGCGTCCTCCCCGACGGCGGAGACGAATGGGCCTCCGTACACGCCCGGAGACAGTTTGTAGAATCCGGACGGCAGGGAGCCGACGTCATTGGCACCGAGCGACAGGGGCATTGATGCCGCTCCCGGCGCTATAGGCGTGATGCTGCCCGTCGTGGTATAGGCCCAGATGGTCCGGGCGGTGTCCGGAGCGTCCTTGGTCGCCGTCTTGGTCAGATAGACTATGTTGCGGTCGGCCGATGCGGTCGCCAGGGTCATGAAGTCGAGAGCCAGGCGCTCATTGCACGCTCCGGTGCTGCCGCCGTTCCACGTAAGCTCGATGTTGAGCGGTCCGCCGTAACTGGTGGAGGACCAGGCGCTCTTGAGATCGGCCGACACGCGAACGGCCTCATCGAGGATCTCCTGCGTGTTGCGGTTGCCGTTGCCGATCGATTCGTAGATGCTGCTGTACTCCAGAATCGCGTCGGCGTCGAACACGGCCCCTTCGTACCACAGTGAACCGGCCCCGATCTCGGCCGCGCGGTTGAGATAGGCGGCCGACAGCTTCCACGTTTCCGTATCGGTCCGGACCAGGCTGGCCGAGATGCCGTAGATGTTGTACATATGCTCCGCGGATCGGAGCGCGTCCACATCCCTGGCATACGCCTTGACGGCATCATCGTTCCCGGCCGGCGGTGGCGAGACGCTCTTGTCCAGCGTCAGGTACTCGTACACTCCCGTCATCTGCGAGGTCACGGGCAACACTCGAAGCCACCAGTAGATCGCCTGTTCCGTCCCCTCATCGAACCACGCCTTGGCCTCCGCCTCGTATGTTACGGCGGGGGACATTGATAGGGTGGCCAGCAGGGCCACCGACATGAGCGCAAATGCAGTTTTCGCGTATTTCTTCATAACATCACCATACCAGCAGTATGATCATCACTCCGATCGAGAGGATGGCACCGAGCAGCGCCCGGTAATCCCTGGTCGCAGCGTACAAGAGCCCGGCAACCACGGCAGCGAGGCCGAATATTATCCAGGGCAGGCCGATGTTGATCTCATTGTCATCCTTCGGCGGCGGCTCCGGGCCGTCCATCACGATCAGTTGAGCGTAAGACGCCGCTCCGCTGACTCCCGTCATCCTCAGGGAGAGCCGGTACACTCCCGGCTCGGCCTTGAGATCCGGCACCTTGCTCTCGCTGATCCCCACCGTGGTGCCGTCCAGGTCCTCCAGGGTCCAGGTGTACCGGGTGGCGGCGTCGTTCGATGAGCCGTATAGGGAGTCAACGACGATCGTCCCATTATTGGCGTGCGAGCTGAACCGCACCCAGGGGGCCTGGAGCGGACCGTCAACGACGGTGATTGTCCAGGTCAGCATCCGCTCGCCGGTGAGCGTCGCGTGGTACGTGCCGACGTCCCGGGGGACGCCGGTGACTATGCGATGCGTGGCATCATACGTCAGCCAGGAGACCACTTTGCCATTGGAGTCGGTCACGGTCAGCTTGGGGCTCGGACCGTTGTACGCCGCGTAACGGTACTCCTTGTTGCGCTGGACCTCCGTCACCGGTCCGGGCGAGTATATCCCGATGTGCTTCTCCAGCACGTAGGGTTCCCCGTCGGCCGGGATGATCACCGCCCGGACGTTGTACAGTCCGGGCTCCCATGTATGGCCGGTCGAGGAACCGGACCCGAACGAACCGTCGTCGAAGTCCCAACGGACCTCATGGCCTGCCGGCACCGAGACCGAGAGGGCGGCGTAGTTGCCGTTCTGATTGATGCCGATGCCCGCTGGCGCTGCCTCGGTCGTATCGACGGCGAGGCCGAGCAGCGAGGTGCTGAGGAGCAGCACGATCGCGAGCGTGGTGTAGAGCGATCTCATCTCCCTCACAGCACCACGTAAGTGATAGTTCCCTCCGCCGGGGTGTTGGTCAGGACCAGTTCCGGCACGACGGTAATGGTCCATTCCTCATATGCTTCAGGGTGCCCATCGCATACGAACGAGATCATGACGTCGTATTGGCCGGCCTCGATCGGGGTGCCCGATAGATCGTTGCCGATTAGGGACAGCCATTCGGGGCCGCTGATGAGCGTCCAGACCACGTCCATATCAGCGGTGAGCAGGCAGGAGTACAGCTCGCCCGTGACGGCCTCGGTCGGCGAGATCGAGGTCATGGTGGGAGCGACTGCCGGCGGGGCCGCCAGGGACGGGACGGTGCAGATGGCGCCGACCGGGTACTGATCGCTGTAGCTCCTGACGCCGATGATGCCGAACCGGGTGGGCTCCAGAGACACCACGAATATGGGCCTGCCGTGGGGGTACTCGATCGGCTCGCCGAACGTTATGGCGTCGCCGTCCACGGAGGCAAGGACGACGTGTGTCGTCGTCTCATAGGTGTCCGGGTCTTCGATCACATACGCCCAGACGAAATGGGAATCGTCCATCACGACCAGGCGAGGGAGATCTGCGTAGAAGGGGAACGTGACCGGCTCGCCGATGGAGATTGAAGTGCCGTCGATGGTGGCCACCTTGATCTCGACCTCCTCATCGTACGCCTGAGAGCATATGACGAAGCGGTTGGCGTCCAGGACGGTGATGCTCGGGTCCTGCGCATAATATACGTCCTGGGTGACCATGAACGTGGTCGGCGAGCCGTATGTGACGGTGTTGCCGGTGACGGTGGCCACCATGGCGGTGCCCATGTTGGGCGCGTTCGGGGTGGTGGCGGTGTAGTAGACCAGGAAGTGATCGGCGTCCAGGGAGGCGATCATGGCGTCCTTCGCGCCGCTGAACACGCTAGACTCGCCAACGGTTATGTCGTCGCCGTTGACGGTACAGACGACGGAGTGCATGTACGAGTCGTAATAATCGATGTACGACAGGACGAATCGATCGGCGTCCAGGGCGGCGATGCGAGCGCTATAATCTCTGATGCGGATCTGCGGATCCAAGGTATGCTTGGGGCCCACGGTGAACTGGTTCTCGCCATCGATGGTCAGTATTCTCAGGTCGATGACCGCATCGTCAGCGAAGAGATAGGCTTTGTAAGCCATGGACACGGCGCGGGACTCGTCCAGCAATATCAGCCCTGCGCCGTCCGGTCCGCGAGACCCCCATTCGGTGTCGTACTCGGACTGGTACAGGGGCTGGGTCTCACCAAGGATGGCCGTGTCGCCGCTAGTGGTGATGGCGAGGCCATGAACGTACCCGTCATCATATTTGTAGGCGGTCCCGATCACTCTGGACGGGTCCTTGGAATCTATCGATAGCGTACCTATGTCCACGTCATCGATCCCCAGGTCGGTGTAAGAGATCGGGTCGCCGATCAGTATGTCCGCCTCGGTCTCTGCTCTCACCTGCTGGCTGGCCGGGCCGACCAGCAGGGCAATGCTGCTCGCCACTAGGACGGCGGCCATGAAAACGGTGAGCGCCCAATGCGCTCCGATGGTGGATGGTCGAGTCATTTTGTGACCCCTCACTGCACCACGTAGGCGATAGCTCCCGCCGCAGGGCTGTTGGTCAGGACCAGTTGCGGCACGACGTTCAATGTGAATGACTTGCTCTGGCTGATGTGGTTCGGCGCGGTCAGCAGCACGCTCACTTCATACACCCCGGCGGTCGGAGGTACGCCGGAGACCATACCTCCGTTGACCTTTATCCAGGACGTTCCTGCTCCCGATACGGTGATCGAGACGTCGGGCGTAGTGCTGAGCTGATGAGACCAGTACGTGCCAGCGGCGAGGTTGCCGGTTGGCGGCGCGGTGTACTGGATATTGTTCGCCGACCACTGCGCCTTGAGCGTCACATCCTTGGTGGGCACGGTGGAGGAGGAGACCTTGGTCGTTCCGTCGTACCAGCCCAGGAAGGTGTATCCGGCCTTCGTGGGGGTTGGCAGCGTTCCGTACGGGTCTCCGACCGCTACTTGTCTGGACGGGACGAAGGAGCCACCGTCGGAGTTGAAGGTGACGATATACGGTGCTTGCACGACGTTGATGGTCCAAGTGACCTCATGAAAGAGGCCGGGCTGAGCTTGATGGAATAACCTTACCCAGATCACATGTTGGCCCGGTGAATCCCAGGTGGCGGTGAACAGTAATTTTGGATTAGAGCTATCACCAGCTGCAAAGCTGACGTTGGGGATGACGGCAGGATTCTTCCCGTCCACTGTCACGGCCCATATGTGGCCCGGTTCAGCTTTCCCCCAATTAACGGTGGGGATATTTGCTGACGTGATCGTCCCTGGCAGGTAGTTCAGAAGGTTAACGCTATACTGCTGACCGACCTCTATGGAGGTCGGTACACCTGGTAAGTCGGCCCCCATTGCGGTGGGCGTCATGGCGATGCCCGCAGAGACCATCAACAGCATAACGGCCGTTACTGCGAATAGTTTGGTTTTCAGTTCATCGCCCCCGATCGGTTATGGGTCTGCTTACAGGCGTAGTGAAGGATGGCGAGGGCGGCCAGCGCCCCCGCCATGGTGAAGATGTTTCGGCTCATGCTCAGATCACCCCGAACTTGAGCAGAGCGGCGATCACGAGCAGAGCGATGCCTACTATGAGCACGACCGGATGGCGGACACCGATGGCGAAGACCGCGATGACGATGCCGCCCGCGATGCCTAACGTTAAGGCTCCATACTGCTCAAAGAACTCGCCGATGCCAGCAGTGATGTTGTCCTTCGAGTCGGTGCCGTTGGGGTCCTCATCGTCGATAGGATCCTCATCGTCCGGGTCCGGGATCACAGACGCGTTCTGGAACTGAGCGTAGGCCGTCACGGCTCTATCGAGCGGGATGGTCCAGTCGAACGGCACGGTGAACTCCGCGTCCGCATAGTATCCCAAGAACTCGTGCCCCTTCCAGATGGGATCATCGGGCTGCTCGGGCGCAGTGCCCTTGGTGGCGTAGACCTTCTCCATCTGAGGCGCTCCCTCAGGCGCGACGATCTCGACGTAGGGCTTGCCCATGATGGTCATCCGGTAGTAGCCCCAGTCCTCCGAGAAACCCTCGTAGGTGTTGGTCACATGCTGGACCACGATGTAGGTCCCATACTCCTCGTAAGTGTGCCGGGGATTCCACTCGGTAGATCGAGGACTGCCGTCGCCGAAATCCCATTCTATAGTCTGGGCCTGGTTTCCGACCTCGGGATCATAGACGTACTGGAACTGAATGACGGTCCCCCACATCTCTCCCCAGTCGATGATCTCATTCTCGGGGATGTCCGTCCATGGATCTCCCGTCTCGGCGCTCACCGTCGGGATGCAGGCGGCCAGAAGGGCCAGGGCTGCAACGATGGCGAGGGCCCCGCAGGGTTGTAGTCTTGTCTTAGCTGATGACATAAGCGATAGCTCCTGCGCTGGGCGAGTTGGTCACTGACAGAACGGGCACGACCTCGAAGGAAACGACGAGGTCCTCGGACTCACCATAACTGCTGGTGGCCGTCAGGTAGATCGTGACGGTGCCTGTCTGGGTCGGCACACCGGTCACCTTGCCGGTGGCGGTGTCGAGGGTCAGACCGTCAGGCAGAGTCTTGCCCTCGGTGACAGACCAAGTGAACGTCCCCATGCCGGTCACGGCGGGGGTCATGGAGACGCTTGAGCCGATCACGATGTTAGGGTGAGAGCCGGAGGCCGCCGCGTTCTCGACGATGGTGAAGGTGATCGGGATGAAGATCTCCTGATGCGGGTTCTCGCTGGTACACTTCAGGACGACATCATAGGTCGAGCCGGGAGTGGCCGCTGTGGGGATGTTGACGTTCAGGGTGCCGGCGGAGAAGGTTCCCCAGGTGCCTCCGGTCCCGCCGCTCGGCCCCTGCTCATGTATGACCGTTGTCACCGTCAGCTGGGATGGGAACGTCGGCTTGTAGGTGTACATCATCCCCGGTGCGATGTCGATCATGGTAGGCGTGCCATAGTCGGAGGCCTTCGCCTCCGCGGATGGTGCCATCGAACATGCGATCATGACGACGCACAGCGACGCCGCCATCAACATGCTGTACTTTTTCAAACCTCTAATGTGATCAAGACCTGCCGGAGCTCGGCGCTTATGCTCGTCTCCGGCGTGATGAAAAAGGTTTAGGGAGTCATACATCCAGCGAAACCTAAGGAATGGGTTTTAGTCGGACCTCCTCGATCTGGCGAACTCCTCGGCGATGAGCTCGATAGCACGCTCCACGATCTCCTGTTTGGGGATGCCGGTGAGTATCCTCATCTGATCGAGCAGGTTAGCGGCGCGAGGTGAAATCATGTAGAGTCGATACACCTTCTCCTCTCCCTTCCTTGCCTTCTCGACCATGGGCTCCATGGAGAGAGTGAGCTGTATGCCGGTCACGAGTCTCCGTCCCTCAGCTCGATGTTTGCGCTCTCGCCCTCGAAGGCCGCTCCCTCGCAGGTGTCGGATAACTGTAGTTTGCCGACATCCCTCTTTTCCGCCTGTTTGTTTATAAGCGGAGCACCCCGTAGTTTATCGACACCCCCGTAGAGGTCGAGGTAGCCGTACAGGGTCGAGCGCGGCACCCCTAGCCGCTCGGCGAGCCTTCGCACGGGGATGTCGGGCTCCTCGGCGAGGACCGCCCGGATCTGCGCCTCGGTGATGGGGCGCTTCCGCTTCCCTTTGACCTCGGTGCCGCGACGGGGACGGCCGAAGGGGCGGCCGGACTTGGTGCCCACGCGCTTGGCCTTCTCCACGCCCTCCTTGACCCTCGACACGATCATCTCCCGCTCCCAGTCTGCCGTGGCGCTGATTATTCGTCGGACCATCTTCCGGGACGGGTCTTCGTTGAAGGTGTCTATGCCCTGGTCGAAGGCGATGAGGCCGACCCGCTGGCTCTCTAGCTCAAGGATGATGCTCTCCATGTTGACCAGGGAGCGCATCATGCGGTCGAGCTTGGTCACCAGGATGACGTCGAACTTTGGCCTCGTCCGGCGTCCGTCCTTGTGGATGCCGGCGTCGGCCATCATGCGGTCGAGATCGGGGCGGGAATCGTCCTTTCCGCTGGCGTGGTCCTCGTAGTAGCCGAACACCTCCCAGCCCTGCATCCTGGCATACTCGATCAGACGCAGCTTCTGGCCGGTGGTGTCCTGCTCCTTGGTGCTGACGCGAGCGTACAGCGCGGCCCTGGTCATCGCCGCTCCCTCCTCTCAGCCATCAAGCGGGAGATCTGCTCCTGCACGTCACGGAGGCAGCCAGCTGACCAATAGGTCAGGTCGGCCGGGAAGAAGACATATTGCCGCCAAGGCGAGTGCCACTCGATCGTTCCCAGCTCGACGTCGTAGTGAACGGACATGACGCGATAGATCTCCGTCTTGCGGCCGGGGCGCGGGACCGGCTCGAAGCGGATATGGCTCTCAGTGCTTGACATACTCCCTCCCCCGGTGCGAGGTGCGTATGCGCTCGATGTGCGCCACCACGGCCAGCTCCAGGCCGGTGGCCTCAAGGATTGATTCCCGCGTCATAGCCAGGGCTTCCCAGATGGCCGGAAAGTGTTGCATGGGGATGCCGGTCGTCTCCAGCTCCTGACGGAGCGCTGCCTCCAGGCAGGCATCATAGAGGGCACAGTCAGCGCATCGGTCATCGTCATGATGCTGGCCATAGCAGGCTGGACGAGCGCCCATGTCATTCACCTCCCAGGCCGTCATCGCCATCGGGCCAGTATCCGGCCGCTTCGTCCGCCGGGTTCAGGAATGTGAACACCTGGCGGCACTCGGGGCAGTACCAGCTCACCACGTCGAACTGTGTACCGGCGTCTTCGTGCGGCATCGACTCGAACAGATCTAGCTCGCAGCAGTGGTACGGGCAGCCATGCGAGTGGAGCTTTCTGAGCGGCATCACTGGTCACCCCCGGCCGGCTCTAACAGCAGCCAGCCATACAGCCATCCACGACCGTAGGGGCATTGGATGGGGTCTTGGACATATTGGGACGTCGTCTCGATGACACAGTTGTAGATGCACGGGTCCGGGCAGGCGTAGCGCCGCCTGACGGGGGCGATCATTGTCGATCACCTCCGGAGGCGGCCTTGGCCGCTCGGAGGGCCTTGAGCGCCTCGCGGTACTCGCGGCGCAGCTCGATGGCGTCCTGCCGGCCGGCAGTGGCGTATATATCGACCTCGCGCAGCGAGCCGAACTCCATCATCACGCGGCGATGCAGTCGGTCCCGCTCGGCCTGGGCGCGTTCCAGCGGCGTCTGGGCGGTCATCGCCGCTCACCCCTTGCCTTGATGCTGTGGTCGCGCCGGCGAGCCTCCAGGCGTCGTTTATCGAAGTCATACCAGGCCATCCACTCCCCGGCGGACGGCAGGATGCCGTACCGGCGGCGATACTCGTCCAGGAACGCCTGGCGGTCGAGCCGCAGCATGTCCCTGCCGAGTGCTTTCGGCCGCCGGGCCTCCATCGCCTCGCGTCGCCGCCGCACGCCCTCGACGGTGTGGAGGTCCTCGGAGGGGAGGTCATCGAGGGAAGCGTCATCGTACTCGATGAACGAATCCAGCGTGGTCATTCCTCAAACCCCCTGGTCACGAACTCGTCCATCATGGCCTTCAGCTCCTCGAAGCATTCCGGGCAGGCGTAGAAGGTCTGGAGCAGCTCCTCTCCGTTGGCGTCCAAGTGCGTGACCTGGGTTATGTGATAGACCCTCCCCTCGGTCCCGCAGCTGTCGCATTGGAACGGCCCTATCGGCTGGATCATTCCATATCACCTCCATGGTCAAGCTTGGTCTGTATGCCCTTCCAGACGATGTGGCGAGGTCGCGTCCGCTCCTGCTTGGTGGTCAGGGCGCGCGCACCAGGCCGGGACAGCTGGGGGTGCCATAGCCCTTGGGAATCCGGCCGCCGTTGAACCGCTTGACGCAGCCCCCTTCTTGATGGCACTGGCACCAGGTGACGTGGCACACCGACGTTATCAGTCTCATGCCATCCTCTCCTCGTAGCCGTGGCGGGCCAGGAACTCGTTGTCCGACCGTTTGTTATTGTCCCGGATGGTTGCCGTGCGCAGCTCCTCCAGGTGAGTGATGGCGTCGCGCCGCAGCTCCTCCTCGGCGGAGCGCCGGGCCTGGATGGCGTACTGGCGCTCGGTGATCCATAGAGTGCGATCGACCACGCGACGGATGTCGTCCAGGTCGAGGCCCCGGTCGGCGAGTTCGTCCACGATCCCGGTGGCGATGCGATAATAGGGGTCGTCCATGGGCCTCACGGACTTGCCGTAGTCGCCGCACTCCGGGCACTCGTATGCGCCTCTCCAGCCCACCGTGCCCTTGTAGCCGGCCTTGACCATACGGACCACCGTTCCGCGCTCTTTGAGGCAATCCTCGCATACGGGGAGGTCCTGCTCGTTCGAGGTTATGCGATCACCTCCTGGCACGGATGATGCGGACATCCCGGACACGGGGTCTCATCGGCCATGTCGGACGTCGCCGGGCAGTCGACGCACGGCTTGAGCGGGCAGATCATTGCCTCGCCTCCGCAGGTCCGAGGATCCTGACGTACCACATGCCATCCTCACGGCCGACGGCAACGCGCCGGCCTTCCTCCCTGGACAGTCGGAACGATTCGGCGATGGCCGGGCCCGGCTCCTGACAGAGCAGATATGCCATCAGAACACGCTCCCGAGCTCGCCGTAGTTCGGCACCCAGGCGTTCCCCATCCCCCCATCGGCCGGTCGGATGAACATGAGCTTGCGCAGGCATCGATCATGAGCGAACCTGGTGATGAGACGGGGGCTAGGGTCATCCCTGGCGCGGTAGTAGATGAATCGTCCCTTATCGCTCGGCCTGATCCGTTCGCCGCAACTAGGGCAGGTCGGCGTACCGCGGTCCTCCAGGTGGAGCAGCGCACCGGGCCGTCCGGTCAATTGGCAGATAGGAGAGACGTGATAGACCTCCCGCTCATCGTCCGATAAGAAGTACTTGGCGACGTCAAGGGCGGCAGGGTCGCAACGGCACATCACAGCCACCTCCTCGGTTCGTCGGTGGAGAGGTCGATGAGATCCTCCCCGCACTTGGGGCAGCAGATGTAGAGGCGGCCTGAAGCCTTGCGACGTGGACCGGTCTTGATGATGTCGGTCTCGTAGATCGTCCCGTGCCACTTGCACTGTTTAGACGAACAATAGACGTACTGGCGCACGCGGGGTTCGGTCTTCGGCGATAGTATCAGGCCGACGCGGACCCGCTTCTCCTCGGCGATCATGCCCCGCCCTCCTTGGCAGCCCTGGAGGCGTCACGGAGTGATGCCAGGTAATCAACCACCTCATTCCTCTCGGTCGATGGTTGCCCGTCGCATGCCTGGCACATCGTCACCAGATCATTAGGATCGGACGGCATGCCCTGGTGCCCCGGCTGCTTGGGCCGGACTCGTAGATTGTCAGTATCGCCGCAGATCCTGCATCGATGTCCGTCCCGCTGCATGATGAGGGCGGAGATCATGTCCCATGCGTCAGGCACATCATGGCACACGGAGGACTGTTCAAATACTGCCGGTGCCTTGTGAACGATGGACGATTCGTCGTCCGGGGCGTCCTCTGGGGTCTCAGGGACGCCCTTTGCCTTCCTCACTCGGGCGAGTCCTTCGTCCGTGACCTTGTATGCGACCCGGTTCACTCGCTTGAGGTAGCCGTTCGCCTCCAGGTATCGGCGCTTCTTCCGGTGGGTCCGTTCATCCTGATAAAAGAACGGTTCGGCGCGTAGGATGTCCTGGATCTCCGGCCACGTTATCGCAGCCCGATCTTCGTACAGCAGCCAATCCGCTATGGAGATGAGGATGTCATCCGTCTCCCATTCCCGTATGTCGTCTTTGGGTCTCATGGTTTCACCGTGTGCTACCGTGTGCCCCTGTGTGCCATGATGTGCTGTGCTGTGTGTTCCTCCCCGTTCCGATGTGCCCCGCTGGCAGCGCTGGTATTGATACTGCTTGCTATGGCAGCGCTTACGCTAGGGCACCGTTGCGCCGTGGCAGGCAGCGAGGGGGTGAAAGGGGGAGCGAAGAGGAACGGAGAGAAGGACTCACCACACCTCGATAGCTCGCTACTTTCACCTACTGGCTACGCTGTTCGCCACGTTCGATGAGAGGTTCCCGAGAACCTCACCTCTCAGGGGAGAGGCACACACAACAACACACATCATGGCACATGGTGGCACATGGTCGCGTGCATCCTTTCTCTGATGAGTTAGGACCGTGATGAGTCTCCGGCGGACCTGCTCAAGATACAGATCCCAAGCCGAGACGAATGATGGGTCCCCGATGAGCTCGGGGAGGTGAGAGTGAGAAGAACTCCCGTCCGAGAGGGTGGGATTGATGGAGGATGAAAGAGCAGAGGGATTCACGGCATCGCCTCGCATGTCGCGATCCCTCGGTGTAGGGGTAGATCATGCACCATGGGGAGCGATGATCTATCGGTCGAGACGGACCGGATTATGGTGAGTACGATAATCGAAAATGAAGGGGTTTGATCTGAGCCGTCTGACTCATCGGCCTCACCGTTATTGACCTTGATAACGTACTGACTGGCCGCAACAGAGTTCGAATCCCTCCGTGTGCGCTCTCCTTCTCATCCATATGTTCTGTCATCAAAGTCAATGGCAATCTGCGAGCAAATGCGTCCAGATCGTTCCTGCGAATATTGTTGAAGTTCCCGTCGAGGTTCGTCTCTCGTCTGATCACCGGCGTCTCAGTCCATGCCGACCCGTTGCTCCAGGCCATCGCGTGACGTTTCGATGAGATTCAACGCGTATCTCGTCCAGTTAAGATGTTTGGCAGAGGCGGCCTCGCTGGTCGGGCAGAGGGCCGCCTCATCGCATTTACCATCACCGCTTGCGCATGAACATACCCGCGCCTATGATGCCAGCGACCATCAGGGCGGCGATGACGCCGACAAGCAAGATGCTGCCGTCCGCTCCCTCCTTCTCGACGCTCAACACGATGTTCTCGACGATGACGCCAGATGAGATGTCGTCATCCATCATCGAGACGGTGGCCGTGGCGGTGACGCGACCGTCCTTGGTCGCCGTGATGTTGTACGTTCCCGGCGACACATCGTCGAATCGGTATCGTCCGTCGACATCGGTGGTCGTTATTCTCGAATCCAACGTTACGGTCGCACCGGCGACCGGCTTGCCGTCATCGTCGATCACTATGCCGGAGACCGTTCCGACGACCTTTGCAGTCCTGAACGACCATGTCGTCTCGTTAAGATCGTTGCCTGCCAGGTCCTTTCCGTTCACGGTCACTGTGTACTCCAAGTTCCCCACGAGCCTCGAGGACGGCTTGAACGTGGCAATATCGCCGTTCCACGTGACCGTTCCGTTAACGCCGTCGATGACGATGCTGGTCAAGGTCTTATTCATCGCCTTTGAAAATTCGACGGTGATGACCGCTACGACAGATGCGTCGTTGCCGGTCGGCTCTTTCGAAACGACCGTAGGCGCGACCGTGTCTACGACGAACGTTACCGAGGCAGTGCCCTCATTGCCGGCGCGATCGATCGCCATGATCTCCACGGTGTGCTCGCCGTCGACCAAATCAGAGAACACATGGTCTCGGGATGATGTCATCAGAGACCAGGTTTCTCCGGCCAGTCTATACTTGAAACCGAAGATGTTAGAGCCCTCATCGGTTGCGGACCATGAGATCGTCTTGTTGTTGGTCACTGCCCCGCTGTCCGGAGAGACGATGGTCACGACCGGTGCGGCAGTGTCGATCGTGAATGCAATAGATGCAATAGCCTCATTGCCGGCCAGGTCGACGACCCTGATCTGCACCGCGTGAACACCATCTGATAGGCCATCGAAGACATGCGACATGTCGGTGGTTATTGAAGACCAACTTCCGCCATCGATGCGGTATTGGTATCCTACGATGCCAGATGCGTCGTCATAAGCGTTCCAGGAGGCCGCCACCTTGCTGAAGTTGAGGTAATGGGCGCTCGGAGAGAGGATGATCAACATGGGCTCGGTGAGGTCGATGGCAAATGTCACACTCTCAAGGATGGCGTTACCGGCCTCATCGTACGCCTCGACCTCGACAGTATGGTCCCCTTCCGTCAGTTCAGAGAATACACAGCTGTTGGCAACCGTATCGGTCCACGCGCCGCCATCGATCCTGCACCGGAATCCGGCAATGCCGGAGGTGGCGTCGATGGCGGACCACTCTACCTCCACCTCGTCAGAGTTGGTGTACGAGCCATTACCTGGCGATGTTATACTCAGCTCCGGTGCGGCAGTGTCCACGGTTAACGTCATCGGTGCTTCAGCGATGTTGCCGGAGCGATCGACCGCGCGAACGGTCAGGGTATGAGGGCCGTCGACCAGACCAGTGAACAGATTGCTGAGGACCATGGCCTCGTCGGACCATTCGCCGCCATCGATGCGGTATTGGTATCCGCGAATGCCGGACCGGTCATCGCTGCCGTTCCAAGATATCATGATATCTCCATCATTGAGCACGATATCGCTTGGCGAGTCGATGATTATCGTCGGGCTGACCGTGTCGACGATGAACGTGACGTTTCTTTCGACGACGTTGCCAACGTGATCGATCGCTCGCACATGGAACGTGTGAGCGCCATCGGAGAGAACGGACCATGTGTGGCTCATTGCACCATCAGCATCGATCCAGTTCACCCCGTCGATGCTGTACTCGACCGTCATGCCCGCCGGATCGGTCAGCCAACTCAACTCGTTCGAGTGGGTGTTGCTGTACGAACCGTCAGCGGGAGATATGATCCGGATATCGAAGGGAGAGGAGATTCCCTCGCTCTGGGGCCCGATGCCAAGCCTGTTCCCGGCCTTGACCGCGAACGTGTATTCCTCACCATTAGTTAGGCCGGTGACGATCTTGCTCGTCCCCGTAACGTTGGCGATCTCCTCCCCGTTCATGTAGACGACGTAGTACTCGACAAGCTCGCTGCCGTCAGCAACGGGCGCGCTCCAGTACAAGGAGATCTGGCCATCGCTAGGTATGGCTGTCAGATCGGTCGCCGCGCTAGGCACCGTCAGCGGGTAGCAAGGAAAACCCTTCCATGTTGGAGTGGTGAACCCGGAAGCTTCTTCGTAATAGTATACGACCAGTTCATTACACCCGATGGCCCAATATGTGCCTACTGTGGGCGCGTTACCCTCGAAGATCATGCTCATCAGCGGGTAGCAGCAGAAGAATGCATTGTAGGCGATGTTCGTCACGCTCTTGGGAATCGTGATGGATGTCAGGGAGGTACAGTAGTAGAACGCCCGTTCACCAATGCTCGTCACGTTCTGGCCGATGGTGACAGAGGTCAGCGAGCTACATTCATAGAAAACAGAGTTGCTGATGGCTGTGACACCATCTGGGATTAAGATCGATCTCAGCGAGGTGCAATAGGCGAAGGCCCAGCTGCCGATGCTCGTCACGTTGTCACCGATGACGATCGAGGCCATGTCGTGGCAGCTGTGGAAAACAGAGCTACCGATGGTGGTGACACTGTCAGGGATCGTCATGGAGGTCAGGGATTCGCACCAAGAGAACGCACTGTCGCCGATGCTCGTCACGTTGTTGCCGAGGGCGATCGAGGTCAGGTATGAACAGTCGGAGAAGGCACGGTCGCCGATCCTCGTCACGCTATCGGGGACGATCACCTCGCCGCTCTTCCCTTCAGGGCATCGTAACAGAACGGTGACATCCTTGTTGTACAGTAAACCGTCTATGCTCGCATAGTTGAGGTTTTCTGGATCGACATCGAAGGAGACCAGGGAGGGACATGACCAAAAAGCGTCATTTCCGATGCTCGTTACGTTCTTGCCGAGGCTGACCGTCGTCAGGTTTTCGCAGTAGTAGAAAGCCTCGTCGCTAATGCTCGTCACACCATCGCCGATAGTGGCCGAGGTCAGGAAGGGGCAGTGGTGGAAGGCATACCTGCCGATGGTGATGACGCTGTCGGGAATGGTGACCGAGGTCAAGGATGAGCCAGAGAATGCAGAGGCGCCAATGGAAATGACGCTGTTGGGTATAGCGATCGAGGTAAGCGAGGAGCAGTGGGCGAATGAACCGTCGCTGATGATCGTCACACCATCGCCGATGTTGACCGAGGTCAGGGACGAACATCCGAGGAACGCATAATTGCCGATGGTAGTGACGTCGTCGGGAATCGTGACCGAGGTCAACGACCTGCAATCGTAGAACGCACGTTCACCAATGTTCTTCACGCCATCGGGAACGGTCACCTCACCGTTCCTGCCTTCGGGGCAAAGCATCAGGACCGTTAGGTCCTTGCTGTATAGCACGCCGTCGATGCTGGCATACACTGTATTGTTGGCGTCGACCCCGATGTAGCCCAGGGAGGGACATGAGAGGAATGCCTCACTACCGACGCTCGTAACGCTCTTCCCCAGGGTGATCGAGGTGAGGGACTCACAGTAATAGAACGCCCGTTCGTCGATGGTCGTCACACTGTCAGGAATGGTAATGTTGATTATGGAGGAGCAACTGGTGAACGCGTACATGCCAATGGATGTGACGGGTAGCCCATTTATCGTATCTGGTATGGCCACCGTTCCCGCCTGCCCATTGTACCCGATGATCTTGACGGCATCACCGCCATCGATCACTTCATAGTCAAAGTCGCCGAAGGTCTGTGCGTTGGCATTAATGTCCACGAATGGAAGGATCATTACCGCCATTATCACCGCAGCCATAACGAACACTGGTTTCTTGACGCTCAAGATGTCGCCCCCACAATCTCGATAAAGATATGATCGCTTTCCGAAACATCGGAGAACGTGGTGAACAGAATCCAAGATTACTATTTTTCCAAGGGTTTATCAATTTACGATATGGGTCACAATGATCGTCCGACATTGGATCGATTCTCGACTACGGCCATCACGAGGTCGATGAAGTGGCAGGCGGTCGAGATCTCACAATAAGGCCGGTCTCAGTCCGCATCATGTTCTGAGGCTCGGACGATCATTGGGGCCAATGCAATCGCACCATGATCCGTTCGCTGGCATCGATCCAATTCAAAACGTGGTTCGGTTTCCAATAAAATGAGAAGAGGTTTCATTCCTTGCTGCCGCGGGAGTGAAGTCCTCCTCGGCCCTTGGCCTTTCGAGGCTGAGCCTCCACACCCTTCTGGCCTGCTTAGGAGAGCTTCTCTAAGGTCACTCGCCTTCCTGCTGATGGCTGGGGTGGGTGCATTCGCGACCCCGGCAGGAATGCGGTGCAAGTCCGCCCTTCCTTCCGGCCTCGACCCTCTTCTCATGGGTCGACATCTCGCTCGACCCCTCATGGCTGGGGTGAGTGCACTCCCTTCCGCGGCATTCGTGGGGGGCCAGACCACCCTTGCGGCCGGCCTCCGATCTCTTCTCGTGCAAGCTCTTCTCTACCATTTTCATCCCTCTGTCAGAACCTCCCGGTCCCGTGGCGGGCTGGCAAACCATCGTATAAGGCGTTTGACCGCACACTTTACGGGCCATCGGTCGTTGGCTGAGGAAAAAGAGAGAAGTGGTTTACGCGGGCTCATACGAGCCCGGGGATGAACATCTTGGTCCTCTTCCGGTACGCTTCGTACTCCTGACCGAACTCCTTCACCATATCGGCCTCTTCCCTCTTGGCCAGGCGAGCGTACAGTACCACGAGGAGGATGTACAGTCCGATCAAGGGGATGGTGGCCCATTCCAGCATCATCCCGAAGGTGATGAGGAAGAATCCCGTGTACTGAGGGTGCCTGATGTAGGCGTAGATGCCCTCGGTGACAAGCCTCCCCCGGCCCTCTTCCTTGCTCCAGTAGTTCTCATGGATGGCCTTCCATCCGACGATCACCAGGGCAGCGCCCACTAGGGAGACCACCACGCCGATCCAGGTGCCTGCATCGCCTATGTACTGCTGCAGGGTGTGGCCCCATAGGATGCCCTCGGGCAGTTGCGCCCCGAACACCGCGCCCACCGCGTACATGCTGAACGGCACGCCGAACATCTCCACGGCGAACGCCACCACGAACGCTGCGAAAGTGCCTGCCGGCTTCCATTGACTCTTCTTGTAGAACGGTATGAAGAGGAGGAAGACAGCATAGATGCCGATCCATACCGCCACCGCCCACCACATACCGAAGTGAGACCATACATCTTCACCTTCCATCTGATCACTCGTTCCTGCTCCATCGTCGGAGCCGAACGGCCAATTCCCCGCCATCCGTCATAAGTCCGCGTTAGCGGGCCAGTGGCAAGAAAAGAGCAAAATCATCCGTTGATGGCAGGTTCTTTTCCCCACCGTGAAAGAAAATGGAAGTCCCTATGATGCCAGGCTCTAATGGAAGAGGCACACGCCATGACCGATTCGTTCATCGCCGCTTTTTTATCCGGACGGTTGAACTAATCGACCTTTTTCCGCGGTCCCGGAGCATTTTGATGCTGCCTCGGTTAACGCACCGATATAGGGGTTCGGGGAGCTACCGCACCTCGGTGATGGAACGGACTTCATCAAGAGCTTTGATCTGGACGAGCTAAGGGAGAGATCCGAGAGGTCTCAGGAGAAAGAGGCGGGCGAGGTCGTAATGGACCAGGGGACCCTCAAGGTCATGGTGCTGGCTTGCACGAAAGGAGGTCATAGCTCTTACTTCATCGAGCTCAGCCTCTTCCCCGGAGCGGACAGGGGACCACTGGACCCTGCCATGGTCGCAAGGGCATGCCGACTCATCTCCAAGCTGCGCCCGCTCGGTTATCGGTTCTACCATGACGGCAGCCTGATCATCGCCGAGCGCAGGACCTCGGCCGGCGGCTTGTCCGATGAGCTGTCATTGCTCCAGGAGGTCATTTCGAAGATCGAGGAACGAGGGGAACGGCCCTCTCCTTGAGCAGTTTGTCCCGCCAGGTCGGGTAATATTTCTGGTGCAGGAGGACATCATGGTAGATGCTCTCCACTCCGTCGAACCGGATCACCCTCTTCAGCAGGCGGAACAGCTGGTCCATGTTCTCCACCTCCAGGGTGAAGAGCACGGTGTTGGGGGCGTTACAGAACGTGATGTCCTCATCGACGAAGCACTCGGGGTCCTCCCTCATCATCTCGACGATCTTCCGGCGATTGGCGTCCGGCCGTATCTTGACGGTGAGCAACACCTCCGACGCATATAGATGAGGGAGCGCAGCCACGTGGAACTCTATCAGCCCCTTCGAGGTCATCCTCTCCAGCCGGATGCTCGCCGTCTTGGCCGACACCCCCACATCGGCGGCGACCTCGGCCAGGGGGCGGCGGGCGTCCTCATGCAGAGCCCAGATGATACGGTGGTCGAGATTGGTCAGCTCGGCCGCGTCGGCGCTCTCTCCCTTTGGATTCATGACGCACGTTATGTCCGAACTGGTGTTGAAGATCAAGGCCTCTGGCTCGGGGATCTGACCGGCCTCCTTGATGAATGTGACCACTTCATCGAGGTGGTCCATCTTTCTTATGAACGCGCCCACGTAGAGGTGGTTCTGTCCTCCGCACAGAACGGTCGAAACGGCCTCATGCCCGCCAAGTATGTCCATGATCTCGATGGCGAAGTTGGCGCGCGATCTTCCATGAATGAGAACGAAACATCCCCCCAGCGCCGCCAGGCTGATATGGGCCGTGTATCCCTGTATGATGCCTGCTCTCTCCAGGGAAACGAGCCGCTTCTGTACTGACGTGATGGAAATGCCCAGTCTTTCGGACAGCTCGCGAAAGGTGATCCTGGCATCGCGTTGCACGATCTGCAATATCCTACGGTCGGTCAGGTCCATACGCTCACTCCGCGACCCTGGCCGATGGGTCATGAGGGCAACGGCGAAAACATAATAAAAAATATGCAAGCCCTGGGCCGGTCTTGCGAGGGGTTCCAAGATAACGAGCGCTGACCTCCTTGGCGGGCGAGGGTGGGTCGACCGTACCAGGGCATCGAACCATATTATAGGAAACGACCCAATATACTAGCAGGATGCGAGGGAACCCAGTGGAGAGCTACGACCTGATAATCATCGGCTCCGGGGCGGGACTGAACCTGGTGAGCGCGGCCGTCGACTCGGGCATGAAGGTAGCGCTGGCCGAGAACGGCCCCATGGGAGGTACGTGCCTAAACCGAGGGTGCATACCGAGCAAGATGTGGATCTACCCGGCCGACGTCATCAGGCAGATCGAGGATGGGGACCGCATCGGCATCGAGGCCAAACTGGAGAAGGCCGACTTCGAGGTGGTCCGCCAGCGGACCTGGGATTCTGTCATCAAGGAGCGGGACGGCATCACCGAGGCGATCATGGAGGACCCCCGTGTCACGCCGATACGGGACACGGTCAGCTTCGTCGGCGACCGGACGCTGACCGCCTCGGGCCGCACCATCTATGCTCCCCGCATCGTACTGGCCGGAGGGGCCCGCACCGCCATTCCCCCGATCAAGGGGCTTGACGAGGTGGACTATCAGACGTCGGAGACGATCTTCGACATCGAGGCCCTCCCCAAGAGCCTGATCATCCTGGGCGGAGGATACAAGGGATGCGAGTTCGGGCACTTCTTCTCGGCCTTTGGAACGGACGTCACCATCATCCAGCGCAGTACACGGCTGTTACCCAACGAGGAGCTGGAGATCAGCTCGGTCGTCACCCGTAAGCTGGGGCAGCACGTTACCCTGCGAACGGCCCACGATGCGGTCGAGGTCAGGAAGGGCGATGGTGGCATCGAGGTGATCAGCCGGGACCGGACCAACGGGAAGGAAGTGATAGATGAGGCGGAGATGCTCCTCGTCACCACGGGAATGAAGAGCAACGCCGACTGGTTGGACCCCGCCGCCACCGGCGTGGAGCTTGACGAAATGGGATACGTCAAGGTGAACGAGCATCTGGAGACCACCGCGCCGGGCATATGGGCCTTGGGCGACATCACCGGTCGTCACATGTTCCGGCACACCGCCAACTACGAGAGCCAGATAGTATGGCACAACATGACCTCGGAGCACAAGGCCTTTGTGGACGAGCACGCCATACCCCACGCCGTGTACACCTACCCCACGGTCGGCAGCGTCGGGATGCTGGAGGAGGGGGCCAAGCGCGGGAACCTGAAATATCTGGTGGGCTACAACTTCTATTCCAACGTGGCCAAGGGGGCGGCCATGGCCAACGACCATGGGGTGGTCAAGGTCCTGGTGGAGGCGGGAACGCGGCGCATACTGGGAGCCCACATCGCCGGGCCGGAGGCCGACCTGCTGGTGCAGCAGATCGTGTACCTGATGAACGCCGGGGATCAGAGCTTCCTGCCGATGGCCAGGAGCCAGGTTATACACCCGTCGCTCAGCGAGGTGCTGGCCGGGGCCTTCGCGCACCTGGCCGAGCCAGGGGCGCACCACCATCACTGATGCCAGATCGGGCCCATGCTCTTGGAATCGGTCCTCTCGTGCAGGGCCCACCGGCGGAACAGCCGCTTGGAGGTCATGCCCACGAGGAACGGTATGGGGGGCGTGAGATAGACCAGGGAGCCGACCAAGGCGCCCATCCTCTGGGCGGCGTTCATGCCCCTCACCTTCAGCACGATGGGGTCGTCAGTGTCCTCCTTGTCCAGTCCGAGCAGGTTGCGCAGGATCAGGATGTCGGAGTGGTATACCACCTGCATGCTCCATGCGATGGCATCGGTCATCGGTATGGGGACCCCGCCCACCGAGGTGTTCTTCCTCAGTATGGATTGCCGAAGCTCCTCGGCCGTGCTCCCCAGGAAGTTGGTGTACGCGTACCCCACCGTCTTGATGTAGTGCGAGTCCGATCCGCCCAGGCGCGCCCAGCGGCCCGACAGCGCGTTCCTCTCGGCCTCGGCGTTGGAATAATCATCGATGTGGCCGCCATTGAGGACCTCGATGCCGTCGATGTCTAGGTGCTCGATCTTGTGCTTGAGGCAGGGGCAGTGGAGGCTGAAGGGATGCGGGGCGACGACCAGGCCGTCCTGCTCCCTGATGAGGCGAATGGTCTCCTGGGCACTCAGCCCGGACGGTATCTCCTCCTCGATGAACAAGGCCAAGACCTCGCCGTCGGCGGTGGTGACCTCCTCTCCCTTGACGACCTCGATGCCGCCGATGCTCTTGGCGGCCCGGGAGGCCAACTCGGCGCCCCGGAAGGCGTTGTGATCGGTGATGCAGACCACGTCCATCCCCGCTTGCTTGGCCCTTTCGACCACCTTCACCGGGTCGGACACCGATTCAGGGAACCGCAGGACTCCCATCCTGTGGAGGCCCGAGTATTTCGTATGGACGTGTATGTCCGCCTTTCCGAGCACGCCCATCGGAGAATTGTTCATATTTAAAAAGACTATGGCTCGAGGATTGGTCGAGCGATCTCATCGCTTGATCAGGTCGGAGCGCGTAATGATGCCCACGGCGTCATCCTGCTCCATCACTATGACCGCGGGGAACTCCAACAGCAGGTCCTTGACGGTATCGGCCGACGTCGTCCCCGAGACCTTGGGAGGTGGCTCGGACATCGCCTTGTCGACGTTCGATGACCGATCTCCGGAGAACCGCAGCAGATCCTCCTCGGTGATCATGCCGATGACCGAGCGGCCGCGGAAGACCACCAGCTGGGACACCCCTTTCTCGCTCATGATCCGTCCCGCCTTGGCGACCGAGTCGTCATGCTGCACGCCGTAGATGTAGGGAGTCATGTACTTGCGGCAGTGGTCGCTCTCCTCTTCCTTGAGGCAGCGGAAGATCCTGTCCACCGTCGAGAACCTGGGGTCCACCTTCCCGCTCTCGATCTTGGCGATGTGGGCCTGGGAGACCCCGGCCTTCTTTGCCAGGGCGGTCTGGCTCAATCCCACCTTCATGCGCAGCCGCTTGATGTCCGATAGGTCCATCCATAACCACCGGTTATAATTCTATGAGCAAAACAATGCTCCAAAATATATATACCCTTTGAGCAATCGTCCCGCTAGGGACTCCACATGGGGAAATATTTGTTCACTTCTGAATCGGTGACCGAGGGTCACCCTGACAAGCTTTGCGATCAGGTTTCCGACGCACTTCTGGATGCATATCTGGCGCAGGACCCAGAGGCCCATGTGGCCATCGAGACCGTGACCACCACGGGCATGGTCATGGTGTTGGGCGAGGTCAAGACCGACCCCTGCAAGGAGGTCAACATCGACGTCGACCGCGTGGTCAGGGACACCGTGAGGGACATCGGCTACTCCAGCCCCGAGTTCGGGTTCGATGCATCGTCCATCTCGGTCCTAAGCTCCATTCACGATCAGAGCGCCGATATCAACCAGGGAGTGTGCCGCACCTCCAAGGGGAAGAAGCTCGCCACCGGCGCCGGCGACCAGGGACTGATGTTCGGCTACGCCACCGACGAGACCCCGGAGTACATGCCGCTGCCCCTGATCACGGCGCAGAAGCTGGCCCTCCAGCTGGCCAAGGTCCGGAAGGACGGCACGTTGCCGTGGCTGCGCCCCGACGGCAAGACCCAGGTCACGGTCGAGTACGAGGATGGCAAGCCCAAGCGGTTCGACACCATCGTGGTGAGCACTCAGCACGCGCCGGTCATCAACGGCGAGACGGACGATGCCAAGATCCACGCCATCATCGAGAAGGAGATCAAGAGCAAGGTCATCAAGCCGGTCTGCGGCAAGCTCCTCGACGCCAAGACCAAGTACTTCATCAACCCCACTGGCCGCTTCGTCGTGGGCGGGCCCTGCGGCGACTCCGGTCTGACGGGCCGCAAGATCATCGTCGACACCTATGGCGGAACGGGCCGCCACGGCGGCGGGGCGTTCTCGGGCAAGGACCCCACCAAGGTGGACCGCTCGGCGGCCTACATGTGCCGCTACATCGCCAAGAACATCGTGGCCGCCGGTCTGGCCAAGCAGGTGGAGGTGCAGGCCGCCTATGCCATCGGGGTGGTCCATCCGGTCTCGGTCATGATCGACACCAAGGGCACTGGCGCCATTCCGGACGATGACATCGCCGACGCGGTATGCAAGGTCTTCGATCTCAGTCCCGATGGCATCATCGAAACGCTCGATCTGCGCCGCCCTATATACAAGCAGACCGCCGCCTACGGCCACTTCGGCCGCAAGGAGCCGGACTTCACATGGGAGAAGGTGGACAAGGTGGACGATCTGCGCAAGGCCGCCGGCGTCAACGGCGCCGTCAAGGAAAAGACAAAGGCCAAGACCAAGGCCAAGCCCAAGAGCAAGGCCAAGGCCTCGGCCTGAACGTGGAACGGGGGGCCACGCCCCCCTCATAATTCTTTTACCTGGCGACGCGCGCCGGGCCGGTCTCAGGACCCCTTGACCAGCTCGGCGATGCGGCGCCCCATGTCCAGGCACTTCTCCTTCTCGGCCTCATGGGGCACATAGTTCACCTGCAGGTCATCCAGTGGTAGCTCGAGGCCAGCGGCCTGCAGCTGCTCCCGCACCGCCTTGGTCCCGCCCCCGGCCCAGCCGTAGGAACCGAACACCGCCCCGATGCGGCCCTTGGGGCGGAGGCCCTTGAGGTAGAACACCAGGTCGGCCACGGTGGGGAACATGGTGTTGTTGATCGTGGGGGTTCCAACCACCACCGCCCTGGCGTCCAGCACCTCCTTGATGACCCAGCTGCGGTCCGTCTCGCCCAGCTTGAGCACTTCCACCTCCACTCCCTGGGACGCAATGCCGGCGGCGATGTGCTCGGCCATGGTGGTGGTGGAGCCCCACATGCTGTCGTACACGACCACCGCCTTCTCCCTGGTGACCCCCGATCCCCAGTCGGAATAGGCCTTCAGGATCTTGGGGAGGTTCCTGCGCCATATCACGCCATGGGAGGTCGCCAGGATCTGGATGTCCAGCTGGCTCGCCTTCTCCAGCGTCTTCACCACTCGGGCCCCGAAGGCAGGATGATGTTGGCATAGTACTTGGCGGCCTCCTGGAACAGGATGCCCTCGTCCACCTGGTCGTCGAACCGAGCGTAGGTGGCGTAGTGCTGGCCGAAGGCGTCCATGCTGAACAGCAGCTTGTCCTCCTGCACGTAGGTGAACATGGAGTCGGGCCAATGGAGCATCGGCGTGTCGATGAACTTAAGCGTCTTGCCTCCGCAGCGTATCTCGGTCCCGTCCTCGACCGCCTCGACCTTCAGGTCGGGGTAGTGCAATGCCAGTCCTTCCTTGCCCTTCTTGGAGGCCAGGACCTTGGCGCCGGTCAGCTTCTGCATCTCCAGCAGCGATGAGGAATGGTCCATCTCGGTGTGGTTGGAGACGATGAGATCGATGTCCTTGGGATCGATGACGCTCCCGATCCGCGCCAGGAGCTGGTCGAGGAAGGGGCGCTTGACCGTATCGATGAGGATGTTCTTCTCGCCGGTCATGAGGTATGCGTTATAGGTGGAGCCGCGCGGCGTGGTGTAGCCGTGGAAGTTCCTGATGTTCCAATCGATGGCCCCTACCCAGTATATGTTGTCCGTCACCCTTACTGCTTCCATTGGTTCACCGGACCAATATCGGCCGGCAAATTATGTATTCCCTTCGGGCGACGGACCGGCCGAGCCTAGCTGTAATAGTACTCGCCCTTCTCCTTCTGCTCCCGGTCCAGACGGGAGCCGGGCTTGTTGATGCGGGGCCGGTTGGTGTCATTGTCGCGGCGGAACGTCACGTCGATGTCCTCCAGGAACATGTTCATGCCCTTCCTCATCTCGTACGGCCCGCCGGCATGCCCTTCGACGCCGGGCGTGCCGCTGAACACCATCATGCTGTCCGACACCATGTCCAGGAAGTAGATGTCGTGGTCGACGATCAGGGCGCTGCGCCCCTTCTTCTCCATCACCCGGCGGATGGTCTTGGCCGCCTCCATGCGCTGGTTGGAGTCCAGATAGGCGGACGGCTCGTCCAGAAGGTAGATGTCCGCTTCCTTGGACAGGCACAAGGCGATGGCCACCCGCTGCAGCTCGCCCCCGGACAGGTTCATCACCTTCTTCTCGTACAGGCGGCGTAGCGCGAGGGGATGGGCGATCTCGCTCTCGAAGAACCCGGAGCGGAAGAACTCGTAAGCGGTGGCCATGAACAGCTCCGCCACCGAACCATCGAAGTCGGGGGTGATGTACTGGGGCTTGTAGGACACCGTGGCGTTCTTGTCGAGCTTCCCGCCGGTCGGCTCCTGGACACCGGCCAGCATCTTGACGAAGGTGGTCTTACCGATGGCGTTCGGTCCGACCACGCCCACCGACTCGCCGATCTTGATGGCCCCGCCCTCGACCTTGAGCCGGAACTGCTTGTAGTTACATTCCAGGTCCCCGAACTCCATCAAGGTGACCATCTCCACCGTGTCCCGTGGAGGGTGCGACTCGAAGCGGATGGTGGTATCGCGGAACCGGATGTTCTCCTCCCGCATGTAGCCGTCCAGGTAGGTGTTGATGGCCGTCCTGACCTGGCGAGGCTGGGCGAAGACACCGTAGGCTCCTTCGGAACCGTACACGAGGTAGGCATTGTCGGCCATGAAGTCGAGGATGGCCAGGTCGTGCTCGATGACCACCACCTGCTTCTCCTTGGCCAGCTCCTGTATGAGCCTTGCCATGCGTATGCGCTGGTAGATGTCGAGGTACGATGACGGCTCGTCGAAGAAGTACACATCGGCGTCCTTCATCAGGGTGGCGGCGATGGCCACCCGCTGCAGCTCGCCCCCGGACAGCCTGTCCAACGGGCGATCGATGACCTCCTTGAGGTCCAGCAGTTCCGCGGCCTGGTCGACGCTCATGCGCTCGGCTACCCGCCCCAGCAGGTCGCGGGGAACGCCCTTCACGGCCGCCGGGAGGCGGTCCACGTACTGCGGCTTCAGCGCCGTGCGGACCTGTCCCGCGTACACCTTCACGAGGTAGTCGCCCAACTCGGTCCCTGACAACCGGTCCAGCACCTCCTCCTTGGAGGGCGGGTTGTCATACCGGCCGAAGTTGGGGACCTCCTTGCCGGACAGCAGCCCGATGGACGTGGTCTTGCCGATCCCGTTGGGACCGAGGATGCCGGTCACCAGGCCGGTCTTGGGCACCGGAAGGCGGTAGATGCGGAAGCTGTTCTGGCCATACTGGTGCATGAGCTCGTCCTCGATCTCGGCCGGCAGCCCGATGATCTTGATGGCCTCGAACGGACACTTGTTGATGCATATGCCGCATCCGGCGCACAGCTCCTCCGAGATGATGGGCTTGCCCGCCTCATCCATGACCACCGCTTCCACGCCCGTCCTCACCTTGGGACAATAGTTCCTGCACTCCGCGTTGCACTTCTTGGGCTGGCAGTGGTCACGAAGCAGGACCGCGATACGCATAAAGTGCCCAATGGGCCCCCTGTTAAAAAACTTGATTGTCCCCCACCCCGGTGCTGGGGAGCCGCGGTCACGGTCAAGCATTAAATCCTAATTCCACAATGGGCGGACGATACCATGGCCAAAGTCCTTGTCTGCGTCGCATGGCCCTACGCCAACTCCCCCATACACCTGGGGCATGTAGCCGGTTCGCTGCTGCCTCCCGACCTCTTTTCCCGCTATCGCCGCCTGCGGGGCGACGAGGTGCTGATGGTCTCCGGCTCCGATCAGCACGGCACCCCCATAACGGTGCGGGCCGAGAAGGAGAAGGTCACCCCGCTGGAGGTGGCGGAGCGCTATCACGGGATCAACAAGAAGGCCATCGAGGACCTGGACATCGAGTTCAGCCTGTTCACCAAGACCCATACCGAGAATCACATCAAGGTGGTCAGCGACGTCTTCCTCGACCTTCTGCAGAAGGGGCATCTGTACGAGAAGAGCACCTTGCAGTACTACTGCCCCAGCTGCGAGAAGTTCCTTCCTGACCGGTACGTCGAGGGCACCTGCCCCGCCTGCGGTAACGAGAAGGCGAGGGGCGATCAGTGCGAGCAGTGCGGAAAGCCCTTCGAGGGAGGTGAGCTGCAGGGGGCCAAGTGCGTGCACTGCACCACCGTTCCCGAGCTCAGGGAAACGAAGCATCACTTCATCCGACTGTCCGCGTTCCAGGAGCGCCTCATCGACTGGGTCAAGGACAAGCCATACTGGCGCCCGTCGGTGCAGTTGTTCACCCAGAACTGGCTGGAGGCCGGCCTGGAGGACCGCCCCATAACCAGGGACATGGAGTGGGGCGTCCCGGTCCCGCTCCCCGGTCAGGAGGGAAAGGTGATCTATGTATGGTTCGACGCCGTGATCGGCTACCTCAGCGCGTCCATGGAATGGGCCCAGAGGTCCGGCGACCCCGATGCCTGGAAGGCCTATTGGACCGACCCCCAGGTCCGGAGCTACTACTTCCTGGGGAAGGACAACATCCCGTTCCACACCATCATCTGGCCGGCCATCCTGATGGGCCGCGGGGGACTGAACCTGCCGTACGACGTGCCGGCCAACGAGTTCCTCACCTTCAAGGGGGACAAGGTGTCCAAGAGCAGGGGCACCACCATCGACATCCCGTCGCTACTGAAGACGTATGAGCCGGACATCATCCGGTACTACGTGGCGGCCAACATGCCGGAGAACAAGGACGCCGACTTCTCCTGGGAGGACTTCGAGGCCAAGATCAACAACGAGCTGGTGGCGACGCTCGGCAACTACTACCACCGGGTGCTGAGCTTCACCTACAAGCACTTCGGCGAGGTACCGGAGTTCAAGGGCACCAGCGAGGAGAGGGAGGAGATGATGGGCGCCATCAACGAGGCCCGCGCCGCCGTCGAAGAGGCGTTGGACGGTTGCCATTTCAAGAAGGCGTTGAAGCTCATCATGGACCTGGCCCAGTTCGGCAACCGCCACTTCGATTCGGTGGGGCCGTGGGCGCTGATCAAGCAGGACCGCGAGCGGTGCGGCTCCGCCCTGTACCTGCACCTGATGCTGGTCAAGGCACTGGCGGTGCTCAGCTCCCCCTACCTGCCCCGTTCGTCGGAGAAGGCCTGGAAGTTCCTCGGGCAGGAGGGCACCCTCCAACAGGCCGGATGGTCGGCCATCGGGACCGAGCTTCCGGGGCACCAGAAGCTGAACGAGCCCCGGCCCCTGTTCTCCAAGATCGAGGTGGAGAAGGACGAGGGCGATCAGACGTTCGGAGGCTTCGAGACGCTGAACCTCAAGGTGGGGCGCATCGTCAAGGCGAGGGACCATCCCAACGCCGATTCGCTCCTGCTGCTCGAGGTCGACATCGGCCGGACGATCCAGGTGGTGGCTGGCCTGAAGGCCTACTATGCCAAGGAGGAGATGGAGGGCCGCGAGGTCGTGGTGGTATCGAACCTCAAGCCCGCCAAGCTGCGCGGCGAGCGGTCGGAGGGCATGCTCCTGGCGGCCGACGCCGGCGAGGTCGTCAAGCTCGTCTCGCCGCCCGCCGGGGCAAAGCCCGGCGACCCGGTCAGCAGCGGGTTGAGGCAGTCGGACCGCGTGATCGAGTTCAAGGACTTCCAGAAGCTCGTCCTTCGAGTGGCCGAGGTGTGCGAGGGCCATCTCGACGTCGGACGCCCGGTCAAGGCCAAGGGGATGGCCGAGCTCAAGGCCAAGAAGGTCGTGGTGTTCCTGCCGTCAGAGGCGTCCGCGGAAGCGCTGGTGCTGTCGTCCGAGAACGGACCGGTAACGGTCGACGAGGCCATGCCCGCCGGGGCCACGGTGCGATGAGGGCGGACCTTCACATCCATACCGACCGCTCGAGCGACGGCCGGCAGAGCCTGGACGAGGTCATCAGACGATGCAGCGAGCTGGGCCTGGGCGCGGTGTCGGTCACCGACCACAACGGCATGAACTGCTATCCGTTCCAGGCGCAGGGCGTCATCGTGCTGCCAGGCATGGAGATAACCACGGCCGACGGCCACGTTCTGGCATACCTCATCAATGAACCGGTCCCCCGGGGAAGGAGCGTGGACGAGACCATCGACCTCATCCATGAGCAGGGCGGCATCGCCGTGGCCGCTCATCCCTACCGCTGGTGGTCCGGTCTGGGAGAGAAGAACGTCCGGGGGCGGAAGTTCGATGCCCTGGAGACGCTCAACTCCCGCTCCCTGCGCCTCGGGAACCTCCGCGCGGCCCGCCTGGCGCGGACGATGGGGCTACCAGGCATCGGAGGTAGCGATGCCCACATCACCGACCACATAGGCCGCGCCCTCACGATCTTCCCGGACGACTGTCAGAACGCCGAGGACCTCGCCCGGGCCATCAGGACCGGCGCCGTCTCGACGGAGGGCCGCAGCAGAGGGCTGGGCGAATCGCTGAGCTATGGCACCAAGAGCATATTCAGATGGGCGCGCCGAGGCTTCAGGAGGATGTGATCAGAGCACGCTCTCGATCCGGTCCGTCAGATCGCGGGCCTCCAGGTCTAGCTTGTCCTCGTCGACCCCGCTGTCGGACGTCACCGCCACGAGGTACTTCGGACCTGCGCCCATCAGAATGAGGTCCTTCTCCCCCATCATTACCTTCACCCGCTCCATGCGGTCCCGCATGTCGGCCGTGACGGTCTGCCCCGCCCCCAGAATGATGGCGCACATGGCCGAAAAGGTCTCGCGGTGAGCCTCAGCCGGCGTGCTGCCCATGACGAACATCCCGCCCCTGGATATCAGGGCAGCATCCGTGACATGCTCCATCGCCTCGATCCGATCGAGGGCGCTCTTGACCGCCGAGAGCTCGCTCATTTCAGCCACTTCTCCAGAACGGATATTGTTAAACGAACAGCGATGATAAATAGGTTGTGATAAAAATCAACGCTGGCCTTGTGGCCTCGTTGCCCTATGGCCAGGCACCGGCCCCGTCGTCCGGCGAACGGCGGGGCGGGAAGGCAAAGTTTGATGTATCGGCCAACCGGTCCGTCCATGGGGATAGCCTTGGTTCTGAAACGGCTCGGGGGGCTAAAGGTGAAAGAGGATCGGCTAGAGGATTGGATCGTAAGGTCCCTCCGCTCGCCGTTGGAGTTCGAGGCCCGTCGCGCACAGAGAAAGATCGTCTGCCGGGCCGAGGAGGAGCCCCGCCAGGTGATCCCGGCGTTGCTGCGGAACTATGGCCACGAGGACCCTCGCGTCAGGGAAGGGGTAAGGAAGGCCCTCTCCGCCATATCGGAGACCGGGACCGGCAAGGCCAGCATCCTGGACGAGATGGTGAACCCCAGCAAGATGGTGCGCAAGGGCCTGCAGTCCTTCCTGAGCGACGAGGTCGGGACGCACGCGGCCACCTTCGCGTCGCTGTACGAGCAGACCATGCTGACGGTGGCCATGGCGAAGCAGAAGGAGATACCGGTCGATGACATCACCTTGCTGGCCGATCAATCCAGGCGGGTCCTTCAGAGCGGGGATGTGATGAGGGCGGTGAGGGACATCGCGTACTGCCTCGACCTCGTGAAGCACCGATACCGGAGCTCGGAGCAGTGCAGGGACTATCTCACCGACCTGCTGAAGATGGCTCCCGACCTGTGCCGTATGGGCGTGTATAGGAGCACCATAGAGGAGCCGCTCCACAAGGCCATGAGGGCGTTGCGCGACCGGCAGTACGATGAGACGAAGGACATCGTCGGGCTCCGCACCAAGGAGTCGCAGCTCATCGCCGCCCTGTGCAGGCTGGAGCGAGGGGTGAGAGAGAACGTGTCCGAGCGCCCTCGACCTCCCACGGAGCTTCAGGACGAGGACCGCGAGCTGCTCTCCCATCTGGAAGAGCTGATCGTCTCGTTCGCCTCCAAGACGCTGGAGGACCACCATGAGGAGGCGGTCACCGAGCTGCTGGAGTTCCTCATGTCATCCCAGGCTGGCCCCTCCCGGTTGTCCTGGAGGCGCAGGCTCGACCGAAAGGACCCCTCGGCGCTGTTCACCCTGTACATCGTGGGCCTGGCCAGCGCCAAGCTGGCGGCGGCCGTGCTCCCGCAGGCCGTCGAGGACATCTATCAGAGGGAACTTCGCTCCCTGGTGGGGGAGGTCAGCATCCATATGGTAAGATGGCCGGACAACTTCCTTGGCGCCTTCTTCCCGCCTCGAGAGGACGTCGAGACCACCTCCCCGGAGGGGGAAGAGCATAATATCGCGGTAGATAATTAAACGCTGGAAAATTCATCTCGCAACATTTATATCTCTATGAACCGCTCATCCTGGCGAGGGATGCACTAATGCCAAGTTCATTGGTAAGGAACGCTTTAGGTAGCGATTACGCTGCGAACGAACCGACTGCTGACCAGCCACTTTCCGATACCGACCGGGAGCTGATGGAGTTCGCCAAGAAGCTCGATGTCTGCATCAAGATCATCGGCTGCGGTGGCGGCGGTTCGAACACCATCAACAGGTGCGTGGACGCTGGGGTGGACGGCGCGCAGCTTTGCGCCATCAACACCGATGCCAAGCACCTGCTCACCATACGGGCGCCCAGGAAGATCCTGATCGGCAAGAGCACCACCCGCGGAATGGGTGCCGGGGCTCTTCCCGAGAACGGGGAGGCCGCGGCCCGTGAGAACGATGCGGAGATCAGGGACTTCCTCTCGCAGTCGAACATCGTGTTCGTCACCGCCGGCATGGGCGGCGGCACCGGCACGGGGGCCGCTCACTACGTGGCGTCCATCGCCAAGGAGCAGATCCGCGCGCTCACCATCGGCGTGGTGACCTTCCCGTTCAAGGCCGAAGGGACCGTTAGGGCGGAGAACGCCATGCTGGGCCTGAACAAGCTCCGGCATGTGTGCGACACCACCATCGTGGTGCCGAACGACAAGCTCCTGGAACTGGTCCCCAAGCTCCCCGTGGACGCCGCCTTCAAGGTGGCCGACGAGGTCCTCATGCAGACCATCAAGGGCCTCACCGAGATCATCACCAAGCCCGGCCTGGTCAACCTGGACTACGCTGACATCCAGACGGTCATGAAGGAGGGCGGGGTGGCCTTCGTGGGCATCGGCGAGGCCAACGAGGATGACGACGACCGCGTCAAGGCGGCGGTGCACGAGGCTCTCAGCTCTCCCCTGCTGGGCGAGATCGACCTGAAGGACGCCAAGGGCTGCCTGATCAGGGTCGTGGGCGGACCGGACATGAGCGTGTCGGAGGCCCAGCGGGCCGCTCAGATCGTCAACGAGTCGGTCAACGAGCGCGCCAGGATCATCTGGGGTTGCTCCATCGACGAGGAGCTGGAAGGGACCATCAAGATCCTGCTCATCGTCACCGGGGCCCAGTCCCAGTACATGTATGGGAAGGGAGGCGCACCCACCGTTCAGGGCGGCGGCTTCGAGGCGGCTCCCAGGAAGCTCGGCGGTCAGCCATCTCCCAGGGAGGAGCAGCCCATGAGGCAGGCCCCCGCCTACGACGATGGCATCGACTTCGTCCGCTGAGCGGAGGGGGCACTCGAGGAACCGTCCAAACCAAACCTCTTCTCCCTTTTATGGAGAGGGGTCAGAAGTCAAAGGCGGCATCGCCAAAGGTGACCGCCGGGCAAGGCTCCGCGCAGCGTCCGCAATGGATGCACGTGGCTTCGTTCACGACGATCTTGCCCAGTTCGATCCTTAGTGCACCCTCGCAACATCTGGCGATGCAAACGCCACACCCGACGCACTCCTCGGCCTTGACCACCGCTCGGCGAACCTCTTCCACCTTTTCTTTCAGCCCTTCGACGTCAGGGCCCTTGGCGATGACCGCGCCCTCCTCGAACACCGTGACGCCATCGACCGAGCACCATCCCTCCGCGGTGCTCAGCTCCACCGGCCCGATGAGGTTCAGCACGTTCTTCACCCGGTCGAGGTCCAGGGGGCGGGAGAACGCCCCCTCGATGCTGAAGCCCATGATACATGGCGACACGCCCTTGGCGAGGAACAGCCGGAGGTTGGTAGGCTCCTCAGCCTTGCTCTCGCCCCGACCGATCTCGATGCCTGCCTTGTCCAGCTCCTGGCGGTACGATGAGGGCATCCTGCGCCACCGCCAGGCCCCGTAGTCGATCCACTCCTGGGGAAGCCCTCGGGAGCCGGCGTGCTGGCGCAGCGCCTCGAGCCAGTCGGCGTACAGGGGCGAGCCCTCCTTGACCAGTTCCAGCTCGGCCAGGTCGGAGGCCGGGCACAGGAAGCAGCCGATGCGGTCCAGTCCGCGCTCGTACCATGGATTGGCCTTCTCCCCCTCGGACATGATCAGGAGCCACACGTGCAGTGCGGTCCAGTTCTGGATGGGCGACGCCCCGACCTGGCCAGGCGTCCAGGGATTGTTCCATACCCGCGGCTTGGAGGCACGGGCCTCCGATTCGTAGCGACGCTGGCCGATGAAGGACAGCACCCCGTCGGGGTAGTGCTTCATGATCGCCCTGACGGTCGGCCCCAGCTTGTTGGTCTTGCAGCACCAGCGATAGTCGCGGCCAGGGGCCCGAACACTCGCAAGCCTTCCTGGAACGCTCGCGGGGCGCCTGCTCGACGATCAGCCTCGACCCATGGCGGGCGGCCACATCCTTCACGTGCTGTATGGTCTCGGGGAACTCCAGCCCGGTGTCGATGAAGAACACCGGCAGGTCCAGGCCCGCCCTCTTGGCCACCAGCAGCGTGGCCAGCGAGTCCTTGCCCCCCCGAGAACGATATCATGGCGGGCAGGTCGTGCTGTCCGATCACCCGCTTCATGAACGCCACGGCCTCGGAGACCTTCCTGTCCATCTCCGGCCGGTTGGCCTCGATGGCGTCCTCCCAGGTCGATGCTCGCATTTCCGGCCCATCGCGCCACTCCTCCACCCATCGCACCTTGACGGCCATGCCGCGGGCGCCGGGCGTCATGTCCTCGGAAGCCATCCTGGCCAGTCCGGCGGCGATCGCATGCCCCTGCCGGTCGAGGACGACCACCTCGTCCCCCGCCTTGATGCCCGGATCGACGTCCACCACTCCGGGGGCGAGAAGGTTCGAGCCCTTCAGGACGAACGGCACCGCGCCGTCGTCGGCGACGATCCTGCCCTTGGTCATGACGGCTTCCATGGCCCGGGCGGCCTGCATGCGTGGTAGGAACGTCCATCCCCGGCCGACATCGTAGCGCATGGTCCCCAGCACCGCCCCGTCGGCGATGACCTCGTCCATGCGGTCCAGGGCCGGCGCCTTGTTAAGCACCACCAGGCGGCCTTCCGGAAGGACCGCCGCTCCGGCCCTGGGCCGAACTGCGAGTCCAACGTGCGGCGGGCCAGTTCGATGTCGTGCGAGAAGCCCGGGCGGGCGTCGCCGGGCGGGGTGATCTCCATCGCCCTGGTGCCCGCACCGCATCGTCCGCACTCCCTGCTCTCCAGGACTGGTACGTTGCACTCATCGCACCATCGCAGAGGTATCCTTCCTAACCTGACCTGGGCCACGCTCTGCCAGTAAGGACGCCGATATAAATCAATTTGCTCCGACCCCTCGGACGAGATGGTCGGGACCGCACCCTCATCCCTTGGGCGGGACGAGCCTTTGCACCCGGCCCGTGGTTCCGGACGGCCCCTCGGTCATCGAGGTCATGACGTACAGCTCGCCTTCGGCGTCCTCGCCGAACGCCAGGACGTACTCGCCCAGCTCCTTCCGTCTGTGGATCGCCATCTCCTCCATGTTCCATCGTCCGTCATCGCCCTCGGTGCCGACGAACAGCCTGCCCTTGGGAGAGCCGCTCTTTCCGCTCAGATCGCCGAAGACGTACTTGCCGAAGAGATGGGGCATCGACCGGCCCCGGTAGACGTACCCTCCGATGACGGCCGTGCCGATGCCGCCCCGCCGGTTGGCGGCGTTGGGATATTCCAGGATGGGATCGATGAGCTCCTCCCCCCTCGCCCCGCGGTCCGGACAGTCGTCCATCTCCGCCCGGTTGTCCCGATGGTCGAAGCAATGGCGCCCCTCCCGGATGCGCCAGCCGTAGTTTCCGCCCTTGACGATGATGTCGACCTCCTCCCATCTCGTCTGGCCCACGTCGCCGGCGAACAGTCGGCCCGTGGCGCGGTCGAACGAAATGTGGTACGGGTTCCTCAGCCCGTAGGCGTAGATCTCCGGCAGCCCGCCGCCCCTGGCGAACGGATTGTCCTCCGGGATGCCGTACTCCCGGCCTTCCGAGGGATGGTCCACGTCGATGCGCAGGACCTTGCCCAGCATGGTGTTCAGGTCCTGCCCATTGCCGGTCTCGGGATTGTGGCCGAGGCCCTTATCGTTCTGCGCGCCGCCGTCCCCCAGAGGGACGTACAGCATGCCGTCCGGTCCGAAGCAGATGTGCCCCCCATTATGGTTCATCTGCGGCTGCTGGACCTTCAGCACGGTGCGGACCTCTCGCGGCCGGCCGTCCTCCATCGCGTACTCGGACAGGACACTGGTGCTGTTCCAGCCCCGGGTCTCGGGCGGGGCGTTGTAGTAGAGATAGAACTTGCCGTTCTGGTCGAACCTCGGATGGAAGGCCATGCCCAGCAGCCCCCTCTCGTCGTACCCGGGGTCCAGGTCGACCATGTCCTCGCTGATGTCGAGGAACAGCGTCGCTTCGCCATCGACCAGTAGATGGACCTTGCCCACCTGATCGACGATGAACATCCTGCCGCTGCCGTCCGCAGGGCACGCCATGCAGACCGGGTTCGCCAGACCGTCGAGCACCGTTTCCAGGCCGACGGTCGTGCCCCCTCTCCTCGTCATGGGAACGATCGTGCCTTGTTCCATGCCAACACCGGTGAGGGACTTGGCATCCCGGGGTAGATAAACCGCCACGGTCACCGGCCGGCCGACGGGCCTCAGGGGGCGGCGGAAACCTTCATAATGGGCGGCCTGGGATAGCAACTGACATGCGCCGCCGGTATCAGGGCGTTGGGAGGCAACGATGGACGCCGTAGATAGTTGGTGGGTGTTCCCCGGGTTCAGGATCGAGCTGGTGGCCACCGGGCTTCATAAGCCGGTCAATGTGGCCATCTCTCATCGGCCGAACGGCCCCATGCTCTACGTCTCCGAGCTATATGGCCGCATCCGCTACGTCACTAGGGACTGCCAGGTCGGCACGTTCGCCGAGGGCCTGCTGAACTACGAGCCCGACTACGTGCTGCCCGGCTCGGGCGAATCGGGCGTCACTGGCCTTAGCGTGGACCCCGCCTCGGGGGACGTGCTGGCATCGATGTTGTACCTCGACGGCGGCAAACCGTTCTCCAAGGTGGTGAGGATGAGCAGCGCCGACGGCCTGAAGGCCGACACCATGGAAGTGATACTGGACGGCATACCGTCCACCTTCAACGCCCACCAGATCCAGGCGTTGACGATCGGCCCCGACGGGAAGCTGTACGTCAACCTGGGCGACGGCTACCATGAGCCGGAGGCAGCCCGTCGGGACGACGATCTGCGAGGAAAGGTGCTGCGCATGAACCTGGACGGCTCGGTCCCGGACGACAACCCGGTCGATGGCAGCCTCGTCTATGCCAAGGGGTTCCGCAACCCCTTCGGGGCGGCGTGGAGGCGCAGCGACCGCTCCCTCTACATATCGGACAACGGGCGACAGTCGTACGACCGCATCGCCCGCGTCGAGCCAAATGGCGATTATGGCTGGCCGCCCGACATGAGGCGGGGCTCGCTCTTCTGGTGGACCTTCACGCAGGCGCCGACGGCCCTCGGCTTCGCGGAGGACGGACAGTTCGGCGAACGGTTCAACGACCATTTGTTCGTCGCCCTGGCCGGCCCGGCCCGGTACAAGGCGCCCTCGATGAAGGGGAAGAAGATAGTGAAGCTCGAGCTGGGCAGCGAGGGCGTCCTCTCCTATGACGATTTCGTCGTGTACGCAGGCGATGGATTGGCCATGCCCGTCGGTCTGGCGTTCGGCCCTGACGGGATGTACTTCACCGACCTGCACGGCGAGGGCGACGTGTACGGGAAGAAGCCTGGCGGCAACGTGTTCCGCGTGGTGAGGTCGGAGGGAGGTGAAGGTCCTGGAAAAGGGCTGCTCTATTGATTCGAGGGACCGATGGGTGGAGGACGATGAACGGAACTTCCGCGAGTGCTATTGCCCTGGATGTCCAACCCACAACGAGTGCATGAAGGCTGGCGGCGAGAAACTATACTGCGCCCGCCAGACCTCCAGGTGCGAGATAGTGCGCCGGGGTTGCGAATGCGGCGAATGCACGGTGGCCATCCGCGCGCGGCTCTCCCTCAACTACTATTGCCAGGACGGTCCGGCGAGGTTCTAGTCCCGGCGGCCGCCGGGCTCACGCCTCTTGGCCGCCGGGTCCCGGGCCCTGAGCAGCGGGAGGC
>LJKK01000098.1 GCA_001421185.1 Methanomassiliicoccales archaeon RumEn M1
GCCTCCTCCGGGCCGCCCTCATCGATGACGGCCAGCACCTCGCCGACCTTCACCGTTCCGCCCTCCTCGTGGTACAGCCGGGCGATGCGGCCCGCCACGGGGGCGGGCATCTCCACGATGGCCTTGTCGGTCTCGACCTCGGCGATCGACTGGTCCTTCTTCACCACATCGCCCGTCCTGACGAGCCATTTCCTGATCTCGCCCTCGGTGACGCCCTCGCCCAGGTCTGGGAACTTGAACTCCATCATCTCTCCCCCTCAGAAGGACACGGTCCTCACAATGGCATCATAGATTCGGTCCGGGCTTATATAGTAATACTTTTCGCCCTTGGGCAGAGGCACCGTAATGTCGGGCGCCGTCACCCGTTCCGGCGGAGCCTCCAGCGAGAGGAACGCCTTCTTGTTGATGCGGGCCATCAGCTCGGCCGCCACCCCGCAGGTCATGGGCGCTTCCTGTACGATGACCACCCGGCCGGTCCTCTGTACGGAGCGGACGACCGCGTCGGAGTCCATGGGTGAAAGCGTCCTCAGGTCGATGATCTCGCACGACGTGCCATCGCCCTCCGCGGCCTCCACCGCCTCCTGCACCAGGGGCATCATGGCCCCCCATCCCACCACCGTGACGTCGTCGCCCTCCTGCACCGTCCTCGCCTCTCCCAGCGGGATGGTGAACGGACCGTCCTCGACCTCCTCCTTGAAGAGGCGATAGGAGCGCGTCGGTTCCAGGAATACGACGGGGTCGGGGTCTCTGATCGAGGAGATCAGCAACCCCTTGGCCTCCCGGGGGGTCGATGGCACCACCACCTTGAGGCCGGGGACCTGCACGTACATGGCCTCGGTGCTCTCGGAGTGGTGCTCCAGGGCCTTCACACCAGCGCCGTACGGCATGCGCAGGACCATCGGGACGGTGTAGGTGCCGCGGCTCCGGTTGCGCATCCTGGCGGTGTGCGAGATGATCATGCTCATGGCCAAATAGGAGAAGCCCATGAACTGCATCTCGGCCACCGGCCGCAGGCCGGCCATGGCCATCCCGGTGGCCATCCCGGCGATGAGGCTCTCCGCCAACGGAGTATCGATCACTCGGTCGGCGCCGAAGCGCCCCAAGAGTCCGTCGGTGACGCGGAACACGCCGCCGACCGTGCCGACGTCCTCGCCCAGCACCATCACCGAATCATCGGCCTCCATCTCGTTGGCCAGGGCCGAGTTGATGGCCTGGACCATGTTCATCATCATTGCCTCTCCCCCCTCAGCGCGTCCAGCTGCTCCGCCAGGGAGGGGGGCAGGTCCTCAAAGGTGTACTGGAACACGTCCTCCAGCGATGGAGGGGGAGCGGACTCGGCCGCCGACACCGCGTCCTCCACCGCCTGCCTGGCCTCCTCCCAGATCGTTTCCGTCCCCTTGTCGTCCAGCACCCCGCGTGCATATAGCAACTTCATCGTCCGGACCAATGGGTCGCGGGCCTCCCATTTCTTGGCCTCCGCCGTCAGCCGGTACCGCCGGGCGTCGTCCGAGGTGGTGTGGTCCCCCAGCCGATAGGTGTATGCCTCGATGAGCGTCGGGCCGCCGCCGCTCCGCGCCACCTCGACCGCCTCCTTGGACGCGGCGTACATGGCCAGGATGTCGTTCCCGTCCACCTGTATCCCCCTGATGCCATAGGCCACCGCCTTCTGCGCGATGGTCTCGGAAGCGGTCTGCCTGGACCGGGGTACCGAGATGGCCCATTGGTTGTTCTGCACGACGAAGACGATGGGGAGCTTGAACACCCCGGCGGCGTTGAGCGACTCGTGGAAATCCCCCTCCGATGTCCCGCCGTCTCCGGTGAAAGCGACGGTGACCGCCTCCTCCTTTCGATATCGGGACGCGTAGGCCAGACCGACGGCGTAGGCATACTGTGACGCCACCGGGATGGCCGGAGGGGTGATCCTCAGCCCGGGGTCGTAGCGGTTGCCCTCCTCGTTCCCCATCCATCCCAGGTAGTAGCGGTCGAGCGGCAGGCCTCGCCACAGCAGGCCGGCCAGCTCCCGGAAGGCCCACACGAACCAGTCCCCATCGCATGGCCATGGCCGGTCCGAGGGAGGCCGCCTCCTGCCCCTTGTTGGGCGGATAGGCCCCCAGCCTCCCCTGCCTCTGCAGCGTCACCGCCTTCTCGTCGGCCACCCTGCTCAGCACCATGGTGCGGAAGGCGCGCTCCAGCAGGGCATCGTCCAGCGGAGGCGCCAGTTCCTCGTCGAGATTGGCGTCCTGGTCCAGTATATTCAGCATCCTCCCCTTCAGCGGGTCGTAATCGTCCGTCAGCACCGTATAGCACCTCCCGGCCGGTACGAGGAGCGGACCAACGGCCCCGAGGCCACCTTGTGGAACCCGGCCGCGTACGCTTCCCTCTCCAGCTCCTTGAACTCGGCCGGCATGACGTACCGTGACACTGGCATCCGTCCGCCCTTCGGCCTAAGATATTGCCCCAGCGACAGGATGTCCACGCCGGCGTCGCGGAGGTCCCTCATCGTTTCCAGGACCTCGTCCGTGGTCTCCCCCATCCCCAGCATCAAGGAGCTCTTGGTCGTCATGCCGGGGTCGATCTCCTTGATCATGGCGAGCGTCGCCAACGAAGTGTCGTACGAGGCCCTCGGGTCCCGAGCGGCCGCCTGCAGCCTTCTGACCGTCTCGAGGTTATGCCCGATGATGTCCGGCCCGGAGGCCACCACCTTGGTGAGCGGCCCCCGCCGGGCGCCCAGGTCCGGTATGAGGAGCTCGATGGTCGCCGACGACCTTTTCCGGATGGCCATCACCGCGGCGGCGAAGTGGCCGGCCCCGCCGTCCTCGAGGTCGTCTCGCGTGACCGAGGTGAGAACGCAGTGGTCGAGCCCCAGCCCTTCGACCGCCTCGCCCAGGGCGATCGGTTCCCCAGGGTCCAGCGTCTCCGGAGGACCGCTGCTCACCGCGCAGAAGGCGCAGCGGCGGGTGCACCTCGTGCCCAGAAGGAGGAAGGCCGCATGGCCCTGGGACCAGCACTCGCCCTTGTTCGGACATTGGGACGATGCGCATACCGTATGGATCCCGCGAGCACCGATCTCGGCGCGCATGCGCTCATAGGCGCCTCCGGACGGGGGGCGGACCCTCAACCATTCGGGCTTATCGCCGACCATGATGCGAATAGAGTAGCGTTCCCGCCATGTATGATGCTTTCCCCCGCTCCAGCGTCAACAGGTCACCTTCATCGTTATATATGCCCAAACCTCTTGTCAGCCGATAGTGCTATGGACGCCTTCGAGAAGCTCCAAAGCGAGCTGAACGCTCTGTCTGAAGAGGAGCGACGGAACGAGATCGCCTCCATGAAGGGAGAGTGCATCTGCCCCGACTGCCCTACCTACACCCAGTGCGCATCGGAGAACGATGAGAGGCTATACTGCTTCCTGGGGAAGAGCCCGGAATGCATCCAGTCCGAACAGGGCTGCATCTGCCCCGACTGTCCCGTGGCCGACAAGGCCGGGCTGACGAACATTTACTTCTGCACGGCCGGCTCCGAGAAGGCGATGCGGCAGGAGAAGTGACCCTGGAGAGGGGAACGACATGGGCCGCTTGGACGACCTGAACCGCATGCCGCCTGAGAAGCGGAAGGCCGAACTGACAGCCATGCGCGTCCGGTGCTCCTGCCCGAACTGCGCGTCCTACACGCTCTGCGCAAGGGACCGCGACGAGAAGATGTTCTGCTTCTACGGCCGTTCGCCCGACTGCATCACTCGAGAGCTGAAGTGCGTCTGCCGCAAGTGCCCGGTGCATGAGGAGCTCGGGTTCAGGAACATATACTATTGTACCCGGGGCGGCGAGAGGACGTCCCCCAAGCGCTTCTGACGTCGTCCCCTGCTGGACCATCTCGCGGCTTCGGAAACCATATATACGTATAGCCAG
Source organism: Methanomassiliicoccales archaeon RumEn M1 (assembly GCA_001421185.1). Classification (GTDB taxonomy): domain Archaea; phylum Thermoplasmatota; class Thermoplasmata; order Methanomassiliicoccales; family Methanomassiliicoccaceae; genus DTU008. The sequence goes on from LJKK01000098.1 coordinate 3,906, forward strand.
TTTGTAGTCCCGCTAGGCTCGACCGGGACGTTCGGCGCGCCCTTATACACCGCCACGTCGATAGCGGGGGTGACAGGGGAGGACGTCGTAACCGGAGCGGTGCGGGCCCTGCCGGTGACAATGAGGCCCTGTCCTATGGGGTTGGAAGCGTCATGGAGGTGCGATCGGAGGGTCGCGCGCCATGTCATGGTCACGGGGAACGGGTCAGGCCCTGACGGGAGCAGCCTTACCGTGGATTACCAACGCTCAGAGGGGTGCGGGGCTAAGGAACTTGCAGGACCACCCGCACCAATCCGAGCGGCAACCTCCCTGGCCTAGCACTTACACTTCTTCGGTCCCGGAACCTTCGAGGGGTCGCAGCCGGTGATCTTGTCCACCGCGAAGTCGAACACCTCGGCGCTCTCGCCGTTCATGCGGAGGACCATCTTGTTGGTGTCATCGACCTTGCCCACCACGGCGGCGGTGACGCCCACCCCGGCGAAGATGTCGATCACCTGTCGGGAGCTCTCGGCCGGGCATGTCAGGACGAAGCCGCAGCCCTGATAGGCCCGGAGCCATTGCGACAGGTCGACGCCGGCTGGCCTCGGGACCTTCTCTATGTCCACCACCGCGCCCTTGCCGCTCGTTTCCAGAAGCATCCCGAGCGTGCCGATGGCGCCCGGGTTCGATATGTCCTTGCCGGAGCGAGCGAGCTTTCGCTTGCCGATCTCGTTCATGACCAGCATCTGCCGGCGGCAGGTGGCGCTATCCTTGTGGGACGTGGTGTCCCAGGCATAATGCAGTGACGGGGGAAAGCTTCCGTCCAGGTCCATGGCCATGATGATGTCGTCGCCTGCCTGGGCGGTGTGGCTGTAGATGACCTCGTCCTTCCTGGCCGTGCCCAGGATGGCGACGTCGATGGCGTTGTAGGCGCAGTCGGGGTGCGTGTGCCCGCCCACGATGGGCACGCCGAACTTGGATACCGCCGCCTCGATCCCCCTCATCACCTGGGCGCACACCTTCTCATCCTTCATGGAGATGATGTCGACCATGGCCAGTGGGATGCCTCCCATGGCCGATATGTCATTGAGGTTGACCAGAACGGCGTAGTAGCCCGCGTTGAACGGGTTTGCCTTGAGCAGCGCCTCCATGATGCCATCTGCGGCCAGCAGGAGGGCGTCATCGTTATGGGCGACCACCGCAGCATCCTCACCATAGGATGCGAGGACGTTTTCCATCGACATGTTGGGAAAGAAGGAGATGACATCCGAGATGGTGGCCTTCCTGGTAACGCCTGGATGGCGCCTGATATCGGATACCAGAGTATCCAAGTTCATGCCGGCGGAATGGTACCCAAGGTTAAATATATTAACCCTGTTCGAAAGGTTCTCGCCAGTTCAATGGAGGTCCGAGAAGAGCTTGGTCTGCTTGCTCTCCGACACCAGGGCAGCATAGTCAAGTCTCTCGCACAGGATGTTGCAGAGCAGGTTCTCCAGAAGCGTCGGGTCCTCTGGAGGGTCGGCTACGAACGCGGGGCTGGTCTCGGGCACCTTCCACTTGAGGCGCCTGAGGATCCGCATCGCCTCGCTCCTCTCATCTCCCTCGGCCTGCCGGAAGGCAGTAGGGTTCTTGACCCCGGCGTGCTTCAGCTCCTCGAAGAAGACCGGACGCTTGAACAGGCGATTGAGCGCGTACACGATCAGCTGGTCAGCGTCCTTGCCGGAGGCGATCAGACGGGCGTGCTCGCCCACCAGCTCATAGATGTCCTTCTCCTTGGCCTTGGCCGGGATGTAGATCTTGGCGGGAGGGACCTCCTTCTCCTTCAGTTCGTTGAGGTCGGTCAGGGCCCTAAGGTATCCGGTCAGGATGAGCCGGTGGATGCTCACTCCCTGCTCCTCCATCGCCCTCGATAATGCGCTGATGGACATTCCCTCGGTCCGCAGGATCTCGAATATCATGTCCCTCATGCGCTTGTCTGGGTTGAACATCTGGTAACCAATATGGTAACAGATATGGTAAATAAATAGCTTCCTTGACATTTCCTGGGAGCAATATTTGACTGGCTCGATCCGGGTGCCCGCCCTGGCGATTATACTGCAGATAGGTGAGGACCGCCGCCCACGACGGGCAGGTCGACCGCATCGTGGTCCGGCGATCTCGCGACGGTTGCCGCCGGAACGTTCCGGAAGCAGGCTTGACCGCTCAAAACCTCGTACCGGGGTCCGAAAGCACGATTTCCACTGGAACAACGGTCGTTCTCTGATATCGGCCCGTGGAACGGAATTAGTGATGCATAGGCTTAATATGACCGTAACCTGAGGAAATATCATGAGCTGGGGGCATATGCCTGATAACAGACCTGGTAACAAATATCGATGGAATGTCCGAAAATGTCCATCGATATTTACCAGCTCCAGTTCAAAAAATCCTCTTAAACCCCACGATGGATAGACCCGTTTGCTGTAATTTAGAACAAGCATAGTATGGGGCAGTGTGATAATGAAAGCTACTGAATCGATACAGAAAACGACCGACTTCGGCTCTGAAAAGGAGTCGACCGAACTCACCCTGTTCGTGAGGACCTCGGACGAGGAGCTCAAGAAGTGGGACCGTGTCAAGATCTACGACGCGCTCATGAGGGAGACCACCATAAGCGAGGATGCTGCCTCCATCGTCGCTAGGGAGGTGGAGAAGATGATCTCCGAGCTCGAGATTGAGTTCGTCACCGCGCCGCTCATCCGTGAACTTACCAATGCCAAGCTGGTCGAGTACGGGCTGTCCAAGATACGCAAGCAGCACACCCGCCTCGGCGTGCCGCTCTATGACGCCCGCGAGATCATCATGGCACCCAACAAGGAGAACGCCAACGTTCCTCACGGCCCCGAGGCCACCAACCTGACGCTGGCCGAGAACATCAAGAAGGAGTTCGCCCTCCTCGAGGTGTTCAGCCAGGATCTCGCCGACGCGCACATGCGCGGTGACATCCACCTTCACGACCTGGGCATGATCGACCGCCCCTACTGCTCCGGGCAGTCAATAGAATATGTCAAGAAGTTCGGCCTCAACCTTCCGAACGCCCTGTCCATAGCGAAGCCGGCCAAGCACCCCGAGGTGCTCATAGAGCAGATAATCAAGTTCTCGGCGGCCCTGCAGGGCCACTTCGCCGGGGCCATCGGATGGGACGCCTTCAACCTGTTCCTAGCCCCATACCTGGTCGACGTGGACGACAAGAGGATGAAGCAGCTGGCGCAGATCCTCGTCTACGAGTTCGCCCAGCAGGCGGTGGCTCGCGGAGGTCAATCCATCTTCTCCGACCTCAACCTGTACTGGGAGATCCCTGACCACTTCTCCGGCGTTCCGGCCATCGGCCCAGGCGGGGTGTTCACCGGCAAGCCCTACGACGACTACCTGCCGGAGGCGCAGAGGTTCGTCAAAGCCCTCTTCGATGTGTACCTCGAGGGCGACGCCATGGGCAGGCCGTTCTTCTTCCCCAAGCCCAACGTCCACATGACGGACAAGTTCTTCCGGACCGAGGGGCACGAAGAGTTCCTCCTGCAGATCTCCAAGGTCGCGGCCGAGAAGGGAAACACCTACTTCGTGTTCGACCGTGGCGGAACGGCCAAGATCTCGGAGTGCTGCCGCCTCACCTTCAAGCTGGAGGAGAGCGACCTGGAGGATGCCAAGACCCCCTGGAAGATGCGCTACTCGGCCATGCAGAACGTGACCATCAACCTGCCCCGCATCGCCTATGAGGCGCATCAGGACGACACCAAGCTGTTCCAGCTCCTCACCGAGAGGATCGAGATGGTGGCCCAGGCGCACATCCAGAAGAGGGAGTTCATCACCCAGCTGTTGAACATGGGGAAGAACGGTCCGCTCTCGCTGCTGACCATGAACCTGGACGGCGAGCCCTACTACCGCATCGACAAGTCCTCCTTCCTGGTGGGCATGGTCGGCCTCAACGAGATGGTGCAGTATCATGTCGGCAAGCAGCTCCATGAGAGCAAGGAGGCCATGATGTTCGGCCTCAAGGTCATCAGCTACATGAAGCAGGAGGCGGAGCGCATCGGAGAGGAATATGGCATCAAGATGCCCCTGGAGCAGACGCCGGCCGAGTCGACCGCGTACCGCTTCGCCAAGCTGGACATGAAGTACTTCCCGCTGCAGGCCCCTACGGTCATCAGGGGGAACAAGAGCAACGGCGAGATCTACTACACCAACTCGACCCTCCTGAACGTGGGGGCGGACGTCTCGGCCATCGACCGCGTCAAGATAGAGGGCAGGTTCCACCCGCTCATCGACGCGGGCTCCATGGGCCATGTGTGGCTCGGGGAGTCGAAGCCGCCGGCGGAGAGCATCGCGGCCTTCGTGAAGAAGACCTTCGAGTCCACCCAGAACGCCCAGATCTCGTTCTCGCCGGAGTTCACTTCCTGCCTGTCGTGCAACCGCACCCACCGCGGCATGTCGGAAACGTGCCCCAGCTGCGGCTCGCCCGACGTCGAGGGCATCACCCGCGTCACCGGCTTCTTCTCCAAGACCCGGGGATGGAACAAGGGCAAGCTGGGGGAGCTCAGGGACCGGAAGCGCAACGTCATACACTGAAACCTCTTCCCAACAACTTCTCTTTTTTCGAACTCGATACTTCGCCTCACGTACATGCAAGGTCCAAGCCTTATATAGCATGAGAAAGCGATTGACGTTGCGCGAGGTGCGGATCATGGGGCGCGTGCAGGTGCGTGACAACGTCTACATCAAGCTCAGCCGGCGCAGCATGTGCGATAATTGCTCGGCCGAGCTGTGCATCTACAACACCGGCCAAAGGGTGACCGAATGCGATAGGTTCACCCCGGCCTTGGTGGCGTTCAAGCGGTGCACTTGCTGCGGCGAGGTCTTCGAGGTGACATCGAACTGGCAGGCCCTCGACTACGACCGATGCGGACGATGCAACCAGCACGAGCGGGCCTGCGTCCGCGCATGACCGTTAGAACAGCCTCGGACCGATCAGCTGCCAGGCGATGAGGAACACTACCAGCAGGATGAAGGTGTAGGAGATGGACGATACCACCCTCTCGCGCTCCTCCTCGCTGATGCCCTTCTTGACCTTCCGTACGAGGGTGTCGATCCAGTCGCGGAACAGGAAGCCTCCGTCGAGCGGGACCGCCGGTAGAGCGTTGGTCATGCCCAGCATCAGGCTGATCCAGAAGATCCAGTAGAAGCAGTTGGCGGTGACCCAGAACACATCGTTGTCCCAGCCAGCGAACATGCCTCCCGGGACGAAGATGTCGCGGTAGACGCCGTCGAGGGGCTGCAGGCCGGAGAAGGGCAGCGCGATGTAGTACAGCGTGGAGGAGAAGTAATCGTCGAGAGAGTCCGCGCCGGCATAGGGGTTGGCCATGCTGTCCAGGACGGCCTGGGGGTCCATGATGCCCGTTCCCAGGTACAGCGAGGTCACGCCCAGGTAGGCCATATTGGCCCCTCCCACGACGTGATCGGCCCGGTTGACCGGAGTAATGCTCTTGACGCTCTCGCTGATGACATAGGACGCCGTTGCCTCGTCATACTCCATAGCGACGATCGGGTACGTCTCGCCGGGCGTCAGCTCATTGAGCACGGCTCGGAAGTCGCCTTCGTTGTACAGGATGATATCGTTTATCGAGTAGAGGACCATGCCGGCCTGAAGGCCCGATTCGGCCGCCGGGAGCCCTTCGCTGATGCTCAGGACCACGATGCCCGAATGCACCGTGGTGGTATGCTCCTCTCCATTGAAGTAATAGGTAAGCGACATCGGCGTGCCTGGCTCGGGAGCGTCGAGGTCGTACAGGTCGGCATACGACACTTCCACACCGTTGATCGATACGATCTGGTATCCGCTGCGCAGACCGGCCAGGTCGGCAGGGGTGCCGCCATACACGGTCGTGAGGACCGGCCCGTCGTGGGCCACCTCCGCCGAGCCGACCATGACCGTGGAGAATAGGAATGCGCAGAACAGGGCCAGCACGATGTTGGTGGCCGGTCCGGCAGCGTAAACGCTGGTGCGGACCTTCTTGTCGGCCTTCACTAGCGCTTCCTCGTCAGGCTCGACGAACGCTCCCACGGGGAAGATGAAGAGCAGCAGTCCCATCGACTTGATCTTCATGCCGGACACGCGCGTCATGATGCCATGGCCGATCTCATGCACGGCCACGCCGACAGCGAGCGCCAGTATGCCGTACCACAGCGGGATGAGGGGGTTGATGCCTGGAAGCCCGACCAGCATGTCCAATGTGGGTGCCTGATCGGCCGGTATGTTGGTCACCAGGGACGCTTCCCAGATGAGCAGCGCCATGATGGAGATCATGACGATGAGACATATCGCCTTGGCCAGATAGCCGAAGCCGTGCCAGAACCGCTTCGGCTTGGCGAGAATATCGACGAACCTCTGGCCTCGCCCGGTCCTCAACATGATGAACCCGTACCACGAGCTCATGTTGTACCTCTCGAGCACCTTGCGGCGGTCGAGATAGGTCATCAAGGAGACGTAACCGATGATAATGGCGATAACTATGAGGATGACCAGAAGGTTGTCCATTCGCAGCCTCGGGCCGCTCTAACGCTCTCACACTATTAAAGAAATGTGTAAAGGGGTTTGGGCTCAAAGAGCCTGGCTATTGGTCTCCCGGGCCCATACCTCGCTGGACATGTTGTCGTAGATGGAGGCAGCCTCGTCGACCTCGTCCTCCTTCTTCACGGGCATGGCCGCCAAGCGGAAGATCTGGTCCTTCTTGAGGATCCAGTAGTGGATGCGCCACATCTTGCCCTTCTTGAGGTGCACCTCTTCCTCGGTCGTCGTGACCAGGCCTTCTTCCTCCAGCATGTAGAACACGTCTCTGTCCTCGGACGTCAAACGGTTGTCGATCACCGCATCCGTGTAGCCGAAGAAGCTCATGATATAATCAGCCAGGCGTTCGATGTCGCAATCCTGCATCCCCTTCTCGCCCAACGTTGCCCTCAACGCTGAGACAAGCTCCTCCATACTAACCACCGACATGCAGTTAGCATTGGACGGCCTGGTAATTAAACATTATCAGACGTTAGAGCGGAGTATATATGGCAGGATGGATTGAGTGATGTAACACCCCTATATGTTACATACGAGCGCTGAAAGAGCGGTCAATCGTTGCGGCCTAATGGTCCTCCATCACCCCATATGCGGATATAGGCGTACACCTGGACCGCAAGGGCCAATCCGGCGAGGAACAACGCTATCTTCCAGTCTATGCCGAACGACCACTGCAGCTGGAAGTATATGAGGATGTCCAGGAAGCCCATGGCTATCCAGTACCAGTACCGCGCGTAATCGCGGAGGAACCAGTCCTTCCATCCCGGACCCTCGTCATCCGGCTCATCCTCGTGGACGGTGCGAGGGACCTCGATCCGCCTTTTCTGCGCCATGTCCGCTCAGGAGCCGTTGCACAGATGGCAGGCGACGAAGTGGTCCTCTCCCACCCTGACCAGCGGAGGGGCCGTGGTCTCGCAGATCGCCTCGCGGAACTTGCACCGGGTGTGGAAGCGGCAGCCGGACGGCGGATTGGCCGGGGACGGGATCTCGCCCGCCAGGGGCACGCGCTGCTTCTTCTTGGCCGGGTCCGGCACGGGGATGGACGCCAGTAGCGCCTGCGTGTACGGATGGGTGGGCTTGGCGAAGAGCGAGTTACGCGGAGCCGACTCGACCACCTTTCCTAGGTACATGACATTGATACGATCGCACATGTAGTGGATAGTACTGAGGTCATGGGAGATGAAGAGGTATGTCAGTCCGAAATTCCGCTGCAGGTCGTTCAGCATGTTGAGGATCTGCGCCTGGACCGACATGTCCAGGGCCGACGTCGGTTCGTCCAGCACGATCAGCTCAGGGTTGAGCATGAGCGCCCTGGCCACGCCGATGCGCTGTCGCTGCCCTCCAGAGAACTCGTGCGGGTAGCGGTACAGGTGCTCTGGGTTGAGGCCGACCGCGTCGATCATGGCGCGAGCGCGCTCCCTCATCTCCTCCCCATGGGCGACGCCGTGCACGAGCAGCGGCTCGGTGATGATGTCCTTGATGAGCATGCGCGGATTCAGCGAGGAATATGGGTCCTGGAACACGATCTGCATGTTCTTCCTCATGAGCCTGAGCCGTTCCTCGTCCATCCCTTCTAGAGAGTGCTCCTTGTTGAACTTCGCCAGCTCTTGGTCGACCGCCTGCAGCTCGTCGCCGCCAGGGAGACGATATAGCGACCGGCGCAGCTTGATGTCCTCAAGGTCCTGGGGCTGCAGCTCCCGCTCCTTCATGAGGCGCTCTTCGGCCCTGGAGCGTCGATCCTCCATCGCTGACAGTTTCTTCCTCAGGTCATGGGGCAGCTTCCAGTAGATGTTTCCGCCCGTGGGCCGGGTAAGATGGAGCATCGCCCTGCCTGTGGTGGTCTTCCCGCATCCCGATTCCCCGACAAGTCCCAGGGTCTCGCCCTTTCGAATGAAGAAAGAGACATCATCGACCGCCCTGACGGCACGACCTCCCTTGGAGAACATTCCGCCCCGGATGGGGAAGTGCTTCTTTAGGTTATGAGCTTCAATGAGAATGTCGTCGCTCACTTGGATCCCTCCTGATAGAGGTGGCATGCCACATGGTGGTTCGGCCGGATGGCCATCATCTTCGGTTTCTCCTGGGAGCAGATGGGCATGGCATAAGGACATCTGGGATGGAAGCGGCAGCCGGACGGCGGCTTGACCAGATTGGGCACCGCCCCTTCGATCGTTTCTAGTCGAGGCAGGTCCTGATCGGTCCTGGGTATGGCGTAGAGAAGCCCCTGGGTGTAGGGGTGGAGCGGCTCTCTGAACAGCTCATCGGTCTCGCATATCTCAGCCATGGTACCAGCGTACATGACCCCCACGCGGTCGCAGATCTCGGCGATGATCCCCAGGTTGTGGGTGATCATCAGGATGGTGGTGTCCATCTCCGTCTGCAGCTCCCTCATCAGCTTCAGTATCTGAGCCTGTATGGTGACGTCGAGCGCCGTCGTCGGCTCGTCGGCGATGAGCAGTTGAGGCCTGCACACCAGGGCCATGGCGATCATGACCCTTTGCTGCATGCCGCCTGACAGCTCGTACGGGTAGGAACGGGCGACGTTGACGGGGTCGGGGACCTTCACCAGCTTGAGGACGTCTATGGCCCTCTCCATCGCTTCCCGCTCCAGCAGCTTCTTGTAGCGGCGCAGGATGGGCAGCTTGCCCGTTAGATAGAGTTCGAATGAATGGGGATCGTTGATGACCTTTCTCATGTAGCGGCGGCCAGAGGAGTTCTGGAAGCGTATCTGGCTCGCGCTCTTGCTGCCGAGATAGCTGCCGCAGTCCGGGCACAGCTCCGCACGGCCGTCGAGCTCGGTACCGCACTCCGAGCAGCTGGGCTTGCCCTTCCCGTTCATCACCATCTTGGCGCGCTTGCCCTCGTTCAGTGCGTTCTCTATGGCATCCATCCGCTGGATGGCGGCGGCCGCCAGCTGACGAGGCTCGTGAAGCAACATGACCTCGGAGATCTGTTCGCCGGCGGTGAAGACCGGGTTGAGAGAGGTCATCGGCTCCTGGAAGATCATGGAGATGGCATTGCCGCGCACGGCCCGCAGTTCCTCGGCCGGCTTCGTGACGATGTCGTACTGGGCTAGCTCCTCGGATAACCGTTCAAGAGCGGCCGCGACCTCGGGATCGTCCTTGCCCTTCTGTTTCTTCAATAGGCGATATTCGACCCACTTCTTGCGGGCCACCTCGAGGGCCGAGAGCTGGTCCTGCAGGTTCTCCTTCTCCTGTTCCAGGTCCGCGGGCAGATCTCCGCTCTGCTCGGCGATCGCCTCAATGTTCTTCTGCCTCTCGACCAGTTCATCGTCCATGAAGAACATGATCCGACCAGACTCGATCTTGCCTGGAGGCGATGGGACCAAACGCATGATGGAGTTGGCCGTTGCGCTCTTGCCGCAACCGGACTCGCCCACCAGGCCCAGCGTCTCGCCCTTATAGATGGTCAGGTCGATGCCGTCGAGCGCCTTTACCACGCCTGCCTTGGTGTAGAAATTGAGGTACAGGTCGTCAATGTCCACCAGGACCTTGCTATCCGACGCCATCTCATCCCCTCCTCGACCTTGGATCAAGAATGTCCCTCAGACCATCGCCTATCAGGCTGCACCCCATGGTGAATATCAATAGCGCCAGTCCAGGGAACACCAGTGCCCACCAGGGTGTGTAGGAGACGCCATTGTACGTGATGGTGCTCAAGAACCACCTCTGCCCGTCGGAGATCATCCGACCCCATTCCGCGTAACCAGGTCCGACACCAAAGCCAATGTAGCTCAGGCTGGCCGAGACCAGTGCGACCGCGCCGAGGTCAAGGGTGATGCTGACGATGAGGGGGGAGATGGAGTTCGGAATGATGTGCTTGAACAGTATGCGGTTCCTCTTGCATCCGATGGCCCTTGACGCCTCCACATATGTGTTCTCACGGACCGAGAGCACCTGGCCTCGTATGAGACGTGCATATGATGGCCACCATACGATGATCAATGCGAACATCATATTCTCCAAGTTCTTCGTCAGAATGGAGGCGATGGCCATGGCCAGGATCAGAGCTGGCATGGAGAGGAAGATGTCGGTGAACCGCATGATGATCTCGTCGATCTTTCCGCCGTAGAAGCCGGCGAGGCCGCCCAGAACAAGGCCTATGAGCGCGGCGGTCAACACGACGTATAGAGAGGTAACAACGGTCGTCCTAGCGCCCCATACCACACCGTAGTAGATGTCGATGCCATTTCCGCCCGTCCCCAGTAAGGGGAGGCCCTCCTGGAACGGTGGCTTGGGAAGTGACAGGTCGGCAGGTATCTGCATAGGGTCCCCTGCCGTCTGAGGTGGCGCCAGGAACGGGGCGAACAACGCCATTAGAACGATGAACAGGACCATGACGATGCCCATCATTGCGGTCCAGTTCTCCCTGATGAGGCCGAGGGAGTTCCTAAATTCTCTCAAGCGAGGCTTGAGCTCTGCCTTGAAATCATCGATAAACCGAGACGATTGCGGTGCTTCAATGGTCACTGCGACCTTGCTTTCGCTTTTACGGCCATGTTATCACCCTAGCCTCACGCGGGGGTCCAGATAGGCATACAGTATATCGACGATGAGGTTGACCATGACATAGATGAAGGCCACGATCAAGCAGAATCCCAGGATCGATGCGCTGTCCATTCTGGTGATGGATGCGGCCGACCATCTGCCCAGACCTGGCCATGAGAAGATCGATTCGGTAAGGACCGCGCCGCCCAGCAACGCGCCGAACGATAGGCCGACCACCGTCGTGGTGGGTATCAAAGCGTTCCTCCTGGCGTGCTTGTTGATGACCGTCGATTCGTCCAGCCCCTTGGCCCGAGCAGTCTTGATATAATCGAGACTGAGCACCTCCAGCATGCTGTTCCTCTGCATACGCAGGATGACCGCTATGCTTCCGAACGATAGCGTGATGGCAGGCAATGCCAGATGCCAGAGGACATCACCGAATAAGGCAAAATTACCGGCTAGAAGCGAATCGATCGTATAGAATCCCGTAGGGCCGGCTGGCAGGGTTCTTGCAATGATGAACGAATCACTGACACGCCCCTTCACCGGGAAGAGATTCAGTTCAAAGTAGAAGAACTGAAGGAGCAATAGACCTAGCCAGAATACCGGGATGGAAACCCCTATCAGAGATACGACACGAGTGGCATGGTCAAAGGGCTTGTTCTTGTGGATCGCCGATCTTGTTCCCAGGGCAATGCCGACTATCACCGCGATGAGGATGCTGATGACAGCAAGCTCGAACGTCGCCGGGAAGTAATACTGTATCGCGTCCAGTACAGGCATAGCAGCTGTCTTGGACCAGCCCCAATCGCCCTGTATTATCCCTTGTAGCCAGTACAAATATTGCTGCGGAAGTGGATCATTAAGGTGATACTGCTCTCTTACCTGCTCAATCTGCGCAAAGGTCATTTTTTCGTTGACATATGCGGCTACAGGGTCGCCAGTAAGCCTTGTGAGAGTGAATATGAAAATCGAAACGCCGAGCAACACAGGTATGACCAACAGCAGTCTTCGAATGATATATCTGGACAGCCGCATTAGTACCGCCCCAGAAAACATCTCATTGCTATAAGAAACTGTTTATTTTCTTCCAATTGATAGTAATTAGCCAGATGTGCAATCTTTTTTCGGATACTACTAATGACGCAAAGATCGATATGATTCGCGACTGTTTCAAAAAAGGGAGAAGGGAAATGGTTTGTACTTCTCGTCTGCGCTCATTCCTCATCTAGGGTGTCCGGCTTGTCCAGATCGTAGTAGTAGAGGTTGGAGAACATCGGGTTGAAGTAATAACCCTGGATGTAGTCCTGGCCGACGAAGAAGTTGGTCGCCTGGGCGGTCCATGCGAAGAGGGCCTCCTCGTACATGTCGTACATGAGGTCCTCGTACATCTGGGCCCTGACCTCCGGGTCGAGCTCGACAGCAGCCGCCTCGATCGCAGCGTCGAGGGTAGCGTTAGAGTACCCGATCATGGACGCATAGGTACCAGCAGAGTGGTAGAAGGGCTGCAGGTAGTTGTCAGGGTCGGCAAAGTCGGGAGCCCAGCCCAGGAACATCGCAGGCATCTGGCCATCCTTTCTGTAGTCAAGGTACTTGGACCACTCGAGACCAGTAACGGTCACGGTGATCTTTCCAGGGGCAAGAGCCTCCAGTCCAGCCTTGATCTGCATGCAGGCGGTCTCTCTGGCAGTGTTGCCGTTGTTGAAGAAGACCTCCAGCTTGAAGCCCTGCTCGACCCAGTTGGTCTCAGCGGTCTCAAGGTACTCCTTGGCCTTGGCGAGGTCGTAGTTGTACTTGGGGACATCGTCGCTGTAGCCGAACATTCCCTTGGGAATGGCACCGTTGGGCTGGATGGCCATGCCCTGCATGGTCTCGTTGATGTACAGACCATAGTTGAAGGCGTGCATGAAGGCCAGCCTAACGTTCCTGTCGTCGAAGAAGTCCGATGGAACGTTGGTCAGGGAGGGGTCCAGGCCCGTCTTGTTGATCTTCAGGTTCAGACCCAGGAAGTCGATGTTGAAGGTCGGGTTGCCCTTGTTGATCATGAGGCCCTCGACATTCTCGACGGATCCGATCTGGTCCCTCGGGACGTAGGCGGCGTCGAGCTCGCCGTTCTTGAGGGCCATGATCCTGGAGTTGGTGTCAGGGATCATCTCGATCATGACGGTCTTGATGTTGGCAACGCCTCTCCAGTAGGCCTCGTTGGCGACCAGCTTGTAGTAGCTGTCGACCTTGTACTCCTCGAGCACGTAAGGTCCAGTGCCGAAGGTGTTGGAGGCCATGTGGTCGTAGCCGGCCTTGGTCAGTCCGCCGTGCTCCTCGACGTAGGCCTTGGAGACGATGGAACCGGCGTTGAACGCCAGAGCGCTCAGGAAGGGCGCGTAGGGCGTGGTCAGGTTGAACTGGACCTCGTACTTGCCCTTGGCCCAGATGGCAGCGTCGCACATCTCCTGGGTGATGCTCTCCTCAGTCATGACCATGTTCCCAGCGGAGTCGAAGCTGGCCATGCCATAGTCGTAGTAGTCAGGGATGAGATAAGCGCCATACATCCAGAACGGGCCGTGGGGGTCGTTCAGCAGGAGGCCGCGGTCGAAGCTGTACTTGACATCCTCAGCGGTCATCTCGGTCTTGTTGTCGCTGAACATCACGCCCTGCCTCAGGGTGAAGTTGTAGGTCAATCCGTCTTCGGAGATCCACGGCATCTCAGCCGCGAGCATGGGCTTCAGGTCAGAGGATGAAGCTCCGTTGTAGAAGACCAGGGTCTCGTAGACGTTCTGTAGGATCTCTCCTCCGACGGTCTCATAATCGACCGCGGGATCGAGGCTTTCATGATTCCCACCGATGGTACCATAGCGGAACACATCGGGATCATACTGGGCCTTACCTCCGCCCAGTAGCAGAACAGCGCCGACGGCAGCGACAATCAAGATGGCCACGACAACTATTGCTAGGACCTTCTTGTTCATGCCGCTCTTGCCTGCAGCGGGTGCAGCTTTTGCGGTTCCTTCCATATAAATATCCTCCATGCCCCAAGATGAATACCCTGTGGGGGGATACGGCCAGACTAATCGCTATTATGCTATATAATGATTTTTCATTATATTTAAGTAAGCTGACTAATGGCCAGATTATTTATCTAAACGATATGATATCAATTGCTATATAGGGGCTCACGGGGCCGACTGGCCTCGACCGCTGGGACATCAGAAATTGGGAGCGATTAGGGCCTTTTTCCTAGTCCGGTTCCGTTCAGCGAGCAAGAAGGTAGAAGGCCTGCTTCCTCTCCTCCAGACCACTTATCCATATATGAGACGGCGGGCCCACGATAGCTTTCTCCTTTTCACCTCGCTATCGCGTCCTTCCTTGGACCGCGGTTCCTCGAAGTCAAAGCCGATCAGCCGGACCGATGCCCCCAGATGCCTCGCCATGAGCACGGCGCGGTCACCGTCGGTGAAACCGCCAAAGTTATGTAGACGACCGAACGGCCTCGCTTGCGTCGTCCCCATGACCGGTCCGGAGAAACGGGGCACGTAACGCTTCAGCGCCTCCATGTTGTCCCCATGTGCGTGGACCACTACGATCGCGCCCTGGGCGCTGGCGGCCAGTTGATCGGCCACATCGCCATCGAGGTCGGTGACGATGATATCGGGCACTCGACCGACCACGCGCATGAGCGCCGAGGTGGCGCCGTCGGCAGCGATGACCATTCCCGACAGATCGGCCGAGGGAAGCTCCTCCTCCAACCGCGGGGCGTTGCCGTATACCGTCACGCCGTCCGATATCCTCCTCCGGAGCAGCTCCAGTGGATACAGCTCTTTCTTCTCCAGAAGGCTATCGAGCAACCTGGCAGCCTCTTCATCAGCCTGACGTGAGAACCCGAACTCCTCGACTATGTCCTCGTAGATCGGCTCCCATTCCTTGAAGTCCATCGCCCTCACTCCAAGGTGTCCGTGGGCTGGGGCTCGCCGTTGCCCTCCTCCTCGCCGATAGGCTGGAAGGAGGCGTTCAGCAGCCCTCCGAAGACCGCCAGAAGGAAACCGGTGAGGACCTCCAGGAACACCACCACCTGATCGTAGTCTCCGAAGCCGAAGAAGATCTGCGCCGCGTCCAGAGCGCCCTGTATGATGAAACCGATCGCGAAGACGGTCACGGAAGCGACCAGGGTGGAGTACGCCAGCTTTCCCCGGGACAGCATGGTGTTGGTCAACAGCCCGATCTGGTAAGTGAAGAAGGAGAACACCCATAGCCAGAGGGTGCCGCCGGCGAACAGCAGGACCTGCTGGGTCAGATCGAACTCCGGCGACCGGGTGGCCGCATCGAAGCCGTACAGGATGCCCAACAGGAACAGCAGCACCGCCAGGATGGCGAAGGGGATGAGGGCGGAGCCGGAACGGACCGCCTTACCGACCTCGAGCGAGATGTGCTTCAGACGATCGCCCGCCTTATATGCGAACGCCAAGAGATAGGCGCCGACGACCAGCCATATCATCGCCAGACCCATGTTGGTGAAGGAGACGTCCGATACATCGTTCATCAGCTGATACAGCGGGTCAAGGAGGGCGAACGCTCCGAACACCACTAGGGCGAGACCGAGCGGCACGAGGATCCTCTTTCGGAACTTATCATCGTTGAGCATCTTGACCAGGACGTAGTAGGTGCTCTCGACGGTGGGCGCTTGCTTGACATAGACCTTCCGGACCGAATCGATCTTCACCCGGGAGGAGATGATCGGATAGATGTACTCGTCCTCTGCGCCGTCGGAGACCAGGACCGCCCGGTCCGGCTTGACCTTCGCCAGGACGTATTCCAGCTGCGTCGTCAGGGCCAAATCCGATTCGTAGCCCACCTTGATGTCGCCGCAGATGGTGGCGATCTCCACGTCCATCCCGCGCTTCACCATCTCATCGTAACGACCTATGGCCGCCATCAGGGTGTTGGTGTCAGAGTCCTCGGGGTCCTTGAGGCCCAGCGCCACAGCTGCGTTGAGGTTCTCCTCCCGTCCGATGAACGGTGAGTTGAGCCCCGCCTTGGTGCCGAAATCGTCATCTCGGTCCACGCAGATGACAAGGGTCCTCATCCAGAGAGCAAAACCTGTTGTTTCCTATATAAGACTTCCAGGCCAGAGCGGGTTGGAGGCCTTCAATGAGGGTATTTTTCATCTAGCTAATTTGATGAAAGGATTATTATCAGGTACGCTGATTCCTCTGACTGGAAGATTGGATGGAGACGGATTCTGGGCACGAGGAGTGTCCTCGATGCGGACTGAAAAATCGCCTGGGAACCCATCAATGTGACTTCTGTGGATGGGATTTCAGCGCCGCTTCGGATGAATGGCTCGACAAGGTTAGCGCACTTGAGCAGCTTGGCCGCGGCACAATAAGCGAGATGGACCAGAGCACCATCGGCCGCATCGAGCTGACCATCAAGAAGCCCGAGGAGATCCAGATCAGGCCTCCCGCCAGACCGGTCGAGGTCGCGCAGGACGTCGACGTCGCGCCCGCCATCGAGCCCGTCCCGATGGAGGACGAGACGCTACCCGAGGTCGCCGATCCGCCTGCGGAAGAGGTCATGACCGAGGAAGAGATCGTCCCGCCCGAAGAGCTGAGCATCCCTAGTGAGGAGCAGGCCGATGTCGAGGTCGGGCAGGATGGCGTTGAGGCAAGCCCCGCGGTTGACGAGGCCTTGCCCGAGGTTGCATCTAAGGAGGAGCCGATCGACGCCCCCCCTACCGAGCATGTCGAGGACCTGACATCGGAAGCCGCTTCCGAAGGGGTCGAAAGCCATCCGGGCATAGATACGCAAGAAATGGACATCATCTCCGTCGGGCTGCTCGCCACCGGAGCCGTCATATACATTGCGGCCCTTCTCGTCAGCCCCGGCATGGGGAAGATGGTCGGTTGGGCGCTGGCCATCATCGGCGCGTTGCTGATCACCCTCGCTGCGGGGAGATGGTTGGCGCGGCGCAGGAATGGAAAGAACGATGACGAGCTGTTCATATGTTCGAAGTGTCACGAAGTGATCTCCGACGCCGATGACAGGTGCCCGTCCTGCGGAGCCGTGTTCGTCAAGCCCGTGTTGAAGGAGTGAGAATTTGAAGATCGCATGGCATGGCCATTCATGTTTCGAGGTCCACGACGGACTCGTTGTGGTGATGGACCCACACGACGGCAAGTCCATTGGCATCAAACCGCCGGTGGTAAAGGCGGACATTTGCTTGATATCCCATGATCATTTTGACCACAACTGCTCCCGAATAATCCATGGCGATCCCACAGTGGTGAAGGAAGCGGGGGAGAGGGAGGTCAAGGGCCTCCAGATCATCGGCATATCAACGTTCCATGACGAGGAGGAGGGCGCCAAGCGCGGCCGCAACATCGTGTACCGCTTCGAGATGGACGGCATATCCTTCGTCCACCTGGGCGACCTCGGCCAGGAGCTCACCGATGAGGAGATCGCGAGCTTGGGTCGCGTGGACGTTCTCTTCATTCCGGTCGGAGGCGTGTTCACCATCGATTCTGCCACCGCCCGGAGGCTCGTGGAGCGGGTTCGTCCCAAGGTGGCGGTGCCGATGCACTTCCATTATGGCGGGCTGTCGATCACCATCAGCCCGATGGACGAGTTCCTCGACGGCATACCTGAGGACGACGTCCTTAGGGTGGGTAACGAGATCGAGTTCACCAGGGACGAGCTCCCATCACAAACGGAGTTCTGGGTGTTCTCCCCGTGAGCATCGTCGGACCGTTCGGCGAGACCACCTGCCTACTACTCTGGGAACGTTCGCGGGCCGATCGAGCCGTACGGGGATGCCCCCCATTCATCTCCATTCCAGAGACCTGTGTCCGCGGCCAAAGTTAACGCGCTGGACATCATTCGTTCCCAACAAGCCAGGGCATGTTGCCGGCCTTGCCGTCATTTCATATATCATCGAGGGCATCAACATCGGCAGGGATCGGCAGCTCCGGGAGATGCCATCTATGGCGCGATGAGCGACCTCTATGAACGATCGCCTGGCCGGGCGTTCGTACCTGGATGCGTTCGCCCTGGCGCGGAAATCAAATGGGTGCCTGTTCGTGAGAACGAACGAAATGCGGGCGACCGCAGGGCTGAGATGATACCATTAGGACTTGAACTGGGTAATGCCAGCGGAAGGATAAACATGATGCAGGATAGAATGGAGGAGATCAGGGAGCAGATCGTCCAGGCGGTAAGGGACGTCAAGCGGACGAACCCCATGGCCGGGTCGATCACCAACACCGTGACCATAAATCTGGTGGCCAACGCGCAGATCGCCGTGGGCGGCTCCGCGGCCATGGTCTACTTGCCCGATGAGGCCGAGTTCCTGTCCAGGGCGGGGGGCGCTACCTATCTTAACGTCGGTACGATCTTCCCGGTCTACGAGGAGTCCCTGCCCCGGGCGGCGAGGGCACTACACGAGGCCAGCAAGCCATGGGTCCTGGACCCGGTGGCCATCGGCATCGGTTCGCTTCGCACCGAGCTGCTGCATCAGTTCAAGGCACAAAAGCCGAGCATCATCAGGGGCAATCCCTCGGAGATCCTGGCCCTGGCCGGACTGTGGGGATTGGAGGGCGGGACCAAGGCTTCGAACGTTCGCGGAGTGGACTCCACCGATACCGTGATGGCCGCCAAGGATGCCGCCGTCGCGCTGGCGAGGTGGACCGGCGGGGCGGTGGCCGCTTCCGGAGAGACGGACCTGGTGACGGATGGTTCCGTGGTCGCGCTATCCTATGGAGGCTCCCACTTCATGAACAGGATAACGGGCTCAGGCTGCGCGCTGGGCGGCGTCATGGCGGTTTATGCGGCGGTGGCCTCGCCGTTCATCGCGGCGCTCACCGGGCATGCGGTGTTCAATCTGGCGGCCAGCCGTGCCGAGCGGAGAGCGGAGGGTCCGGGAAGCTTCCAGACCTTCTTCCTCGACGAGCTGTACAATGCCACCGCCGAGGAAATCGCCAACAATCCGTTCGAGCTTGAGGAGGTGGGGGAATGAACACGCTGGTGGCGGTGGCCATCGCGCCCATAGGAGTGGGCGACGAGCTGTCGGCCGAGGTCGCCGAGGTCGTGAAGGTCATCCGCGCCTCGGGCCTTCCGAACCGAACGACGTCCATGTTCACCGAGATCGAGGGCGAGTGGGACGAGGTCATGAAGGTCGTGAAGGATGCGACCTTCGTTCTAGCCTCCAAGGGTATACGCACGGAGGTCGTGCTAAAGGCCGATGTCAGGCCGGGGTTCAGCAACATGATCCAGGCCAAGGTGGACAAGGTCAACAACATCCTGGACGGACGGTCATGAGGGGCCATCTGGACATCTCGGCCTATCTGGTGGTGGGGCCGGAGAACACAAGGGGCCGTCCCGTTCCCCAGATCGTCAGGGACGCGATCGAAGCGGGCTTCACCTGCGTTCAGATACGCTCCAAGACGGCCTCGGCCCGCGAACTGATCGAGCTGACGGCGCAGGCGGCCGACGTGATCGCCGAGACGGGGCTCTCCGACCGGGTCACGTTGCTGGTGAACGATCGGCTCGACGTGGTCCTGGCCGCAAGGAGGCGAGGGGTGAGGGTGGACGGCATCCACGTGGGGCAGTCGGACATCCCGGTCGATGTGTGCCGCGAATACCTAGGGAAGGATTCCATCATCGGGCTCTCGGCCAGGACGCACGACCTGTTCGAGTACATCAAGAGCGCGGACGTAGGACAGATCGACTATTTTGGGGCCGGGCCCTTGCATGAGACGAGCACCAAACCGGATTGTGGCCTTGGCCTTGATGGAAGGGTGATAACCAGGAGCTTCGACGAGATCGCCGAGCTAGCCCGTCTCAGCCCCATACCGGTCGTGGTCGGCGGGGGCGTCAAGCTGGCCGACATCCCTCGGCTGGCCGGCACCGGCGTGGACGGCTTCTTCGTGGTGACCGCCGTCTCCGAGGCCGACGACCCATATTCAGAGGCCGTCAAGCTCGTCGAGAGCTGGAGGGCGAATAGGCCGCGAGGGGAATGAGAACGACCGCTGCGTTCCGTCGGCCAGAGGCTCCCGACAGCGGACCCATGACAATTCTTTTTTACATGAAGGGGCGCTTTTGCGAGAAGCACCGCTACACTGACAATTAAGAAATGATCAGAAGAGGTTTCTTTCTCAGAGGTACAGCGCGTCCTCGGTCCTGCCCAGCTCGATGGGGGTGGAGCGGAAGCCTACCGCCGCGCCCTTGGAGTTGGCCACCAGGCACGCCCCTATGACCGGTGCGCCATAGTTCAGCGTTCCGATGGCCGCCGGGACCTTGAACAGCTCGCTGAGCGTCTTGAGCTCGTCCTTGGATGTGGCGGGATGGCACAGCATGCCCTTGTTGGTGACGGCGCATACCGAGCCAACGGTCTTGTACCCCGCGATCTCGCCCCTGACGACCTCGACCTGTAAGGTCTCCTCGACCTGCTTGACCGCGCTGTCGGAGAGCTCAGGGTTCACCAGCGCCGCGTGGTCATTGACAAGAATGTTGTTCCCGCAGGCGTTGAGTTTGTCCTTGATGCGAGTAAAAGGAAGCTTCTCCCGGAGGGGCCGGATCTCCGTCAGCGAGGCCATGCCGCTCGCTATCCCCCCATTGGAGTTCATGGCCGCCAGCGCCCCCAGGATGTTGGTGGAGGCCAGCGTGGTCTTGACGACCTCGCATTCCAGGGCCTCGGCGATGTCCGAGATCATGGAATCGGGCGCATCGAAGGGCACCAGGGCCAGGCTCTCGTTGGCTACGCAGTACACGCCAATGTATGGATTTCCCAGGTAGCTCGAGAGCTTTAGCATGGTTTAGCCAGCCTACTCCTCGACGGTGGAATCCTCGGGGAGTGAGACCTCGACCAGGCCGTCCTCGAACTTGACCGCCTTGATCTTGATGTATTTCGGCGGGTTCTGGATGCCCCTAGCCCAGATGGCCTCGTTGAGCCTGTGGTCGATCCACACGTTCTCCTCGGTGGTCTTCATGTGGCGAACCACATTGGCGCGGATCTCCTTGATGGCGCGCTTGGCCCTCTTGGTGCGGGGAGCCATCTTGGTCTTCCTGAGGGTTATGTTCATTATCTTCTCGTCCATGATGAAATCACTCCTTCAGATTGCTGTGTCTCCAGCTCCTCCTCTTGGGATGGCGGAGCACGGTCCTGTTGGTCCTCATCATGACCCATGCGGGGACCCTGCGGTTGGATTTCTCGGCCCTCATCAGGCGGATCTTCATAGCGGCGGGCTTGTTAGTGGCCATAGATTACACCCTTTCGATCTTGATATCTCTCTTTTGAGGAGTCATCTTCTGCAGGATGGCCCTGAGGGTCTGATCGTCGACCTGACCCTGGATCCTTCCCATCTGAAGAAGACGAATGAGCTGTTCCTCCACTGAGGCGGCAATTTCTGGATATGCCAGACGGACCGTGGCGAGCCGGTCACGCGCTTCAGGAGTCAGTATCTGGCGCATGATGGCCTGTATCTCGGCCTCCCTGCGCGCTGCCTGCTCCTGCATCATTGCCTGCTGCTGCAGCTGCTGCTGTTGAGCACCCTGCAGCTCCGCCATCCTGCGGCGTCGGATCAGTTCAAGTTCTTGGTCGTCCTGCATTTTGATCTCCTTCACTGATGGATCTCGTCGTACACCTCTTTGGACATCTTGTCCAGGAGGGCCTGTCCCTTGGGGGTGATGACCCTGCCGTTCTTCTTGTCCTTGGCGACGAGTCCGGACTTTTCAAGCTGGATAAGGCATCGGCGAGCGATGGCCCGGGAGCCCTTGACCGCGCGGTTGGGCTTGGAGCCGCGGTCGACGAACCCGCCGTACTCAGCGGCGAGGCGGGACGAGCCGACCGGCCCGATGAGATAGACCTTCCTCAGAACGGAGGCGGTCCTCGTGTACCACCAGTCCGGCTGAGCTGGGGCCTTCTCGGTGTGCATGCCTGTCTTTACGAACTCCGCCCAGTCGGGAGCCTGGATGGTATCCATCTGCTTTAACTGAGCCGCCGTCTTGGCGATGAGCTTCTCGGGCGGAACATCATAGACCGTAACCATATGACCTACCTCGAAATCACATTAATTCTATCCAAGTGAGGATAATGCCTACCGCATTAATATGGATGTCCTATAAAAGCGTTTCTGGATGCCGGGAACCGCTGGTATGAACCTCATGGCCGGCGTCCCCCTTCGTCATCTAGGGCATTCGGCTCCGATGACCGCCTGGAGATCGATCGAGGAGCTTTTACCCTCTCACGACCGCCTGGTACCGGGAACGCCTAGGGCGACTTCACTCATATAACTTTCCCGGGCGGGGCGGATCGATGAACCCCGACGGCGGTCGGCCACCACGCCCGACGGTCGGTCGCCGGATCACATATCGGCCGGCGGCTCGCGACCAGCGGTCCACCGGTGTCCGCAGGACAGGCACTGGGAATCGGGGTCATCGCCGTTCATGCAGCACCCTCCCATGATCAGCCTGCCCTCCCGGTCGGCCCTCTCCAGCTCTGACGACCATACGGGCAGGCCGTAGATGATGCAAGCGACCTTTCGGGAGCCACATTTTGGGCACGACCTCTCGGACATCGTACATGGTAATCGGTCGGTCCTCTTAATGGTCCCTTCGACCTGCTCGCCTCCGGCCAACGGCGGGAGGGGCGCCATACCTAGCTCTAAAATAGGCGGGAAGGGATGAGGCGTCCATGCGGTACGTCGTGGCGCTGACCGGATGCTCGGGCATCCAGTATGGGATCCGACTTCTTGAGGAGCTCGATGGCAAGAGGGAGCTCATCATCTCCGAGATGGGGAAGAAGGTACTGGACGAGGAGACGGGGCTGACGATGGAGGACCTGGAGGCCAACGCCGAAGAGGTCTACGATGACGATGACCTGTTCGCCCCGCCCGCCTCCGGCTCCCACCGCTTCGATGCCATGATCATATGCCCCTGCACCCAGTCCACCATGGCCAAGCTGGCGGCGGGAATCGCCGACACCCTCATCACCCGCGCCGCCTCGGTGACGCTGAAGGAGAGGCGGAAGCTCATCCTCGTCCCTCGCGAGACGCCGCTCAGCGTCATCATGCTGGAGAACGAGCTGCGCCTGGCCAAGGCGGGAGCGGTCATACTGCCGGCGTCCCCGGCGTTCTATGCCGAACCACGCTCGGTCGACGACATGGTGAACTTCGTGGTGGGCAAGATCCTGGACCAGGTGGGCCAGGAGCACGAGCTGTTCAAGCGTTGGGAGTAGATCCCTCCTTCATTCCCTCAAGCGCTCAGGCACTACCAGCCTGGCCCATTCACCGAGCACGATGCCCGAACGGTCCCCCGATGGGCGTCCGTCCTCCTGGCCGATGCCAAGGATGTTCAGCACCATTCATGACATCGTCATGAGGGCCATGCGCCGGTCGGCCCCGGACGTTTCCGCTGTCGCGGGATCGATGGCCCTTGACCGACGAACGGTGCCAGATGGTCGCGGCATGATCGCCGAGCCGGGCGGACATCATCTAGAGTATGATGAAAGGCGCCGTCATAGGGGCAAACCTGCCGCGCCATGCATCGGCCCCGCCCCGCCGTGGCCGTCGTTCGCATCGACGTGACCGGGATCCCGTGATGATCGCTCGGACCATATGGCCATGGCGGGACGCCCCGCTGGTACAGGATCACTCCACGTAGATGGCGGGGCGGCGGGGACCGGCGGCGCGGGCCTTCTTCTGCGGGTCCGGGGCGGAATCGTCGTCGGCGGAGTACACCTCGACGGGGGCGCCGACCTCCTTGGATAGGAAGGCCGACGAACCGGTAAGGTAAGAGAGCTCGTCCAGCTTCACGGAGAGGCGCTTCTTCTCCGCCTCGGAACGCTTCATCAGGTCCTCGGCGGTCTTGCGGGCGAAATCGGCCGCCTCCTTGCCGCGGCGCTTCAGTCCGTCGCGCGACATGACCGCCTTGGTCAGGCCGGGGACGGTCAGGCTCCCCTCGGCGGCCATCTCAAGGGCGATCGAGTGCACCTCCCGCTTCCACTCGGGGGCGGTGTACAGCATTATCCTCTTGGGTGAGATGCCCGTGACCCGGAGGATCTCGTTGATGTCCGACATCACGTCGGCGAGGTACTCCTCGGCCACCTCGGCGGGTCGGTCGATCTCGTCCACCATCGGCTCGGGATAGGGGGCGATGGACACGAAGCCCTTCTGCCCCATGCCCTCCCACATCTCCTCGGCGATGTGCGGGGTGATCGGCGCCATCATCCGGACCCACATGCTGAGCACCCTGGCCGCCGTATCGGCGTTGTTGCCGCCCCGGCGGATGTACCACCGGACGTCGGCCAGCGTCTCGAAGTACGCCTCGTTGGCCATGCGCCGGAGATCGTAATCGTCCATGGCGGCGGCGATGTTCCCCGCACGGTTGTTCATGCGGGAGATGAGCCACTGGTCGATGACCGAGCGCTCCTTTCCCTTCAGGCCCTTCAGCTCCTCCACGGTGCGCATCACGCGCTCCATGCGGGACGAGTAGCTCTCGATGTTGCCCTCGTCCCATTCCACGTCGGCGAACGGCGCGGCTATGTGAGCGTAGTACAGGCGGAGGGCGTCGACGCCGAAGCGGCCTGCGGCGTCGGGTATGGGCTCCGCCCCTCCCTTGGACTTGGAGATCTTGCCCAGCTTGCCCGTGACGTACCAGTTCACGAAGATGCCTCGGGGCCATAGCTCCGACGGCAGGACCGCCACGTGGTTCTTCAGGAAGGCGGGGAAATGCACCGTCATGTGCTCCTTGCCGCCCAGGTTGATGTCCAGGGGGTAGAAGTACAGGACGTCCTCCCGAATGCGGCGGAGCAGGCCAGGCTCGATGCCGGTGGCGGCGGCCACATCGGGAACGGTGCCCTCTCCGAGGAACACCAGGTCGAAGAACTCCTCGGTCATCTGCTCCAGCTTGAGCAGCCCGGTGTTGTGGTAGTGTGATATGGTATAGTATATGGGATACAGCGTGGAGTCGGATATGGCCTCGATGATCCACTTGGGATCGAAGGGGAACGGCGTTCCGAGCCAGTTCCCCTGGCGGACGCAGGCCCGCTCGCGGAACCAGTCCAGGATGCCCTGCACGTTGGTATAGAACTCCGGCGGCAGGATGTGCATGCTCCGGCAGTGGGCCTTGGTGGCCTCGGTCAGGGCGGGGTTGCCGTAGTCGATGAACCACTGGTCGGGCACCTTCTTGATCACCACGGGCTTCCCGCAGCGGCATACCACTTCCTCGGACAGGTCGTAGAACACCTCGGCCTCGCCCGCGTCGATCATCATCTTCTTGATGAGCTCCTTGGCCTCGTCCACCCTGAGGCCGGCGAACTCGGCGCATGTTTCGTTCATGCGGCCGGTGTGGAAGCCATCCTTGTAGATCTGCTTCTTGGCCTCCTCCAGCCGGGGGTCGTTGCCGTCGGTGATCCCCATCTTCTCGATCATCTCCACCGCCGGCATGGGGCCGTATCCCTTGGTGTCGATGATCGGTATGGGCCTGATGGCCCTGACCTTCTCGGGGTCGAGACCGTAGCGGGCCATGGCCTCCTCGTTCTCACGAAGCAGCAGCAGCGCCATCCAATCGTCCGGCGCGTCGGACGGCACCGAGGTGACGAGTCCGGTCCCCACGTCCGGTTTCGCGAAGGCCGCCGGCAGGACGGGGATGGGGCGGTGTATGACGGGGGCGACCGCCTCCTTGCCTATGAGCTCGCTTCCCTTGACCGTCCCGATCAGCTCCAGGCCGTCCTTTTGGTAGGACATCTTCTCGTACGACGGGCGGCTGATGACCCAGGTCTCGTCGCCGCGGCGCACCTTGACATACTCGACCTCGGGGTTCACCCAGAAGTTGGTCTGACCGTACACCGTCTCCGGGCGAAGGGTGGCCGCCACCAGGAACAGGTCGCCGCATCTGAACTTGAGGAGCGTGTACTCGGTGGTCTCGGCGCTTCCTCCCTTGGAGAGATCTGTCTCTGACGCGTCGATGGCTACCGGTCCGCACTCCACGCACGCCGGCGCGAAGTACGGCTTCTGGATCAGCAGCCCGGCGTCGTTGAGCTTGCGGAACTGCCACTGTATGAACTTGCCGTAATCGGGATTGGTGGTGCTGGTGAACCGCCTCCAGTCGGCCAGGAAGCCGAAGCGGCGCCAATACTGGTTCTGATAGACCTCGTTGAAGAAGTTGACCACGTCCATGGGCTCGGTCAGGTGGGGGATCACGTCCTCCGGGCAGCCGTTGGCCAGCAGGTACTCGATGGTCTTGGGGTCGCGTTCCTTGATGCGCTTCGCCAGGGATATGGCGCCGTTGCCGGTGGCGTGGGTGCCGACAGGGAACAGCACATTGTAACCACACATCCGCTTGTATCGGGCGATTGCGTCGACGTAGGTGTAGCCGCGCATGTGGCCGACATGAAGGTAGCCGGTCAAGCCGGGGTATGCGAAGATGATCATGAACTTGGGGCGTTCGTCCCTCTCTGCCTCGTTGATCCTGGCGGCATACCATTTCGCCTGCCACTTGGCCTCTATCGCTGTTGTCCAAGCCGACATCTGCACACCTTGAATGCCTCGGTAATGAGTAATGATATTAATAGGGATGTTTCCACCGGAATGTGGGCGCGGTCGCGCGGCCCGCCTCGTGCGCCGACGAGCGCGGGAGGGACGACCGGCATACCGGCGCGTCGCGTATGACGCGACGTATGCCCGCAAGGTCCCTCAGACCCCTTAGCGTCATTTTATTATATCGTAAAATACATGTCTGGCTCGCTTATCTTATTGGAATCGAAATGGATATGACAATATATGACAAGTGACATATTTTTAAATATAATGTAGGTCATTACTGTCATACTGCCTCTAGTAACGGAGATAGGGAAATGGATGGAGAGAGGATCTCGCTGCGGCTTGAACCGGAGGACCTCAGGATGCTTGACGGCTTCCTCGAGGAACATCCCGAGTTTTCCAACAGGTCGCACCTGGCTCGTCTGGCCATACGTGCCTTCATCGAACAGAACGAGGCGCCGGAGGGCATCGCCTCCGAACGGCGGCCTGCGAAGGGCAACGCCGTGACGATCGATGTGCCCGCCCTGGCATACATGACCATCGAGTCCTTCATACGGGCAGGGGTTTACAACTCCATGGAGGACGCGGTGGTGGAATGCCTAAGGGAGAAGTTCATCACCAAGGAGACCAAGGAACGGATCCTGCAGCAGCAGGCCGAGTCCGTCCGGGGCCTCGAGGTGCTGGACAGGTAAGGCTCTGTCGGCCTTGGTAGGACGGGCCGGTAGGGATGGGATGCACCGTCTTACGAACTAAACGCCTTAGCGAAAGCAAGAACGGGTGAGGGGATGAACGGAATAAAGAAGGAGCAGATAGTCGCGGACCTGAGCAGGAGCCTCATGGAGCCGAAGATCACCATTGTGGGATGCGGCGGTGCGGGCAACAATATCGTCAACGGTCTCTACTGGAGCAACAAGAACGTCAACACGGTGGCGATCAACACCGATGAGGCGAAGCTCCAGGAGATCGAGGTCCACACCAAGGTGCTGATAGGCACCGACGTCACCTTTGGCCGGGGCACCAATGGTCTTCCCGAGGTGGGGGAGCACTGCGCCGAGCTTGCCAGGGGCGCCATATCCAAGGTCCTGAGGGGTAGCGACATCGTGTTCATCGTGGCCGGCATGGGCGGCGGAACGGGCACCGGGGCGGCCCCGGTGGTCGCCGAGGTCGCCCGGGAGCTCGATGCCATCACGTTCATCATCGCCATCAACCCCTTCGCTCACGAGGGCGCCCGGCGGGAGATCGCCCAGGAGGGCATACGCCGGCTCAAGCAGACCACGTCCAACGTCATCGTCCTGGAGAACGACCGCCTGCTCAACCTGGCCGGCGACTGCACCATCTCCGAGAGCTTCGCCATCATCGAGCGCTCCATCTCCAGCCTCATCGGCTCGCTGAGCGAGAGGATCACCAGGGTGCTGCAGGAGCAGATCCGTCAGGAGGTCTCCGAGGCCCTCATGGAGATGGAGACCGTGCGGGTGGCCAGACCGGCCTCCGTCGTCGTTCCGGAGATCATCCGGGCCAAGTCGGTGGCGGCCAGCCTGGAGATGCCCTTCGGCCCCAGCGTGGCCCCCCAATTCCTAACCCGTTAAGGGAATGGGCGTGGAGGGCGCACCTCCCGCCCCCCGTTCCTTTTTCGCCAAACATTAATTCCCGGTTTTATCATCACTCGTTCATGAAGGTAGGTCTTCTCGTCAATCCCATCGCCGGCATGGGCGGCTCTGTCGGCCTGAAGGGCACCGATTCGAACGAGGTGCTCCAAGAGGCGCGGCGCCGGGGCGCCGTTCCCATGGCTGCCGACAGGGCGGCCGAGGCGCTAAGGTCGGCGGGAGACCTGGAGGCTTACACCTTCTACACCGCCGGCGGCGAGATGGGCGAGAACGTGCTGAAGAACCTGGTGGACCGCATGACGGTGGTGTACGATCCCGGCAGGACGACGTCGGACGAGGACACCAGGGCGGCCGCCCGGGCCCTCATGGACGCTGGCATCGAGGTGCTGGTGTTCGTGGGCGGGGACGGTACCGCGAGGGACGTCATGGACGCCGTAGGTGACCGACTAGTGGTCATCGGCGTACCTTCCGGGGTCAAGATGCATTCGGGCGTGTTCGCCAACACCCCCCGCGATGCTGGTCTGGTTCTTCGCCGGTTCCGCGTGGACGGATTGCCATCCCGCCCGGCGGAGGTCATGGACATCGATGAGGCGGAGTTCCGGCAGGGACGGTTGAGCGCCCGTCTGTACGGTCATATGCTGACGCCCGAGGACCCGGGGCTGATTCAGCCGTTCAAGCTGATCCTGGGCGGCGGCACGGAGGACGAGCATAAGGAGGCCATCGGCCGCTACATGGCCGAGAACCTACGCCCCGGCACGGCGTACATCTTGGGGCCGGGGACCACCATGGAGGTCATCGGCAGGGAGCTGGGCATCGACAAGACGCTGCTGGGCGTCGACGTCCTCAAGGACGGTGAGCAGATCGCCAAGGACGCCGACGAGAGGACGCTGCTCTCCATTCTGGACGGTGCCGAGGATGCCAGGATCGTCGTCACCCCGATAGGCGCCCAGGGCTTCATCTTCGGCCGGGGGAACCAGCAGATCTCGCCGCGTGTCATACGCCGCGTCGGGGTCAGGAACGTCATCGTGGTGGCCACCCCCCTCAAGATGAAGGACACCAAGAGGCTCAGGGTCGACACCGGCGATCCCGCCTTGGACGAGGAGCTGCGCGGCTACGGGAAGGTCGTTATCGGCTACGGCACGCAGCTGATGGCCCCGATCGAGTGAGCTCACTCGCCCTTGACCGCCAGATATCCCAGCTCGAACGCCCTCACGTTCACGTCCTTGGCCTTGGCCGGCACGGCCTGCAGGAGCGCGTCCAGCACCCGCTCCTTGGAGAGGGGGAAGCCCTTCACGGCCGCGATGGCCCCGATGAGCACGGCGTTGGCGGTTATGGCCTTCCCGGCCTCGATGGCCTTGGCCGTGGCGTCGATGGCCACTACATGGTCGTTCACCGAACGGAGCGCATCGAGGATGTCGGCCAGCGGCGGATATGTGCCCTGGCCGATGGACACGCTGATCGGGATGACGGGAGAGGTGTTGGTGATGATGTAGCTGTCCTTGCTCACCGCGGTGACGTTCCGCAGCGTCTCCGCCGGCTCGAAGCCCAGCAGGAGGTCCGCCCCGCCCTTGGGGATGAGCGGCGAGAAGATCTCGCGTCCGATGCGCACCGAGCACTGTACGCTTCCGCCGCGCTGGGCCATGCCATGCACCTCGGACATGGCCACCTCCAGCCCCTCGGCCACCGCGGCGTTGCCCAGAACGGTCGAGGCCAGGAGGACCCCTTGGCCTCCGACGCCCACCAATTGGATGTTGTACTTCATCTCACCACCTCGATGGCGTCCTTGGGACATACCTGCGCGCACACCCCGCAGCCGATGCACATCGTTACGTCGATCCGCACGTCCCTCCCATCCTTGCTGATGGCCGGGCACGACAGCCTCGACACGCAGGTGTGGCAGCGGACGCACTTGTCCTGGTCGACGGCGTATGACGAGCGCTGGAGGCTTCCCTCCTTTCGCTTGAGCAGCGGGCAGGGATGCTCGGCGATGATGACCGCCAGCTCGTCGCTCTCGACCGCTTCCTTGAGGGCCGCGATGGTCTCCTCGAGATGGTACGGGTCGACGGTCCTAACGTTCGCGACCCCGCAGGCCCTGACGATCGGCTCCAGCGGGATGGAGGGGGTCTCGATCCCGCCGTGCTCCCTTCCCACGCCGGGGTTCGGCTGATGGCCGGTCATGGCGGTCGTCCTGTTGTCCAGGATGACCAGCACGAACCTGTGGTCATTGTAAACGGCATTGATGAGCGGCGGGATGCCGGCATGGAAGAAGGTGGAGTCACCGATGAACGCGACCACCTTCTGGTCGGTCACTTGCGCGAACCCTCCGGCCGCGCCCACGCTGGAGCCCATGCACAGCGTGAGGTCGGCGCACTGCATGGGGGGCTGGACGCCCAGCGTGTAGCAGCCGATGTCGGTCGAATACACCGCCCCCTTGGGGCCGACGGCCTTCTTGGCCGCATAGTATGTCGCGCGGTGCGGGCACCCGGCGCACAGCACCGGCGGACGGGGCGGCAGCGGCGTATCGGGCTGGGCCGCCGGAGTCCGTTCCGGCCTGACCGGCAGTATGTCCTTGAGCGATAGGACCAGATCGGGCGAGTACTCGAACGCCCGGGGCAGATGACCGGTCCGCTTGCCCAATATCTCCACGGTGACATGATGCTGCTGGGCGATGCGCCTGACCTCGTCCTCGAGGTATGGCTCCAGCTCCTCCAGGACCACCACGCTCTCCTTCCCGGCCAGGAACTTTCGTATCTTCTCCTCCGGAACGGGGTGGGTGAACCCCAGCTTGAGGATGTCCACGTCCTTGAGCCACTCGCGGGCGTAGGTGAAGGCGACGCCGCTGGCGATGACGCCCACCCGGGAGTTCGTCCCCAGCACATAGTTGAGGGCGGAGTTCTCCGAGAGCTTGAGGGCATGCTCCATGCGCTTGAGCTGCTCGATGCGCAGCGTCCGAGCGTTCGCCGGTACGGTGACGAAGCGCTGCGGGTCCTTCTCGAAGGTGCCTTTCGAGACCGGCCGGGGCGCCTTGTGGAGATCGACCACACCCCGGGCATGGTTCACCCTGGTGGTCGTTCGCAGCATGACCGGCACCGAAAGCAGTTCGGAGAGGCGGTACGCTTCGAGCACCATGTCCCGCGCCTCGGCTGGGCTGGACGGCTCCAGCATGGGCAGCAGGCCGAGCTTCGCGTAGTAGCGATTGTCCTGCTCGCTCTGGGAGCTGTGGCAGGACGGGTCGTCGGCCGTCATGACCACCATGCCGGCCCTGACGCCGGTGCAGGCGAGCGTCATGAGGGCGTCGCTGGCCACGTTCATGCCGACATGCTTCATGAAAGCGAAGGAGCGAACCCCGGAGATGGCGGCCGCGCCCGCCACTTCCAAGGCCACCTTCTCGTTCACCGAATATTCGAAGTACATCCCCGCCGGGGCGGCGATGTCCTCCAGGACCTTGCCGACCTCTGATGACGGAGTGCCTGGATATGTCGCGGCCAGTCCCACGCCGGCCTCGATGAGTCCTCGAGCTATCGCCTCGTTGCCCAGGAGTAGAAGTCTCCCGCTGTCTGCCAGCAGCCTATCCAACCGTTCACTTCCTGCCCGCCTCCACCCTGGCCCTCAGGTCCTCGAGCCCTTGATCGATAAGCTCCTGGACCTCGGCGATCTGCTCCGGGGAGAGATGCCTGAACCGCCCCTGGAGGCGAAGATATTCTTCAACCGGCTTCCGGTTCTTAATCTCTTTGGTGAATCGATACTGGCCATCGCGGTATTCGTAGAGGGGGAACATGCCGGTGCGGGTGGCGAGGGATGCCACCTCAATCGTCTTGGACGGGTCCATCCTCCAGCCCGAGGGGCAGGGCGAGAACACATGCAGGAACTTCGGCCCGCGAATGGACCTGGCCGTACGGACCCGCTCGATCAGGTCCTCCGGGAAGGCGATGTTGACGGTGGCGCCATACACGATGCCGTTCTCCACCAGCATCTCCAGGATGCGCTTCTTGCCCGTGCGGCGAGCGATGGCCTTCCCTCCCGGGGTGGTGGTCGTCCACGCCCCGCAGGGGGTCGAGCCAGAGCATTGCGAGCCGGTGTTCATGTACGCCTCGTTGTCGTACATGACGTACAGGAAGTCGGTCCCTCGATCGACGGCGCCCGACAATGACTGCAGGCCGATGTCGACCGTCCCGCCGTCCCCGGCCCAGCCCACGACGGTGACGTCGTCCATGCCCTTGACGTCCAGCGCCGCCCGTATGCCGGACGAGGTGGCGCCGGTGCACTCGAAGGCATGATCGATGAGCGGCACCTTGAGCGAGAAGCGGGGCCACACGCCCGGTATGACCGCGCAGCACCCTGCCGGCACGTTCATGACGGTCCGGGGACCGAGCGCCTTGAGCAGGAACCGCATGGCGATCGGCTCCCCGCACCCGGGGCAGGCGCTGTGGCCCGGGTACATCAGCTCCTCATGGGGTATCGTGAACCGCGGTGTCCTCTCGTCCATGTCACCACCTCCCCGAGCCGTCCCTCAGGCCGACCCATTCGACCCTGCGGTCCAGTCCCTTGTCGGCTATGTCCAGCATGTTGCGGAAGACCCATTCCATGTGGGCCGCCGTGACGTCCCGGCCTCCCAGTCCGCCCACGTAGTTCTTTACGATATTGTCCGAACCGTGCAAGGCGGAGCGGACCTCGT
This sequence comes from Methanomassiliicoccales archaeon RumEn M1, assembly GCA_001421185.1. Taxonomy (GTDB): domain Archaea; phylum Thermoplasmatota; class Thermoplasmata; order Methanomassiliicoccales; family Methanomassiliicoccaceae; genus DTU008. The sequence goes on from LJKK01000098.1 coordinate 36,797, forward strand.
TGTACATCGCCCCTCCGTCGCCAAAGGTGTAGGAGCGGTCGAACACCCCGACCACGCGCTTGGACGATAGCTCGGCGATCTCCTCCGACGGGAACGGGCGGAACACGCGAAGTCGCGCCACTCCGACCATGAGGCCCTCGTCGCGCAGGCGATCGGCCACCTCCTTGGCCGTTCCAGCGGCCGACCCGGCCACCACCAGGACGGCGTCCGCGTCCTCGGTCCGATAGTGTTCGACCAGTCCGCCGTAGCGCCGACCGAAGATGCGGCCGAACTCCCTGTCCGCCTCCCTGATCCGCTCCTTGGCCCCTTCCATGTCGGTAGCGATGCGGTAACGGAACTCGGTCCACCAGTCCGGCATGACGAGGCCGAAACGGCGGGGGTCGTCCAAGTTCAACACCGGGTCGGGACGGAACGGCGGAAGGTAGTCGTCCACTAGGCCCTGCTCGGGCACGTCCACCGCGTCCACCGTGTGGGTGAGGATGAATCCGTCCACCACGACCATGGCGGGCAGCATGACCGAGGGATCCTCGGCCACCCGGTAGGCCATGAGGATGGTGTCCAGGACCTCCTGGTTGTTCTCGCAGTAGAACTGCATCCATCCCACGTCCCTCTCGGTGATGACGTCCATGTGCTCCCCCCAGATGTTCCACGGCCCCCCGATGGTGCGAGCCGCCACCGGCATTACTATCGGGCGGCGGACCCCTGAGGCCCACATGAGCACCTCGTGCATGAGCGCCAGGCCGTGGGACGAGGTGGCCGTGAAGGTCCTCGCGCCGACGTACGACGCGCCGATCAACGCCGACATGGCCGAGTGCTCGCTCTCCATCAACATGAAGCGGGCGTCCATCCCCCCGCTGGCGACCATGTCGGCCAGCTTCTCCGAGATGGTGGTCTGCGGCGTGATGGGATAGACCGCGGCGACCTCTATCCGGGCTAGCTTGGCCGCCAGGGCAGCGGCCTGATTGGCCGTGAGGGCATCGATCATAGCGGCTCCCTCTCCATGACTATGGCGTTCCTACGGCACTCGTTGGCGCAGATGCCGCACCCCTTGCAGTGGAAAAGATCGACGGACGGATAGTCGCCCTCCTGACGGACGATGATGCTTAGGTCCGGGCAGAACTTCCAACAGGTGTAGCAACGGGTGCATCTCTCGGCCGATATGACCGGCCTGAACGTCCTCCAGGTGCCGGTGGGCATGCCCTCGGTCGTGCCAGTGGTGACCTGGACGGGCGGCAGGTCGCGATAGGTCCTGTACATTCAGCTCCCCCCTCGCCGGTAGGCCTCCAGCGCCGCCCGGGCGTTCTCCTCCTTCTTGGCGGGGGCCATGAACCTTATGGCGTCGAGGATGGCCTCGATGGGGACGATGTCGCATTGGCGCGCCAGGCCTCCGAGGATGGCAGTGTTGACGATCGGCGATGAGGGCGAGCCGAGGCGGTGGGACAGAGCGATGGAGGTCGCGTCCACCGTCGTTACGGGACGGTCCGTCGCCAGGCCGAGGTCCTCCGGCCTTCGAGGAGAGTTGACCAGCACCGTTCCGTTCTCCTTCAGCCCCGAAAGGACGTCGGTGAGGCGGATGAGGGCCTGGTCGAGCACCACCACGTGGTCCGGCTCGTAGATCCCGGTGTGGAGCCTGATGGGGCGGTCATCGATGCGGCAGAAGGCCGTGACCGGCGAACCCTTGCGCTCGACGCCGAAGAAGGGGAACGCCGAGGCGCTCAGCCCCTCCTTGATGGCGGCCCTGGCCAATATCTCCGAGGCCAGCACCGCTCCCTGTCCACCCCTGCCGTGGAACCTGATCTCTATCATATACGCTCTCCCCCCCAATGCCTAACTTCCCCCGCTAGGACGCATGCTGGAAAAGAATCACTTGAGCAGGAATTATTTAAGTTATGCGATTTTTCAGACGGGAAAGGATAATTACGTGGCGGGCGCATCCTGGCGCTGATGGACATTGCTGGCCTGTCGTTCAGGACGTTCGCCCATGCCACCGAGGACGAGGAGAAGGTGGAGCAAGCTCTGAAGCTAGCGTCAGGGGCCGATGAGATCACCAGGAGCAAGAGCGAAGGATATCACGGCAACCCCATCGTAGTAATGGAGGCCAAGATATCCCGCTCCAAGGAGATCAAGGAGTTCTTCGCCTCGCTATCGGTCGAGGACGTGCAGCGGCTGCTGGACACCCTCGAGATCCGGATCGATGAGGAATCGATGTTCTTCCTCCGACTGGACAAGCAAGCGGCGTTCGAGGGACGGCTGACGCTGGGGAGGAACGACGACGTCATCTCGGTCCGCGGGAAGATCAAGTCATACCCGCAGAGCAGGGAGAACGCGCTCAAGACCATGGGGTCGATCCTGCAGGACGTTCTGGACAGGCGAGCCCATAAAGATTAAATTCAGCCAGGCGCTTGATGGCCGCCACGCAGGGGTAGCCAAGCTTGGCCAACGGCGTAGGACTTAGGATCCTATCCTTAGTGGTCCGTGCGTTCAAATCGCACCCCCTGCACCATTGTTCTTTCGTATCGGTCCGGTCGTAAACCCAACGACCACTGTTTCGGACCGACATCAGCGGCGAGCTGGATGGGGTGGCACCGGCGCACCATCTGACATCTCCTGAGAAGATTTATAGCAGATCGAGGCGCACTCTTAAGCCATCAGGGAGTTCAAGCGAGGTGATGGAAAGTTGCCCAAGGTCGTTCATTTTGAGATCCCCGCAGAGAACCCGGAGAGGGCGGCGGATTTCTACAGGAAGGTATTCGGCTGGAAGATCGAGAAATGGGATGGGCCGATCGACTACTGGATCGTGATGGCGGGTGAGGACGATGAACCTGGCATCAACGGCGCCATACATGAGAACAAGACCTTCAAATCGGTGGTCAACACCATCGCCGTGGACTCGGTCGATGATTGCCTGGAGAGAGTGATCCAGGCAGGCGGGAAGGTGCTGATCCCGAAGGGGACGGTGGCCAAGGTGGGTTATGTCGCCTTCGCGGAGGATGTCGAAGGCAATGCCTTCGGGATGCTGCAGAGCGACCCCTCGGCCAGGTAGACAGCGCTAGCCGGATGGAGGGCCTCGCATCACTCCGGCCATTCATCTGGATGAAGCCCTTGGAACATCGGTGCGCAGTCCGGCCCAAGACCCCGCGATGATGTGGGGGATGGAGAGCCGATCAAGACACATTCCGATGCTCCGACAGCATCTCGCATGCTATGGCGAACGAGCCCGCTCTCTCAACACGAATACGTGCTCAATAGACCCATACGGCCCAGCTCCCTAGCGACCTCGACATTGGTCATGCCTCTCAACACGAATACGTGCTCAATAGACCCATACGGAGCTGGATCGCCGCGTCATCGTGCCTGGCCATGAAAGCGGACCTTTTCCCTCCTGCATATGTCGCGGATGGCGTTCCTGCCGGAGATGGCCGAGGGCGGGACCCCGCCGCCCGGTTCCACCCACTGGCCGCAGATGCTGAAGTTCTCCACCTTCTCCAAGGTGCGAGGGATGGTCATCCTCCTGGCCTCCGTGCTCGGCATCCAGCCCTCGTAAGCGCCCTGCCATACGCCGGTGTATCTCTCCCACGTGAGTGGGGTGGCGACATCGACCACCTCGATCTGCGAGCCTATCCCCGGATACCTCGTCTCAAGATGCTCGGTGAGGATATCGCGCACCTTCCGCTTCTCACATTCATACCGGGACCGGTCGCTGTGGGCATCGCGCCAGAACCCGTAGTCGGTCTCGATCATGGATGTGATCGTGCATTTGCCGGGCGGCGCCCTGGAAGGGTCGTACGAATGTACGGCCCATCCGATGCAGTCCTGCTTCTCGCCGGCGATCTCGATCGGTTGGTCCAGCACCACAGTGGTGATCGGCGGCTCCCCGGTCATATCCCGGTCGACCCCCATGGAGACATAGACGATGGGCTTGAAGGTCTCAAGGACCTGATACGGGCGGACGGCATGCTGGTCCAGGTGCTCCTCTCCGATGAGGTCGAACAGCGTGTGGTGTCCGTCACAGGCGGATACGATGTGGTCGGCATGCACCTCCGAGCCGTCATCGAGCAGGACTCCGGTGGCCCGACCGCCCTCGATCAAAATCTTGACCACCTTCGAGCGGTAGCTCACCTGCCCCCCTAGTTCGAGATACCTCCGCTCAATGCGCTTGGCGAACGCTAGGGAACCTCCGGTGGGGCAGCCAGCATCCCCGTCGCTCATGAGCGCCAACGTCAACACCGCTATGAAAAGAGGAGAACTGGAGAGCGGAAAGATCATCCGGAACGCCTTCTTGAGGAAGGGATCGGTGAAACGCTCGGTGAACTCCCCGATGGTCACCTTCTGATAACGCATCAGTTTGGGCAGGTACGGCAGCATCCTGATATATTCGATGATGGAGATCTTTCTGGTGTCCAGAGGTGGTTCGAATCCGATAAAGCCCCGGATGGCGTCCGTGAACTCCCTGATGATGTCCTCGTCGCCATCGGACTTCTCCAGCATCTCCTCTTCCAGGGCGTCAGGATCGGTGTAGACGTTCAGCACCCTGTCCCCCACCACGATCTGTCTGAAGATCTCGTGCTGGGCCACTTGGCAATCCTGTAGAGCGCCGAGATCGCCCCAGATCCGGTTCATCTTGGTGCCGGGCTTTGTCCCCACCAGCCAGTGGATGCATCCGTCAAGGGTGTAATGGCCGCGTGTCCACGCGGTGCACATCCCGCCTGGCTGATCGTGCATCTCCAGGACCTTGGTGCTGAAACCGTTCATCTGACCATAGCAGCCGGCAGACAGGCCCGCGACGCCAGCGCCGATGATGAGGATGTTCTTACCCATGAGTGCACCGATCCCTTTGATGTGCTGGCCGTGCACCGGCGGCATCATATTTGTAACCCATGGGTGGCGGAATGGTCACCTGTCCCGCTCCACGCAGGCCGGAGGGAGCCATGCGTCCCGCCGCCGACAGGAGACCGTCAGGGCCCGTGGAAAGCTAATAATGGGGCCGAGGCATTGTACATATCGGGATATCATGGTCGAGCATGGAAATGAAAAGTCGCCGGAGAAGGAGGACCTGCGTTCCAAGGTTCTCAAGCTGAAAGACCTCGTCGCCTACCAGGACGGGACGGTTGCCAGCAGGACGCTCGTCAATAAAAAGGCGGGGACCATCACCATCTTCTCCTTTGACGAAGGAGAAGGGCTCTCCGAGCACACCGCGCCCTATGATGCGGTCGTCACCATTCTCGACGGTAGCTGCGAGATATGGATAGCGGGCGAGACGTTCCAGTTGAAGGAGGGTGACTCCATAATCATGCCGGCCAACAAGCCGCATGCCCTCAGCGCCATCACCCGGTTCAAGATGGCCCTCATCATGATCAGGGAGTGAACCATGAGCTCTGGCAGCAATGAAGGGGACTATTGCGGCATCTGCGGCGGCATATCCCCCGCAAAGGTCAAGGTCAAGCAGATCGAGATCAACGGGAAGCTGATAGGGATCGACGGCTTGGACGAGGCTATCGCCGAGGTAAGGGGGATGGGCCTGACGGACGACGCCACGATCACCGAGGAGCTCCTGAAGCGCGTCAAGAGGTCCAACTATGTCCCCACCGGCAGGGTCAAGGACTATGGCGAGGCCCTGTTGAAGGAATTCAAGAAGGCAGGTTAGAACATGTTCGGCCACTGCCCCGGCTCGGCGAACCTCAAGACTCCCACATTATCGATGAAGAAGTGCCCGGAATGCGGGCATGAGGTCGAGGTGTTCTCCACCGACATCAAGGTGCCATGCGATAACTGCGGCTTCATCGTGTACAATGAGATCTCTGGCTGCGTGCGATGGTGCAAGCATGCAAAGGAATGCCTCGGTGAGGAGCAGTACCGAAGGCTCATCGAGGAGGGATGATCGAGCCTCGCTGGAAGCAGGACCCGTTCTCGACCTTCCCCGACACTTGAAGCGCTCACCGTCCTTTTTCGTTGTTCCAGACTACAGATCGGTCAAAGAGTGAGAATGAACCGGTTTGACCAAACTTTCTGTGAGCAAGCTATTTCCACCCTGCATGACCAGACCGTCCTGCCTAGATAAGGCAACCGGACCAAGGTGATATGGTGAATGATGGGAGAGTTCTGAAGGGCATGGCGATTGCGATGGTCGCCGCTCTGGCCGTCTTGAGCGTGCCGTTGCTCGCCTTGGGCGATAACGGTAGCCGAGAGGCCTGTGACGCTCAGCAGTCATGCCCGAGCGCAGCAATGGACGCGACATCGGCCGTTGCGTTCCGCGAGGACTGGAGAGAGATCTGGGAGGACCATGTTTGGTACACCCGGGAGGCCATCATCGGGATCCTGACCGATTCCGCGTCGACCAGCGAGACGGTCAACCAGCTGATCCAAGTGGCTGCTGACACCCGCGAGGCGATGAGGCCGTACTATGGGGATCAGGTCGACGCCTTCTATACCGAGCTGGTCGGTCATTTCACCGGAGCAGCTGAGGTGGTCCAAACACTGAAGGCGGGCGGGGACGTCAACCCCGCGGTGGAGCGCCTCTACGCCAATGCCGAGAACATGTCGGCCCTGATGAACAACATGAACCCCCAGTTCTGGAAGTTCGACGAGGTGAACGCCATGTGGAGAGAGCACCTGGACCTCACCATACAGGAGGCGGTGCAGTACTTTAACGGCGACTTCGCTGGCTCCGCGGCAACGTTCAACATGATCAGTGACCAGGGCCTTGAGATGGCGGACATGTTCGGCGACGGGATCATGAACCAGTTCCCTGACCGCTTCTCTGATCGCGCATGTGTCCTCGGGCTGTGAGCCGCTGGACTCGAAGATCGGTCCCTGCAAACCCCTTTCCTCCTTTTCAATAGACCACGGGCATTGATGTCCTCCCGCATCCATGTGAAGAAACAGGCTAGGGGCTCGAAAAGGATCGGCGCCGCTTATCGTTCCATGCCTGGGTCACTCCTAGCAAAATCATCGCCACCGGGTCAGACCATATCAAGCAGATTGAAATATCGGCGGAGACAAAGAAAGAGCGATCGACATGACTTCCAGGAGCGAGATGCTGTTCGAGCAGGTACGGCATGTCAACCCCCATACCCTGCAGAGGAGCCCCGCCTACTCTCAGGTCATTGAGGTCACCGAACCGGTCAGGACCATCTACATCAGCGGCCAGAACGCCGTGGACCGCATGGGGAACATCATCGGTATCGGGGACATAGGGAAGCAGGCCGAGCAGGTCATGAACAATCTCAAGGCCGCCCTGCACGCGGTCGATGCCGATCTTGAGCACCTGGTAAAGGTCACCATATACATCGTTCAGGGCCAACCGATCGAACCGGGATACGAGGCCTATCTTCGAGCCTGGGGCAACAGGAAGAACCCGCCCACCGTGTCGGCCCTCTATGTGGTCGGCCTGGCCAGGCCCGAGGCGTTGCTGGAGATAGATGCTGTGGCGGTGGCGCCAGCCTGATGCTGGCCGAAACGAGCCCCTAGGACGATGTGAATGGTGCCTAATACGATAGATATGGGACCGAGAGGAGATGTCCGATGAGATGGAGGCCGGTGCTAGCCATTGTCATCCTTCTGATGACGGCGGTGATCGCTAGCGCTGTGCTCATCGACATGTTGGAGCTTGGTTCCTTCGCCGGCCCCTATCGACTTAGCCACTGGGCGGCCTGGTTAGGAGCGCTGTTCGTGGCCATCTATGCGCCCGCCTATCACTTCCTCAAGCGGGCGCGGCCGAAGAGCGCGAGTTTGCTGCTCGACATCCATTCGTTCGGCTTCCTGCTGGCCTTCCTCCTCATCACGGTGCATTTCACTAGCCAGCTGAGCAGGCCTCCCCAGTCCTACCCCGAGCTGGGGGAGGGCATCGCGCTGTTCATCACCATGGTGATGCTGGTGGCGACCGGCATGATGCAGAGGTTCGCCGCCCCAAGTCTATGGACGAAGGGGAGGTACACGGCGAGGACGAACCGGGCGGTCCACGTGAGCCTGCTCTCGGCGTTCTATATCATCATCGTGGTCCACATCGTCCAAGGCTTGAGCTGAATGAACGGATGAAGCGCCAAGGCATGCACCTTGGCCCATAGGCCGGATGGATATAGCTTCAGAGGAGGAGCTCGCCCGCCTTCGGACCGGACTTGCAGTCAAAGACGCCGGTCACTTTCATCACGACGAGCTGATTGCACACCAGGTTCTTCGCTTCCTTGACCCTCTTCTTCATGTCCTCGTAGTCAGGGCCCTCGTTCACCAGCGTGACGTCACCCTTGATCTTAAGGCAGCCCTTGGTCTCAGGGCCCCAGAGATAGATGCACGCACGAGGGTTCTCGCGAAGGTTCTTCTCCGTGGTCTTGAAGAACTGGTTGCCGATCCATAAGGTCTCGGGATCGATCACGTACAGGACGCCGATGGGGACCACGTTGGGCTCGCCGTCGGCCGAGGCGGTCGCGAAAGGCATCACCCGGGTGGCCTTGATCATCTCTATCATCTCAGACGTCAGTTCGACCATGACCGTTAATTGTCCGGTCCATTATATGTTGATTGAGGTATCAAATCGTCCGACCCGTTGCTCTGGACGTCTGGATGGTTAGTACTTTTTTCAAAGGGTGTTTTTTTATACCTGATAATGAATTGGAGAAAGCATACACGGACCATAGGTCCGTGGAACCAACCGATAGGTAATCGTGATGAACGACAGACGAGGCGGATATAGGCGGGATGAGCCGCGCGAGATGCACCCAGCGAAGTGCTCCGACTGTGGAGCTGAGACCACTGTTCCTTTCAAGCCAACTGAGGGAAGGCCGGTCTACTGCCGCGAGTGCTACCAGAAGCACAAGCCGGCCCGCGAGCGCAGGTACTAAGACCTGGTTCAACCCTTTCAATAAACCCCTTAACCAACCATTTTCACGGTTTTGATCGTTCCCCTCACGTCACCGCCATCCCCTCGTCGTCCCTTCTGGTCGTATCCTTGAAGGATGGTTTTCCCTAAAGTTTCAAATGCACATATGCCGGTCCTGGCCGCGACATAGGAGCTGGATATAATTGTCAAAGCTCGAAGAGGCGGCGCTCGTCGCCATGCGTGACTGCCTGGGCCTGAAGGCAGGCGAGGAAGTATTGATCGTGACCAACTTCGACAATCCCGATTCCTTCGAGATCTCGAAGGCGCTGTTCGACGCCACCAAGGAACTTGGCGGAAGACCGGTCATCATGGTGCAGGAGGCCAAGACCACAATGGACAACGCCGAGAACGTGGTGCTCAAGGCCATGGAGGCCGCTCCCGACGTCATCATCTCCATCTCGTCGTGCAAGATGGGAAAGGACCCCTTCGGTATTCACGTGGGGCACGTGGGACGGGACGGGAAGAGATACGATCACATCTACCACCGCCTGATGGAGGGCGACAGGCGCACCCGCGGGTTCTGGTCCCCCTCGGTCACCAAGGACACGTTCGAGCGGACGGTGGCGGTCGACTACGAAGAGATGAAGGCCCTTGCCAAGAGGCTCAAGGACGTCCTCGATGCCGGCGAGTCGGTCCGGGTGACCGCCCCGGGCGGCACCGATGTGAGGTTCTCCATCAAGGGCAGGGAGGCCAAGCTGGACGACGGGAACATCGTGGCACCCGGAACGGGCGGGAACCTGCCGGCCGGGGAGACCTACATCTGCCCGGTGAACGGCACGACCGAGGGGGTCATCTGCTTCGACGGCACCGTGGACCTCATCACCGAGTTCCCCATACCCAAGGTGCCGGTCAGGGTCGTGTTCGAGAACGGATACGTCACCGAGGTCACGGGCGATGAGACGGCGGACAAGCTGCTCGAAGTGATCAAGATGGGCGAAGCCAAGGCACGGGAGATCGGCAATGCCGAGATGGAGCGCAACGCCCGGCACCTAGGCGAGATGGGCATCGGGATCAACTATGCGGCCAAGATGGTCGGGAACATGCTGGAGGACGAGAAGGTCGGCCGGACCGTGCACTTCGCCATCGGCATGAACTATGACAACGACGCCAACGCCTTCATCCATCAGGACTGCCTGGTCAAGGAGCCGACGGTATGGGTGGATGACAAGCAGATCATGAAGGATGGGGTCATCCTCATCTAAACCCTTTTATCTTTATCACAAGAGAGAATAGTTTTTTAAGGTCCTTCGTCACACTAGCACCCTACATGTAAGCCCGAAGCATAAAGGGCAAACAATATATAGAAGGGTAAACAGATACGTAGGAGAAGATGAGAATGAGCCAAGAAAGTACCGTAATATCTTTTGACCTGTTGTCGCAGGCGATCATGAACAAGATGGGGGTGACCGAGGATATCTCCGACGAGATCGCCCTCCGGGTCCTGAACTATTTCGGGTACGATGAGGAGATCATCGACAACGTGCTGGACCAGGATGACCGCCGCATGTTCTATTTCCTCCAGGACGTCGAGCTGTTGAGCACCCATTGGGAAGAGGTCGTCCTCCCCAACGGACGGATGTGGAGGGTCTTCTACTGGTCGTTGAACGTATCGAAGATACTGGAGTACGCTCGGCCGCAGATCGAGGAGACCGCCACCGAGATAGGACTGTACGATTCGCTTCCCGAGGACGTATGGTCCCGACCGACGGCCCACGCCGTCTGAATCTTTTATTATATTTTACCTCATAACGTCCGTCGATACGATGGACGATGGCAGGAAGATACTCGTCATAATCATGGATGGGCTGGGGGATCGGGCGGTCAAGAGCCTGGGCCACCGGACCCCGCTGCAGTGCGCCAACAAGCCCAACCTGGACTGGTTCGCCGCCAATGGCACTTCCGGGATCATGGACATCATCTCGCCGGGCGTGCGCCCTGGCTCCGACACCTCTCACCTGGCCCTTCTGGGATATGACCCATTCAAGGTGTACACCGGCCGCGGTCCGTTCGAGGCGGCCGGAGTGGGCCTGGTGGGAAAGGCCGGAGATGTGGCGTTCCGTTGCAACTTCGCCACCGTGGACGACCGGATGAACGTCACCGACCGTCGCGCCGGCCGGATCAAAGCGCCCGACACCACCGAACTGGCCCGGGCCCTTGATGGGATGAGGATAGGCGACGTCACGGCGGTGGTGAAGGAGGCCACCGAGCACCGCGCCGTGCTGATGCTGCAAGGCCCCGGGCTATCGCCGTACGTCAGCGATGCCGACCCCCATGCGCTCAGCGCCGTGCAATCCTCGGAACCGCTGAGGCCAGAGGCCGCCCTTACCGCGGAAGCGGTCAACGAGTTCGTGCGGCGCTCGTACGAGGTGCTGAAGGACCACCCGGTCAACCAACGCCGCATCGCCGAGGGGCTGCCGCCGGCCAACGCCCTTCTGCCGCGCGGCGCCGGGGTGTTCCCCGACATCCAGCCGTTCCAGGAGAAGTATGGCATGACCGCCTCTGGGGTGGCAGGGGTCTCGCTCATCAGAGGGATCTGCAGAGTGTGCGGGCTCGAGGTGATCGAGGCCACCGGCTGCACTGGCGGGACCGACACCGACATGGAGGCCAAGGCATGCGCCGCCCTGAGGGAGCTGGAGCGCAAGGACTTCGTCCTTATGAACGTGAAGGCCACCGACATCGACTCTCATGACAGCGACCCCCGGCGGAAGATCGAGTCCATCGAGCGCCTCGACGCCATGGCGAGGACCATCCGTGACAACGTACCGGCCGGTACGGTGGTGGCCCTGGCCGCTGACCACTGCACGCCGGTGGAAAAGGGGGACCACTCCGGCGACCCCGTCCCGCTGACCATCTATGCCGAGGACGGCATAAGGGATGGCGTCACATCGTACGACGAGGTCTCCTGCGCCCGCGGCGCCCTTGGCCGCATCCGCGGTGTGGACCTCATGCCCATCCTGATCGACAAGGCCGACCGGTCGGTGAAGTTCGGGGCTTGACATGCGATACTACTACTGTCCAAAGGACGATGTCATCAGGCCCAAGAGGCGGTTGACCGACGATCGATGCGATATCTGCCGCCAGCAGTGTGTGCCCATCGATGTGAAGCGCTCCATCCACGGCTACATCATGTACGCCCTGGACCTCGTGGCGGCCCTCATGATCGTGCTGTACCTGGCCCATCATCAGTTCGGGGCCGAGTTCGCCTCCTTCGTGGGCGATATCAACGAGACGGCGTACATCGCGGTGATGTTCGGCCTCATCCTCGTGTCCTTCGTCTTCTCCGGGCTTGATCTGGCTCGAACGCAGAGAGAGGCGCTGGACATCGCCCGGCAGAGGAAGGGACGGATCGAGTGATCACTCCTTCCACGCTTGCAGGATGAGGGCGCCGTCTCCCACGGCGATTGTCGAAGCATGGATGTCGCATCCGACCGGGAGCTCTTCTCCCATGACGAACGACAGCTGCGTCGAGCGGAGCGACCATCGCCACGACGTCGTGGGCATGAGCTCGCTCAGCGTGGAGGAGGCCAATTGTTCCATCTCCGGCGTGAGCCGGTCCGATGATGCCACCGCCTCCAGCATGGTAACGTTCTTGCCCTCGGACACCGGGAGCGTGCAGCGGAGGAGCACAGCGTGCACGTCATCGACGTTGGACCGTTCGGTCGGGACGTCGTGAGGAACGAACGATGACAATAGGGCGATGGACACCGTGGCGACCACTGACAGGAAGATCAGGGAATCGAACAGCGCCGCCACTCCTTTCTTTCCGAGCGCTCGTCTCATGTCCACACCCATACTGTAAGGGTGGCCGCGGTCACCCGCTGCGGGCCGTAATGCACGTTGACCGCCCGGCTGGACGCGAACCTCTCGCCACTGCCCATCTCGCCCTTCTCCACCAGCACCATCGTGGGACCATCGACCTCCTGGAGCACCACCCGTACGCCTCTCGCACCGACATTGCCCGGATCGACCGAGATCTCATCGGCATCATCGGCGAACAGCACCCCGGGGGAGACGGTCCAGCGCTCGTCGGCGATGATACGCTCCATGATCGTGCGGGAGGGGTCGACAGCGTCCCCATCGCCACCGGCGGGCAGCATGGCCATTGCGACTGCCAGAAGCGTCACCCCGGCCGCCACCACCATCATCGCCACCAGTGATTCCTGGAAGCCTCCCAACGCTTCCCGGTCCCGATGCAACCGCGCTCTCGCCCTCATCCGAGCGACCATCGGTCCGGACCATTAACTCGGCTGTGGCTACAGTTAGTGTTATTGCACGCCCCTGAGATAATGGCCAGCGGTGATGGCGCCGCACTTCCGCTTGATACGGTCCTTCATGCCCAGGTCCCTTTTCTGGAACGCCTCGGCCACCATGGCGCACAGGTCCGGCGACTTGCCGCGGAGGTCGAGGGCATAGGAGTCGATCCCCAACCGGTCCATCTCCCCCATGAAGTCCATGAGGAACAGGTCGGCCGAGTTCAGGATATGGGCCCACCCCTGCTTGTCCCGGACCACCGGGAACTTCTTCCCCCTCTCGTCCTTGAGGCTGCCCTCCTTCAAGGTGGGGTCGCGGGTGATCATCATCTCCACCCGCCCGAAGACGAGGACCTCGAGCGCCCGGCCGTCGTGCGCCGCCACATCGGCCAGGTCCTGACGGGAGAGCTCCACGGAGACCTGGCTCAGGTCGAGGTCGGGGACGGTCAAGGAGTTGAACATGTTCATGAAGTACGAACCGTAGGTCCGGCGGTCGGCATACTTCATGGCCTGGCCGGGAGAATGGACCATCACCGCGGCCGCGTCAACGTCCGGAACGACGGGGGTGACGCGGGGCAGCGAGAGGACGAATTCCTTTCCAGCCTCCTCGCAAATGCCCATGGCCTCGCCCTCGTGGCCGTCCATCTCGTAGTACACGCGGTCGACGAACGGCAGCGTGGAGCGCAGGGAGCGTATCGATGATAGATGAGCGGATAGTGTGGCCTTGCGAGCGGGCCGCCTCACGGTGGGGAGGCTGAAGGCGCGGCGCTTGGCCTCGACCCGGGCGGTCGGGAGCTGTACCTGGGAGATCATCCTCTCGATGCTGGGGAACTCCCGATCCTTGGTCTTGTATACCTCATACTCGCCCATCTCCAGGCGGAAGGGCGAGAGGACCATGGTGCCGCCGTCGTGCGGCCTCGGCGACCGTATCTCGAAGCCTCCGACCTTTTCGTCGCCGCGGTAGAACGTTATGCCGTCCCCCTCGCCCAGCGACGTGGTGGGCAGCCACACCTCCTTTCCGCGCGAGCGCGCTTTGCCGAGGGGCAAACCCCTCGACTCCGCATAACCGCGCTGCATGACATCGTCCCCGCCCAGATACCCGGAGCTGAAGCCCCGGTTGAAGGCCACCTCGAGCATCTCTCGCTCTCGGGGCGTCATGAGCTCCTCCTCGCCTCGTGCCGCTCGCTCCACCGCGGCCTTGTAGGCCTTGGCGGCCAGATAGACATAGGTCGGAGAGCGCAGGCGCCCCTCGATCTTGATCGAGCCCACGCCCATGCGCATCAGCTCGGGGATCGAGTCCACGCAGAACAGGTCGGCCGTTGACAGAGTGAACGAGACCTCGCCTGCCAGGGAGTAACGCTTGCGGCAGGGCTGGGCGCACATCCCCCGATTGCCGGAGCGCCCTCCCAGCATGGACGAGAATAGGCATTGACCGGAGAAGCAGTAGCACAGCGCGCCGTGGATGAAGACCTCGGTGCCTATACCGCCATCCCTGGCTATCCTCTCCACCTCTGGCAGGCTGAGCTCCCGCGCCAGGATGGCCCTCTCGGCGCCCGCCTCCCGTGCCCATCGGGCGTCATCGACCGAGTGCACGCCCATCTGGGTCGAGGTGTGGATAGCGAGGGGGAAGTTCTCCTTGATCATCCTCATCAGGCCGCGGTCCTGCACGATGACCGCGTCGGGCTCCATGGACGACAGGGTGTCGAGGTACGAGAAGGCCAGAGGCAGCTCGGCCTGCTTGACCAGGGTGTTGACGGTGACGTACACCTTCACGCCGCGATCGTGGGCCGCCCGTATCGCCGCCTTGATCTCCGAGTCGGAGAAGTTGGGGGCGAACCTCCGGGCGCCGAACATCTTCCCGCTGAGATACACCGCGTCCGCTCCGCCCAGTAGAGCGGCCTTTAGCGAGTCCTTGGAGCCGGCGGGGGCGAGCACTTCCATGGTTCAGCCAATGTTATCAATGAGTTAAATGTAGTGTACAGTTAGCCTCAAGCGGTATGACCCCCCCGAGGGCGGTGCCCCGTTCGCATATGAACATCTCGTTGGGCAGATTATGGGGGCGTGGCAGCAGGGCGGCGGTGAGGCCGGCCGGCCGTCGCGGATGCGAGTACAGTAAGACAAATGGGACGGTAAGGGTGGAATGCGATGGCTGTGCCAACGGCCAGAGCCTTAACTGTCCGCCCTGCTTCAAGGGTGTCCTGCGCATCCTGGCCAATGAATCGGAGGTGCGAGAGCTCCTGCTGGCCAGGGACTGGGAGGTCTCCTACGATGCAGAGTGCGTCCGGGTCCTCAGCGCGGTCGCCGAGGTCAACCGGTTCTGCTCCAGCCTGACCTACTCGCTGCCGTTCGAATCGTGCCCATCATGCGGCGCCAATCCCCGAGGTATGATCTCCCGCGTCATCGAGCGGCTGCCCCAGGGGATCGGCGCGGAGCTTGCATCGCAGCTGCGGCCAGGCCCTCATGGGGCGGCATGCGAGCAGTGCGTGCGGACGTCCATGAACAACCTGGAGCACATAGCGTTCCTATTGGATGAGGCCGAGAGGAAGGTGGCCAGAACGGCCTTCAGGGTGGTGACGGTGAATGAGCGCGCCTAGGGTGGTCCTTCGCTCCGGTCTGCCCCGCGTCCCCGAGGGGAACGCCTTGTCGAGGGGAATAAGTCGCATCCTGGAGGAGAGGTCCATGCGGCGCCCGCGGTTCTCCGGCTACTGGACCTCGGCCACGCCTTCCCGCGCCGAGGAGCTGGAATGCTACCAGGTGGGCGGGGCCAGGGTCAAGCTGTTCTCCCTGGAGGGCGGCCAGAGGCATCTGTACCACATATCGCCCTGGGAGCACGGACTCCCGGACGAGGTCGTCAGGGTGGTGGACGGCGTCATCTCGCAGGTGACCGACCTGCCCCCGCCGGACCTCGAGGTGGGCTACGATGAGCTGAGGGGTTACGTGGTAAGAACCGCCACGCGCCTGCTGCGCAAGCGGTGCGAGGGGCTGGAGATGGGGAGCAGCATCGAGGAGAGGGAGCGGACGATCGTCCGGCTGTCCGAGATGGTGGCGCGCCACACGGTCGGCCTGGGACTCTTCGAGGTATTGTTGGCCGACGACAGGATCGAGGACATCTATGTCGACGCCCCCTCCTGGGAGAACCCGGTCCATATCACCATCGGCGGGGTGGCGGGCTTCAATTCGGTGTGCCGGTGCGGGACCAACATCACCGTCTCGGGCGATGAGATGAACGGTCTGGTATCGAAGTTCAGACAGTACACCCTCCGGCCGTTCTCCGAGGCGTTCCCGGCCCTCGAGGCCGACCTGCCCGGCTATGACGCCCGAGCCACCGTCATAGGTCCTCCGCTCAGCCCATCGGGCCCTGCGCTCGCCCTACGGCGACATTCGCGGAGACCGTGGACCCTGCTGCGCCTGGTGGAGGCGGGCGCCTTGGACACCTATGCGGCCGCGCTGCTGTCGTTCCTCATCGACGGCCGGTCCACCGCCCTCATCTGCGGTGCCCGGGGCGCCGGGAAGTCGTCCATGCTGTCGGCCATGATGTTCGAGTTCCCCCTGGAGCAGCGCATCCTGACCATCGAGGACACGCTGGAACTGCCGATTGGACGGATGCAATCGCTCGGGTACCGCATCCAGTCCCTGTTCGTGGACCGCGGGATGGAACGGTCCGCCGAGGATGGGGCCGATGACGCCCTGCGCGTCTCCCTCCGCCTTGGTGAGTCGGCCATCGTGATGGGCGAGGTCCGCGGCAAGGAGGCCCAGACCCTCTATCAGAGCATGCGCACCGGCCGCGCCGGATCGTCGGTGCTCGGGACCATACACGGCGAGTCGGCGCGTTCCGTCTATGACCGGGTGGTCCATGACATGGGGATCTCCAAGGAGGCGTTCATGGCCACCGACATCGTGGTGACCATGGGGCTGTCCCGCCCCGGCGGGTCGTCCCGCCCGGTCCGCCGGCTGGTCGAGGTCGCCGAGGTGTCGCGCGAACGCGGTCCGGGAGAGTTCAATCTCCTGCTGGGCGAGGGCGATAAGGGGCTGAGATGCGCATCCGAGACGATCGCCCGCATCGCCGCCAGCTGGGGACTGGACTACCAGGACGCGCTGGAGAACATCAGGCGCGGGACCAGATGCGCCAGGTGCTCGTCGACGCCGCGGTCCGGGGGCACGCCGAGTGCCTGGCACCGGAATGGACCTGCCGATGCAACGAGTTCCTGTGGCAGAGGATGGACAACGGCAGGGTGAGCGCCGATGAGGTGGTGAACGACTTCCGACGCTTCGTCCGGGGAAGGGTGGGGATCGATGACCTTCGCTGAGCGGTCCTTCGCCCGCATGCTCGAGACCTTCCCTCGATGGGACGCGCCCGCCTCCCTCGCCCCGTTGCTGTCTTCCAAACGAACGGGACAGGGGGAGAGGTGGATGAGGCGCAACGGCATCGAGGAGCGCGACCTCCGTTCGGCCGGTTACTCGGTGCTGCTTCTCGGCTATACCATCTCGATGGCGTCGTTGCTCATCGTTCTCCTCCTGTTCGGACCGCAGAGCGGTGCGATGGCCCTATTCCCCGCCCTGCTGGCCCCCCTGGCCGCGGCCTCGCTGTTCGTCAACGCCCCTGAATCGCTGTCCCAGGGCGAGGAGCGCCGGATACTGGCCGAGAGCCCGGCAGTGGTGGGCGGGCTCACCATGAGCATGCAGCTGCAGCCCTCTCTGGAACGGGCCGTCCTGTTCGCGTCCCGGGGCACGCACGGTGTGCTCCCCGGCCGGCTGAGAGAGGCCATGTGGTCCAGCCTCACCAGGGTGCAAGGGTCGGTGGAGAGGGCGGTGATCGACATGTCCTCGGCCTTCTCCTCCGTGAACGACCCCTTGCGCCAGTCGCTGCATCTGATCATGGCCGCCACCAGGGAGCGGACCAGGGAGGGCATGGACCGCCTGCTCGACAAGGCCAACTCCATCGCCCTGAACGGGGTGAGGGATGCGGTGGACCGGTATGTGGCCTCGTTGTCCACTCCCACCATGGTGCTGTTCTCGCTGGGGACTCTCCTACCGATCATGCTGTTCACCCTTCTTCCGATGTTGAGCCTAGGTAGCTCCTTCGGGGGCGATGCCGAGGCGCCATCCTCCCTCGGGGGCATGGCCGCCCTCCTGCTCATCGTGTTCCCGTCGGCCTCCTTCATCTATGCCCGTTCCATACTGCGCCGCAATCCTCTCGTTCCCGGCGTCCCGGAGGCCGTGGTCTGGCGGAGGGACCTCGCGCTCTTCGTCCTGATGTGGGTCGTCATCGCCGCCTCTTCGTTCGTCGTGGACCTGGGCGAGCGTCAGGCCTACCTTCAGGCGGCCGCGGTGGTGCTTCCTCCCTGCGCGTACCTGTCATTGAACCTTCGTTCCGGACACTCCGCTCGCTCCCGCAGGTCTCGGGACGAGAAGGAGATGGTGAACGCCCTGTTCCAGGTGGGCAACACGATGGCGGCCGGCGCCTCCTTGGAGGAGGCGCTGAGAAGGACAGCCCTGGCCCGGCCGGGAGGGAGCTTCGAAAGCATGGCCAGAAGGGTGCTGCATCGCGCCACCATCATCGGGGGCGGGATGAAGAGGGCCCTGTCCGAGGACAAGGTCCTGAAGGAGACCTCGCCGCTGGTACAGGCCGCCTTCGCCACGGTGGCCGAATGTTCTGAGAGGGATCCCCGATATGCCGGGCAGGTCGCCCTGAACCTCGCTCAGCTGTTGTCGGACCTGAACGCCTGCCAGGCCAAGATCGATGAGAAGCTGAAGGGCGTGGTGGACATGATGCGCTCCACCGCCCTGGTGTTCGGGCCGGTGGTGCTGGGGGTGACCTCCTCGCTGTTCGCCGTGATCGGCGGCGCCGAGGCGGTGGACGACATCGTCCTGCTGACCGGGATCTACATCGCCCAGCTGTCCCTCATCGTGTCGCACTTCACCGTCTTCCTGCAGGGGAACGGTTCGTGGGGCGAGGTCGGCTACCAGTTCGCCACCCGGACGCCGGTGGCCCTGCTCATCTTCGCCGCCACCTCGCTCATCTGCCGAACGGGGCTGATCTCCCTTCTGTGATTACGAACAGCGAGGCGTCGGGAGCATCGTACAGTTCGGCCGAGATCGCCTCCTCGGTGTCGTGCGTCGTCTCGGCGTCTATGCGGGCCCGGACCTCGGGGAGCAGATCGATCTGGAGATGCTTGAACCCGTCGGAGAACTCGGCCGACGCCTCGCCGTCGTCCCTCAGGGTGATGTTTCCCTTCCCCAGCGTGCAGCAGGAGGACATTTGGACGCCGTCGGCCATGCAGGAAAGGGGCCTCTTGGTGCCGCTGTGCAGCAGGGCATAGATCCGTTCGGGGAACCTGTCGCGGGCGATCATGCCCATGCGGTAGCCGATGACCGCGTACGGTCCCAGGTGTCCATGAAAGCGCTTGAGGGCGCGGAGCTCATCTGGAAGGGATGTCATCGGCGGCGAAAGCCCCTCTCCCCATAAAGGCGTTTTCCCCGGGGAAAGGTTAAAGGGCGAGCAAGCGCTGGGAGGGCCGTGGAGAGGGAACCGTCCTGGAAGGCCAAGAGGGCCTTGCTGCTGTTCGCGGCCGCTTGGGCCGCGCTCGTCGTCCTCACGCCGTTCACCATGCCCCCGGGCACCACGGGCGACCTGTCGGGGAGCGTGGGAACGATGGACAACGACCTAGTTCAAGCGAACCCCTGGCCCAGGCCGTCTATGCGATCGGCGACCTCAACTGCCATACCATGGCCGAGAGGTCGTTCGAGCTCAACGGCAATCAGATGGCGTTCTGCGCCCGCGACCTGGGCCTCTTCCTTGGCCTCGCCGTCGGCATGGCCGCGGTGCTGTTCCTCGAACCCCGGTTCATGTGGCCCGTGGTCATCATCATGGCGGCCCCCCTGGTGATCGACGGGACCGTGCAGCTCCTGACGGACTATGAGTCGAGCAACTTCGTGCGCGTCATCACAGGAGCGTTGGGCGGCTCGGCGGTCGCCCTCTTCCTGGGCCACGTGGCCGATGTCGTGCTCAAGGTGAGATAAAGGGGTGAGACAGGCAGGCACAGGAAGTCCTGACGGGCGGCCGCCCTGTTTTTCATTTAGGAGCACACGACTAAGGTCTTGAGTGCATATCCGAGAGCGGTCTTACACCCTACCTGTCCCGTCATGGGACAGCAACTACAACGAATTTAAACCTGTTGCAACGAACCCGCCGCCGACGGAACATCTGGATAAGGATAAATCATTGCGAAAAATATCAATTCGTTGCGAACAACGCCCATGCACCCTAACGATTGTTGTGCCCATCGTCGCCGGTGGAAGGTCGACGTAGGTTATTGAGAAAATCGTAGGCTCCCGCCCCGGTCGCCTCGCTGTCGCCGATCGGTCCTGCTCGCCGAGGCGGAAGGCGCATCAGGAGATATGCTTAAATAGTAAAATCGCCTCATAGAATCGTCGCCCTGCCGCCCGAGGGCCGGTGTGGACAGGATGATGCAGCGGCTGTATTTTCGCATCCAGGATGTGAGCCAAGGTCGATAAATTATAAATATGGCCGCTTTCATTCGATAGGTATCGAAAGAACATCATCTTTTAACCGCTTTTGAGGTTGATGGCACATGGCTGATAATGAGCTTAAGACGGGTACTACCACAATCGGTATAGTTTACAAGGACGGGGTGGTCATGGCCACTGAGCACAGGGCCACCATGGGTAACATCATCGCTCACAAGGACGTCCAGAAACTGTTCAAGGTCGATGACAACCTCGGCCTGACCGTTGCGGGACTGGTCGGCGATGCGCAGGTCCTCGTCCGCTACATAAAGGCGGAGGTGGAGCTGTACAAGCTCAAGAGGGGCACCAACATGTCCGTCAAGTCCGCCGCGACCCTTCTTAGCAACATCATGCGCGGAGGAGGCGGCTCCTACGGGTTCTACTACGTGGGACTGATCCTCGGCGCATCGATGCCCAGGGCGGTCATGTCTACTCGCTCGACAGTGCTGGAGGCACCATCAGGGACGACTACACCAGCACCGGTTCCGGCTCCCCGTACGCCCTCGGCGTGCTGGAGGACCACTACGTCAAGGATATGGAGGAGCAGGACGCCATCGATCTCGCGATCCGCGGCCTCAACGCGGCCATGCGCCGTGACTCCGCTTCCGGCGACGGCTACGCCGTCGCGGTCATCAACAAGGACGGATTCCGCGAGCTCACCGCCGAGGAGGCCCTGGAGAGGGCCGAGGCGATCGGGCTGCGGATCGGTTACGTCCGCCAGAAGTAAACCCCTTCCCAAATCACCCTTTTGTTATTGTATAAAATCCAAACAAGCAGGAATCATTCATGAGCGCTGAGAGAATTATAGAGGATGCGAAAGAGCAGATACGGAAGATAGCGCCTTCCGATGTCGACATTTCGGGCATTGAGTACGAGGGTCCGGTCGTGGTCATCTACACCAAGGACATGGACAAGTTCGCTTCCAACAACGATATCGTCAGGCAGCTTGCCCAGGGCCTCCGCCGGAGAGTGGCCATAAGGCCGGACCCGTCCACCCTTGCGGACCCGGATGTGGTGGAGAAGCGCCTTCGCGAGATCATCCCGGAGGAGGCGCAGATCACCGACATATACTTCGACGACGACACTGGGGAGGTGACCATCGAGGCCATCGCCCCCGGGCTGGTCATCGGGAAGCACGGCAGCATCCTCAACGAGATCAAGAAGGAGATCGGCTGGGCACCCAAGGTGGTCCGCGCTCCCCCCATACCGTCCAAGACGGTGTCGGACATACGGAACTACCTCCGGCAGATAAGCGACGAGCGCAAGGCGATCCTCAAGAAGGTCGGCCGGCGCCTCAGCCGCCAGAGGCTGGAGGGCGAGACCTGGGTCCGGACCACCGGCCTGGGCGGATACCGCGAGGTGGGCCGTTCGGCCACCCTGCTCAGCACCAGGGAGAGCAAGGTCCTCATCGATTGCGGCGTGGACCCCTCGGACCGGGAAGGGGGCACCCCGTACTTCAACGCGCCTGAGCTGCTGCCCCTGGACAGCATCGACGCCGTGGTGATCACCCACGCTCACGCCGACCACTGCGCCCTCCTCCCGGCGCTGTACAAGTATGGCTACGACGGCCCGGTGTACTGCACCCCGCCCACCCGCGACCTCATGTCGCTCAACCAGCTGGACTACATCAAGGTGTCGTTCGGCGAGGGGAAGAAGGCGCCCTACGATTCGTCGCACGTCCGCGAGGTGGTGGCCCACTGCATACCCCTCAAGTACGGCGAGACCACCGACATCGCGCCGGACATCCGCCTGACGTTCCAGAACGCCGGTCACATTCTCGGCTCGTCAGTCTGCCACTTCCACATCGGCGATGGGCTGTACAACATCGCCTTCACGGGCGACATGAAGTACGAAAGGACGTGGCTGTTCAATGCGACCGCCAACAAGTTCCCTCGGCTGGAGACGCTCTTCATCGAGGCGACCTACGGCGGTTACCGGGACCAGCAGCCCAGCCGGCACGACGCGGCCAACACCCTGAAGGACATCTGCGAGCGGACCCTCAAGAAGGGAGGCAAGATCCTGATCCCCGTGTTCGCCGTGGGACGGTCGCAGGAGGTCATGCTCGTTCTGGAGGAGCTCATGAGGACCGGGAAGCTCCCCTCGGTGCCCATCTATCTGGACGGGCTCATCTGGGAGGCCACCGCCATCCACACCGCCTATCCGGAGTATCTGAACTCCCAGCTAAGGACCCAGATCTTCCAGATGGGTCAGAACCCGTTCCTCTCCCCCATATTCAAGAGGGTGGAGAGCCAGGAGATGAGGGAGAGCATCTCCCACGACGGCGAGTCCTGCATCGTGCTGACCACCAGCGGCATGATGAACGGCGGGCCCGTGCTGGAGTACCTCAAGAACTGGGCCGACAACCCCCTGCACACCCTGGTGTTCGTCGGATACCAGGCGGAGGGCACCATCGGGAACAAGATCCAGAAGGGCGTCAAGGAGCTGACCCTGTCGGAGAGGGGGCGCCCTGTGACGGTCAAGATGCGCATGAACATCGAGACCTCGGAAGGCTTCTCCGGTCACTCCGACCGCCGTCAGCTGATGGCGTACATAGCCTCGCTGGAGCCCAAGCCGGAGAGGATCATCATCGGGCACGGCGACGAGCACAAGTGCGCCGACCTGGCCTCCTCGCTGTACAAGAAGTTCAATGTGGAGACTAGGGCGCCCATGAACCTCGAGACCATCCGAATGAAGTGAGAACGGGGCACCCGCCCCCTTTTCCCGGCCCTTAATATACCCGTCTCGTTAATTATTTGAATCCACGCGCCATGGACGGGTTCACATGAAATGCAGCAGATGCGGAACCGAGAGCGCTGACGATAGCACCTACTGCAGCGAGTGCGGAGCCATAATGAACGCTCCGCCCTTGCCGCCCCTGGCCGCGGAGGAGCCCCCGGAACCGGCCGCCGCGCCGTCCGAGACGCCGTATCCGCCGATCTTCGGGCCTCCCCGGCCCCCGCACCGGGAGAAGGCCCCGGTCAGGAGCCTGGACCTGGCCGAGCTGCTGTTCCTGATCTCCGGCCTAATGCTGCTGGCGGCCGGCTTCCAGAACCTGGGAGCGGGCGTGGCCGGCCTGCCGGTGCAGTATCTCCTGCTGGGCATCGTGGCCACCCTGTTCGGGCTGGTCCAGACCGCTCTGGTGGTGATGCCCGGCATGATGTCCGATCTGGAGAGGTCCAGTGGCACCATGATGGTCGTGACCGCCCTGCTGTTCCTCATATGGGGCATGGCGGCGGCGTTCGGCACCAATGTCGGCGCCTTCGGCGGCGTGGTGGTGGCGGCCGGCCTGGCCACCTCCCTGGGGCTCATGCTTCGCGAGGGCATGATCCGCTAAACGACTTTTTCTTTCCTTTAGAACAGGGAGAGCTTCGCGCCCGGCCGGCCCAGCACGGCCACCCGGGAATCGCGCCTCTCCTTCAGGACCTCCATCCCCAGCTCGGCGCCTAGACGGTCGGAGAACTCCCTGATCATGGTCGGGGACGGCATGTTGTCGATGGTCATCCTCCGACGGGAGTCGCCAACGAAGACGTAGCCCTTGGGCTCGACGAACGTGGGGTCGGCCTTCTCGTCCAGCTTGGCATACTCGCGCTCCCACCCCACGTTCCAGTCCTTCACCAGGGTATGCCGTATGACCTTGCGGGTGTCCAGGGACGGCAGCAGCTCCAGGGTGCGGTTCAGCTTCTCCCATCCGTCCTTGATGCGGGGGACGCACAGCCGCTTGTAGACGTCCTCGTTGGGCGCGGCCACCGTGACGTACAGCTGGGTGGGCAAGGGGTCGAGGGTCTCCAGCACCTCCGGGAGCGTCCCATTGGTCACCAGGAAGGTGCTCATGCCGCGGCGGTGGCACACCTCGATGAAGCCGGCCAGGTGAGGGTACATGGTCGGCTCCCCAGAGAGCGAGATGGCCACGTGCTTGGGCTCTCGCGACTCCTGCCACTTCTCCCTCGTGCAGCGGGGATCGCCCCCGAAGCCGGAGACCAGCTTGCGCTGCTCCTCGATGCAGTGGTCCAGGATCTCCTCCGGACCCTTCCACTGCACATTGGTGGCCTCGAAGCCCTGGACCCGCCAGCAGAACAGACAGTTGTGCGTGCACTGGTTGACCACCGGGGTCATCTGCAGGCACCGGTGGGAGCTGATGCCGTAGAACTCCTGCTTGTAGCAGGTCCGCCCCTTCAGCAGCGATTGCTGCATCCAATGGCACAGCTTCACCGCGGCGTGGTCGCCGTGCATCTTGTACTGCTGTTTCTCCAGGGTTCGCCTCACGTCGGTGGTCATGGTATCAGAACGAGAACAGCCTTGCCTGGTTGGCCGCCGGCTTGGGCGGCTCCGGCCGGTCCTCGGCGGGGGCGCTTTCACTGCTCTTCCTGGGCGCCGGGGCGGCGGGCGCCTTCTTGGCCTCGGCCAGCACGCGCTTGACGACCGCGCTGTCGATCTTGTCCCCCAGCAGGAAGCCCACCTCCTCCTCTTCCAGCTCCAGGTCCGCCGTCATGCGTATGCGGAACTCCTCGTCACGCTGGAACAGGAGCTTGAACGACGGCATGAGGTCCTGCCGGGCCGATCTCGAGGACATGTGCGTCATCTCGCCCAGCTTGGCCGCGATCTCGTTCTGCAGCGTCCGGTTGCCCTTGCTGCGGGACATGCGCATGAGGTACATGGGGAACTGGTACCTGATGTAGCCGTGGATCGGCCTCTGCTTGGCCGCGCACACCCCGAAGCCGAGCTGGTCCCCGGCATACGCCCAGAAGCGATAGTGCTGGCGGCGATACACCCGGCTGAGGAAGTCGTCGGCCCTGGACACCGCCTTCATCCCCCGGTACAGGTCCAGATGGTCCTTGTAGGCGTGGGGGAGGTTCTCCTCGATCCATAGCAGCTTGGTGTCCGGCGACTCGTCCACATCCCTGAGGCGGACGCGGGCGGTGGCCGGATCGCTTCGCTTGAAGATGTCGTCCATGACCGAGTACATGGTCTGTTCGACCTCCCGGAAGCCCATGCGCCGGTGTCCCCCTCGTTCAGCTCCGTCCGTCCGGCGGCCAGGGCCTGGAGGTCACGGATGGCCGAGCGGAGGTCGCCGTTGCTGTTCTCCGCCAGGAGCTCGAGGGCGCGGTCGCTGACCTCCACGCCCCGGTCCTTGGCGATGCGACGGAGCACGCTCTTCACCGTCCCCGCCTTGATGCGGGCGAACTTGACCTGCAACGTCCCGTTCTTGAGGACCGAGCTCTTCTTGCTGAGCGCGTACCAGTCGTTGACGATGAGGATGACCGGCTGCCTGGTGGTGCGGACCAGTTCGGCTATGGCCGGTACGCCGCCACGGTCCTCGCGACCGCTGATGTTGTCCGCCTCGTCCAGGACGATGAGCTTGAGCTTGCCATCCTTGGAGGATAGGTACTCCCCGGTCTCGCTGAACGTCTCCCCCATGGCGCCCCGTAGGGCCACCGACTTGATGGCGTCGGCGTTCCGCTGGTCGGAGGCGTTCATCTCCACCACGTCCCAGTTGAGGTCGGCGGCGAGGGCCAGCGCGGCGCTGGTCTTGCCGGTGCCCGGGGTCCCGATGAGCACGGCGGCCCTCTTGACCGGCTTGCCGTCCTCCCAGGCCTGCGCCCAGCTGCGTAGGTCCTGCACCGCCTTGGGGTTGCCCACCACCTCGTCCAGGCCGCTGGGGCGATATGCTTCGGTCCAATCCTCGCTCATGACGCCCGAAAAATAGGCTAGTGCGATAAATAAATGCCCCTGGGAGGGACGAAATTACTGGGAGGTCCTCAGCGGGGGTAGCGGAGCGAGGAGCCGATCTCGTCGTAGCCGAGCACCCTGATGCCTCCGTCCTCCCCGATCTCCTCCCTGGCATCCTCCTTCTCGCCGTTGGGCACGATGACCGTGACCCCGACCCCTTCCTCGGCCGTCTCGACGTACTCCTCCAGGACATCGGGCTCCTGCCACATCTCCTCCGGCTCGATGAACTCCAGCGCGATCGTGTCGTCGCCGTCGATGACCCTGATGAGCCCCCGGATGCCATCCCCCGTGTCCATCTGGTCGTCCTCGAACGTCAGCGAGGGGTTCTCGTTCTGCAGGAGCATCAGGCGGCCTTTGAGCACGTCGGGAACGGTTGACATGATGCCCAATCTCCACCCGGTCTTTTATAGTCATTCCTCGTCGAGCAGGCGCTTCTCCCCTTCCAGCTCCCTTATGCCGGTGACGTCCTGCACCACCTCCACCACCCCGCGGTAGTTGCCGCTCCGGTCCCTCAGGGGGAAGAACCGTATGTGCACCTTCTTCCCGGCCATGTCGATCCAGAACTCCGCCTGGTCCCTCGCTCCCGACCGGAAGTCCTCCACGATCCTCTGGACGATGTGCACGCTCTTCTTGGGATGACAGTTCTGCACCTGCCGGCCGATGATGGCCTCGGAGCGGACGAACAGGCGCTCGGCGGGCGTGGAGAAGTACCTGACCCGGTCGTCCTCGCCCACATAGGTGATCTCCAGCGGGAGGGCGTTCAAAAGCATTTCAGCCTCTTCGGCCGACAGGCGGCCGGTGGGGAGCGCGATCTCCCCCTGCGTGGTGACCTTGGCCTCGCCCGGCACGATCGTCCGGAAGCCCACCTGGGCGTGATGGGGCACGAACGAGCAGCAGCCGATGTCATCGAACTGGCGGCGCATGTCGTTCCATTCCAGGACGTCGATCACGTTGAGCGCCTGGGGGAACAGCACATGGTTCTCCTTGTAGAAGTGCGCGTTGAGAAGGGATAGAAGCTGGGATAACGAGCATGTCAGCCTCTCCGCCGAGGCCTCTTGGCCTTCGGCCATCCCATCGATCAGGGCCGCGATCTCCTTCTCCTTGCGCCGGAGAACGTCGTGCTCGGCCCACATGCGGGCCGGCGGGCCGGTGATGCCGTGCCTCTCCAGGTATGGGAAGAGAACGTTCTCCTCCCGCTGGAAGTGCTTCTGCGCCTCCTCGAAGAAGGCGGGCAGCGCCTTGAGCCTCTCCTCGTCCGCTCGACCCCCCTGTCCACCCGCCAGACGCATGGCGGATCCTCGGGCCTCGCCTACATTGACCAGGATCTGGACGTGCTCCTCCATCAGCGTGTGGATGGGATGTCCGGGCAGCTCGAGCAGGGCCTCCTCGTCCTCGGTGATATCGGCCATGTACCGCACGTGCGCATCGCACAGGACCATCATGTCATCGTTGGTCCATCCCTCCTTGGCCAGCTGCTCCTCCGCCTCCTCCACCTCGAACGGGTCGAGGGCCTCCATGAATCGGCGGTAGGTGCTCTCCCGGACGTCCTGGCTGCCCTCCTTCAGCTGCCTGACGAGGGCCTTCAAGCGGGCCTTGAGGTCATCCCCCAATTCGATGCTCATACGTTCCATGGGCAGTATGTGGTAGCTCCGCCCACATCAGCTTTTGGGCCCTGGTGCCGGAAAGAAGGAGAGGAAGGGGTTTACGGCCTCACTCGAAGCGCAGCACCTCGGCGGGCGAGACCTTGCTGGCCCCCCGGGCCGCCGGCAGCACGGTCAGCAGGGTGGCGACGAAGGACGCCGCGCCCACGAACAGGATGGGCTCCCAGGGAACGAAGAAATCGATGCCCATGGTGCTGAAGCCGCCGTCCCACAGCAGGTAGCCGGTCACGATGCCCAGGGAGGTCCCGATCAGTATGCCGAGGATCGCCACGAACGATGACTCCAGGGCGAAGTTGGACACGATCATGCGCTTGGTGTAGCCGATGGCGCGCATCATGCCGATCTCGATCCGACGCTCGTGTATGGAGCGAATGGTGACGATGCCCAGCCCGGTGATGCCGATGATGAGCCCCATGGCCAGGAACGCCTTTATGAGGTCGAAGATGCCGTTGATCTGCGCCACGGCCTCCTGGGCCACGGCGCTGATGGGTATGGTCGTCAACCGCTGCTCCCAGAACTGGTTCTCCATCAGGACGGCCTGCCGCTGCCCGTCGACGCCGTCCGCCAGCTTGATCATGAAGAGGTTGGTCCCGTTCAACCCGGTGAACGATTCCACCAGCCCCTGGTTCATGAACGCTCCGCTTAACGAGCTCTGCTCCATGAAGCCGATGACCGTCAGGGTGTGCTCCCCTCCCATCCGGCCGCTCACGTTCACCTGGTCTCCCAGGCGATGCCGGAGAAGGGGCCCACGTTGATGGATATGCCAGCCCCCGACATGTCGGCGGGCCGGGCGGAGCCGTCCAGGACCACCAGCGAGGGATCGTTCTGGATGGCCAGCCAAACGTCCTCTTCGGTCGGGTACAGGGTGCGGTCCCATTCGGACAGGGGGTAATGGCCCCGCTCGTAGAGCTGGGGCGTCACCCCTATGGCATTGTAGCCGAACTGCCTCGGTTCCTCCATGCCAGGTGCCATGGACGGTAGGACCGTGAAGGTGGGCCCGCCCATGGTGAGCTGCACTATGTCCTCGATGTCGGCGGGATCGACGAACCCGGCCGAGGCGTTGATCTCGTTCCACATGTCCACCGGCGCCCAGGAGAAGGCGATGATGTCGAAGCCGCCCGACGTCTCCTCGATCATCTTGGGTATGCCCGCCCCCAGCATGCCCGACATCATCGACAGGGTGGTGATGGTGAAGATGACCAGCCCGAAGATGAACATGCTCATGGCCGTGCGGCCCTTGGACCTGAGAGGATAGGTGGAGGCGGTCTTGAGCACCGCCTTGTACCCTCCCTTGACGCGCAGCAGCCTGGTGATCGCCGACACCAATGGATCGGAGTTGAACATGACCACGGTCAGCAGGGCGGTGACCATGAACACGCCCGCCAGGACGAACATCTCTATGTTCCCCTCGTAGGGGAAGATCTCCACCCCGGGCATCCACGGGAGCAGGGTGGCCAGGCCGGCGATGGTCCAGGCTATGCGGTCGCCCGCGAACCTCCTGAGGACCAGGCCCAGGGACATCGTCATGGTCGACAGCCCGCCCAGCGACGGTCCCAGCGATTCCGCCGACATCCCGGCCAGCATGAGGGCCGCCCCGCCCGCCAGGATGAGGGCTCCGTACCGGAAGACCTGCTTGTCGCCCCGGGAGCGGAGCGGCTCGGGGATGTTGCGGATGGCCCTCACGATGTTCATGTTCGAGATGCGGCGCGTGACGCCGTAGATGGACACCATGGTCAGGAGGAAGCCCGCCAGGTAGGCGATGAGCAGCGACTCCGGGGTGAAGGTGAAGTACTCGGCGATGTTCAGGCCGCCCATGTCCAGGACCATTCCCACCGCGGTGATGAGGCCGTAGGCCAGCACCAGGCCCACCGCGGAGCCGATGGCCGAGGTCGCAAGGGCGTAGACGAACCCCTCGTAGACGAAGAGCTTGCGTAGGTGGCCGCGCTGCATGCCCACCGCGCGGGCCATGCCCATCTCGCTCTTGCGCTCCTCCCCCAGCATGGTGAAGATGTTGACTATCAGGACGATCCCGGCGATGATGGAGAAGGCGCCGAAGACGAAGAACAGGGAGATGAACATGGACACGCTCTCCCGTCCCTCTTCGATGTCCAGGGCGCGGTCGCCGGTGATCTCCAGTTCCAGCGGCACGTTCTCCGGGGCCTCCAGGACGTTCATGACGGCGTTCCTGGTGGCGTTGGGGCTGGCCCTCGCCGACCCGTCGAACGCCACCGCCAGCGCGTTGACGCCGTCCTCCCGGCCGATGAGCTGTTGCGCCGATGCGAGGTCCATGTACACGTTCCGACCGCCCAGCAGTCCGCCCAGGGCATGGTCGGTGACCACCGCCTCGACCGTGAGGTCCATGACGATGTTCTCGCTGCCGGACACGGCGCTCAGGGAGATGACGTCCCCGACCGAAATGTCCAATAGCGAGGCCAGGTCCTCGTTGACATAGATGCGTCCGGCGGTAGGCACCGCGTCGATGGTCGACCCGTTGGCCGACAGGAAGCCTCCCAGACCGGTGACGGCACCGTCCGTAAGGCCGTACACCGACGCGGTCGGCAAGGACAGCTGGGACTGCTGGTTCCTGATGCCCGCCGAGGCCCGGAGGAACCATTCCGCCGATCCCACGTGGTCGATCCCGCGCAGCTGCTCGGTCATCGACGCGACGTCGGAGAGGTTGTACATCCCATCGCCGCTCCCGGGGCCGCCGATGAAGAGATCGGCTTCGCCGTAGGCGTCGGTGACCTCCCCCACGATCATGCTGTCGAAGGTATCGCCGACCACCAGGGTGGCCGATATGATGGCGGTGCCGACCATCAGGCCGGCCAGCACCAGCGCGGTCGTCCCCGGCCGGCGGACCACGTTGCGGACGGCCATCTTGAACAGTATGCGGTTCCCCAGGGCGTCGGCCAGGACGAGCAGGATGGTGAGCAGGAGCGCCGCCGTCAGCGCCAGCATGGTGGGCAGCGTGGCAAGCGCAGCCACCAGGGCGATCACATATGCGGCCACCAGGGCCGCGGTCCTCAATCGGGCCATGGGATCACCCCAGCTGCCTGATCTCGGCCGAGACCTCGCTGACCTTCCCGTTCAGGTTGGCGATGTTGCCGTCCCGCATGTGGATGATGCGGTCGCACTTGGCGCCCACCTCGGGATCGTGGGTCACGATGACGAAGGTCTGGCCATTCTCCTTGTTCAGGCGGCGCATGAGCGCCACGATCTCGTCGGATGTCCGCTTGTCCAGATCGCCGGTTGGCTCGTCGGCCCACACGATCGCCGGCGTGTTCGCCAGTGCCCGGGCGATGGTCACCCTCTGCCGCTCCCCGCCGGACAGCGAGGCGGGGCGCTGGGTCGCTCGGTGCGACAGCCCCACGGCGTCGATGAGCTCCAATGCCCTCTTCCTCGCCTCATCGGAGGGAGTGCCAGCGATGAGCAACGGCAGCTCAGCGTTCTCGACCGCCGTGAGCACCGGGAGCAGGTTGTAGAACTGGAAGACGAACCCCATGCGGGCGGCGCGGAAGTTGGTCTTCTCGTTGTCGTTCATCGCGGTGAGCTCTCTGTCCTCGATGAAGATCTTGCCGGAGGTGGCATCGTCGATGCCGCTCAGGCAGTTGAGCAAGGTGGTCTTCCCGCACCCGGATGGCCCCATGATGGCGACCATCTCTCCCTTGTCGATCGTGAGATCGATGCCCCGGAGCGCCTCGACCGTAATGGTCCCGGTCCGATATGTCTTGGTCAGGTTCTCGCATCTGATGATCGCCATGTTGATCACTCTAGGCCATGCCTGAACGGGCGATGCAGCCGTCGGATAAAAGGCGACCCTGTGCTCATGCCCAGGGTCGAAGGTCGTCCCGATCGAAGAGAAGAACGGGAAGGGGTTTGGAAGGGGTTTGATGCGGGGCCTTATTCGATGTTCTTCAACCGACCGGTCTCACCGACGGCCTCGCTCTCCTTGATCTCCTTGCCCATGTCGACCTCGAGCTGCTTGAGCTCGGCCCTGAGCTCCGCGTGGGAGGGGATCGGCCCGAGGATGTCCTCGGGGTGGCCGACCGCCGCCTCGATGTCCTTCTGGTCGGTCACCTCGCGCGCAGGGGTCTGGCGCCCTATGCCCATGTACTCGGACATTCCCTCCAGGACCTTGGTGACCTCGAAGGGTATGATCCATTTGGTGCTCGCCGACTCGCCCAGGCTCTGCATGGTCTGCATCGACAGCACGGTGAGGGCCTTGGAGTCCAGCGGGGCGGCTCCGACCGACAGGATGCGGAGCTTCTGGGCCTCACCCTGGCTCTGCAGGATGATGGCCAGCCGCTCACCCTCGGCCTCCACGACCTTGGACTGCCTCACACCCTCGGCCTGCAGGATGCGGGCCCTCTTGCTGCCCTCGGCGGACAGGATGGCGGCGCGCTTCTCGCCGTCCGCCCGCAGGATGGCCGCCCGGCGAAGTCTCTCCGAGGAGGTCTGCTCCTCCATGGCCTGCTTGACCTTGGGCGCGGGGTCGACCTCACGGATCTCGACCGCCTCCGCCCGGACGCCCCACTTGTCTGTCGCCTCGTCCAGGGTGTCCCTCAGGCGAAGGTTGATCTTCTCGCGGGAGGACAGGACGTCATCGAGCTCCATGTCACCGATGATGGCACGCAGGGTGGTCTGCGCCAGGTACACGGTGGCGGAGCGGTAGTTGGTCACCTCGAAGTACGCCTTCTTGGGATCGATGACCTTGATGTAGATGATGGCGTCCACGTGGGTGGGGGAGTTGTCCTTGGTGATGACCTCCTGGCTAGGGACCTCCAGCACCTGCGTCCTGAGGTCCAGCTTGGTCACCTCGCTGATCAGCGGAAAGACGTAGTTGAACCCGGGGTTCAAGGTCCGTTTATACGTACCCAGGAGGACGTATATCGCTTGCTCGTACGGCTTGACGATCCTGATCCCCGTGATGAGTATCGCGATGGCGGCGATGATCACGAAGATCACTAGTGCGATGGTTATCGGCTCTACCATTTTCTCAGCTCCTCAATTGCACTCGACGGGCTCGGTGGCCTCGCCGATCTGCTCCACTCGTACATGGACGCCCTCGCTGTGCACCACCACGACCTTCGCTCCCACGGGGATGCTCTTGTCGGCGGTGGCGCTCCAGGTGTCGCTCTTGATCTTGACCTTGCCCTTCAGGTTGCCAGGGCATACGGTGGTCACGACCACCCCTTCCTGACCGATGAGCGATGTGGCGACCGTGGTCGTCGGCGGCATCGGGGGGGACAGCCTCTGGTACATCTTAACGGTGATCAGCGTCATCGGGACGATCAGGATGACGGCGATGATGGGGGACCACCAGCTGAGGAGGATGTCGGGGGCGATCATGCCAATGACGCCGAGGACGATCAGGACCGTCGCCGGGACGATCATGAACGCTCCCGGGGCGAAGATCTCGGCGATGAGCATGATGATGCCTATGATGATCATTATGAGCCCAAGCTCGGCACCGGTCATAGAATGTCTAACCTCTAGAGACCATAAAAACATATGCCAGGGTGGTTGACCACCCCGGGCAAAGGAGGCCATATCTTATCCTATTTAGGATAGAAATGACCTTATAAGGAAGTTTACACCGCCAGATGCAACCCCGAGCGGCTGGACATGAACGGCAGGTAGACGACCTTGGCCTCGTTCACCGTGAGCGTGTAGTCCAGGTATTGCAGGGTGCCCGGCTTCTCGGCCTCCAGCGTCACCGCCACGAAGTCGGCCAGCTCGATGGCCTCGTCGCGGGTGGTGGTGGCCGGCATGCGCGGGGTCCCGGCGAAGTCCGTCCTGGCGCTGTACCGGGGGTTGTTGATGGTCAGGTTCACCGACCAGTATCGGAACGCCGCCGTCTCCATCTGCGACGCTGGCACATAGATGTAGATGGAGGCGCCCTTGTCCCCGCCCTTCAACGCTTGACCGATCTTGTTGAAGAAACCGCCCTTGACGTCCCGCGACTTGATGCGGAAGTCGGTGTGCAGACGCCAGAAGGGGACGTAGACGCGGTTGTCGGTCTGGGCGTCCGGCCGGAAGTCGGCGATCTCGTAGGGGATGCGCTCCACCTTGGGCCCGTTCCGCGTATGGATGGTGCCGCAGTGCGAGCAGTAGAAGAACTCGTCCTGGGTCTCCATGTACAACGGCAGCTCGCACTTGGGGCACTTGACCAGTGTCACCTTCATATCCTAGCACCTCCCAGAAGGCTACCCAGCTGGCCTTTCTTCAACGATGCCAGCTGCTTGCGGTCGGCGAAGTCGCCCTCGATGATCTCCGAGCCATGCCGGAAGAACCAGTAGGTGCCGCCCAGGACGATGAGGCCCAGGATGACGCCGGCGATGCCGATCTCCGATTGGAACGTAAAGGCGGCGATGATGCCTCCGGCCGCCGCCAGTCCGCCGAGTGAGGTGCCTGCCGTTACGGCCAGGCTCTGATAGAGCGGGTCTCCGGGAGCGCGGCCGCTCAGCATCTGCCCCGTGACTCCGTCCACGGTGGCGATGTACATGCGGTCCTGGTAGGTGTACCGGGCCACCCATACCGGGTAGTAGATCATGCTCAGCTTGCGGACCAGCACATGGAGGCTCTCGAAGGTGATGTTGGGGATGCGAGCGCTGGCGCGGCCCCGGGCCATGGCGTCGGCCCGGGCGTGGGCCATGGCATCGTCCCGGCTGGTGGTGGACTCGAAGGACGGTATCATGTCCATGTCCTCGAACGACGCCTCGCCGTTGAAGTTGCGCAGCGAGCGTATCCCAAGGTCGCCAGGGTCGCAGGCGATCTCCGAGAAGGAGAGGTCCATCAGCACCATCTCCTCCTTGTATTCCCTCTCGGTCCGGGTGTTCCCCTTGGAATCGGTGGTCGTCTTCTCCTCGTACCCGCACACCCAGCCGGCCACCCGGGTCCCGATGCTCCAGAACGGCAGGTAGATCGGATACACCTCGGTGATGGCGCCGGCGCTCTTCAGGTCGCGGGCCTTGAACCCCTTCCGCCACCAGGCCTTGGTCGCCTTGATGGCGGCGTCACGGTCCAGCTTGTTCTTGAACGCCACCGTGTTGACGCCGTTGTCCCCCTCGATGTAGAGGGTGGAGCCGCAGTAGCGGCAGTTCAGCGAGCTCTCTCCCTCGCTGACCGAGATCGCGCCCCCGCACGAGGGGCAGTTCAGTCCAACCGATAATTGGCCGCTCATCTCACAGCCTCCTTGCCACGTACAGCGATGAGGCGAACACCGCCGCCACGGTTATGGCCATGAGGGCCGCGCCCGCGTACAGGTTCACTGTGGCCAGCAGGCCCTCGGCGACGAAGGCGATGAACCCCGCGGTCGACACCGCGAGATAGGCCAGGGAGCTGCGGGTGGGAAAGACGGACGCGAACACTTCCGAGGAGGAGGCGTCCACCACCACCTGGTAGTCCGTCCCCTTGAAGCGGTACTCCAGCTCCCAGATGGGGAAGTACACCAGGCTCTGCTCCTTGGCCTTGCCGGGGAGGGAGCTGAGGTAGTGGGTCATGGCGATGTCGGGCTGGACCATCTCCGCGCCGCTGGTGTTGAACTGGGCGTCGAAAATCTGAAGGTCCCCGCCGGGCAGCTTCAGCCGGTGCAATCCAGGCAGTATGGTCGAGCCGGCCGGTTCCAGCAGGACCTCCTCCCGGCCGTCGACATCCCGCCGGAACATGTACACCGGGAAGTACTTCTTGGTCACTTTGGTCACCTGGGCCAAGCGGTCCAGGTCCTTGGCCTTGGTCGACCCCCCGGCCCATCGCTTGAACGTTCCGACGGCGTCGCTCTCCGACAGCGTGAAGGGTATCGCGTAGTAGAAGCCGGCCCCCGAGCGGTCGATGTAGATCTGCGACGAGCAGTAGCTGCACTTGGTGAACTTGGTCCCTGCATCGAACTGCACCGGCCCGGCGCACTTGGGGCATTTGATCTCTGCCATGGGTCATCACTGCATGGGATTGCCGCATTCGGGGCAGAACTTGGAGCCGGCGGGCACCGAGGCGTTGCATTTGGGACATTTGCGCTCTCCCAGGGGATTGCCGCACTGGGGGCAGAACTTCGATCCCCCGGGAACGTTGGAGCCGCATTTGGGACACTTCGTGTCCGGCTCGAAGCGGTGGCCGCATTGGGCGCAGAACTTGTTGGTGGCGGGGTTCTCGGTCCCGCACTTGGGGCACTTGACGGTCGGCCCGAAGGGAGGAGCACCTCCCGGTCCGCCGCCCCCGGCCGGCGCCTGCTGCTGCCCGGCGCCCCGCATCTGGTCGACCATGGTCCATCCCATGCCAATACCGGCCCCGACGCCCACGCCGGCGCCGGCCGCCCCTCCGGACGGGTTGGAGGCCGCTTCGCGCATGGCCTGTCCGGTCTGGTACCCCATGTAGTTGGTGCCGAGCACCTGCATGGAGGCGCGGGTGTCCACCGCCCTCTGCACCTCATCGGGCAGGGAGATGTACAGCCCCGAGATCTTGTCGATGTCCAGCCCGTACATGCCGAAGTGGTCGTCGCTCTTGGTGAGGACGCCCTGCTCGATGTTCATGAGGCTGGATGCCAGGTCGGCCACGCCCATGCCCTGGGCCTTCATCTCTCCCAGGATGTTGTAGACCAGTATGACCATCTGCTCCTTGATGCGGTCCTCCACCTCGGCCGAGGTGGCATAATTGAACGTTCCGACGAACTGGTTGACGAAGTTCTCCGGGGATGCGATCTTGTAACGGAACTCCCCGAACACCCGCAGGTTCACGACCCCGAACTCTGGGTCCCTGAACTGGTAGGGCTGCTTGGAGCCGAACTTCCCGTCGAAGACCCGCTTCTGCAGGTAGATGACCTCGGCCTGCTGCTGAACGCCGGAAAGGGCCTTCACGATCGGCCCCACGATGGGCGCGTTCAGCGAGGATAGCGCATAGCGGTCGGGGCGGTCGATGTATCCGAGGACCTTGCCGTCGCGATAGAACACCGCGATCTCGTCCTCCCTCACCACAATGTTGTCGTTCCAGCGAATGTTGCGGGGAAGACGGAACATTATGTTCCCGCGCTTGTCGCTGTCCTCCCACTTGAATGTATCAGCACCTATGAGGGACATCTATCACACCTCCGTTCCCGTGATCACCCTGAGCCGCCGGTCGAACTGCGATTCTAAGTCATTGATGAGCGTTCGCATGGCCATGAGGTCCTGTACCGCCCGGGGGCTGTCGCCCGATGTCAGCGACGAGCGGATGGCATCGACCGAGGAACGCATCCGCCCGATCATGTCGATCATGCTGGCATCATAGTCATATAGGCGGTAGATCTGGTCCTCCTTGACCTCGATGTCGGCCACGAAACCGGAGTAGCCGGTCTCCGCGTGAGCGACCTGCCCCTCCACCTTCTTCAGCTGGGATATGAGCCCGCCGATGAGCTCCAGTTCCTTGGAGTTCCATCCTCCGGTAATGAGCATGCGGGAGTTCTCCAGGTCCTTGCGCACCGAGCCCAGATGACCAGCGATCTGGGACCTTAGCATGCGATCGGCGTCCCGCAGGTCCTCCCTCTTCCTGTAGCCACGGAACCCGGGCACGAAGCTCTGTATCTTCTTCAGTATGCCCTGGTCCTCATCAACCCTCTGGCGGATATCGGCCAATTGTAACCCTCGCCCGCATAACGTTTTGTTGGTTTAAAAAACATCGAAGCCGAGTTCATCCACATGGAAGCGAACGGGCGGTCGACATGCGCCGATGTGACATACCTCCGGTCTTGTGGTTGGGAAGGACTTTCATGCCGCATCGGACGAGGCCCCCGCAAGACGTCGCGAAACAACCTTTTTATCATCGGCGCTCGACTATCTTTCTATTCACTTGCTGACCGACAGGGCGACCGTACCCGCTGACAGGATCCGCATCGAGGACCGGGAAGGATTGGTCTCTTTCTTCAAGGATGTCATGAACTGGCCGGGCTTCGAGCATGCTGGCAGCACCTCCGATTACTGGGATTGGAAGTACCTCAGGAAGCCAGGGCCGAAACCGATCGGTTACGCGTCATGGCACTATGGTAAGGCGATCTCCCACGCGTCCATCGTGCCTACCCAGCTCATGGTGGACGGCAGGGCGGTAGCGGCAGGGCAGCTGGGGGACATGTACACGCACCCCGACCACCGAGGCAACGGACTGGCCGAGAGCATGCTGGAACGCGTGGAGCGGCAGGCGGACGCCGACGGGATCGAGATCGTGTTCGCGTTCCCCTCGGAGGCAGGTGGCAGGATCATCGCCAAGAGAGGATACCAGGAGCTGCCGATCTCGTTCGCCCACTACCATCTGATCACGAATCTGATGTTCTTCGAGCGGGTGAGCCTGGGTCCCTTGAAGAAGGCGGCCTACAAGGCCATGATGATGACCAAGGCACCCGGGCGGCGGCCGATCCCGGGCATGGTGGCGGAGGTCACCGACCTTCCGGACGACATCGACGACATGACCCAAAGGTTCGAGGCCCAGTTCGACCTCGTCCTGCGTCACGACCGCCGGTACCTGGAGTGGAGGTATGGGGACCCCCACGGCGGTGCCTTCAGGACATTGCTGGCCACGGTCGATGGCCGAACGGTGGGATTGGCGGTGCTGCGGCCCTACTTCATGGACGGCGCCGGCTACATGGACATCGTGGACCTGATGGCTGACCCGGACCATCCGCAGGCCGCCCGGGGGCTGGTGGCCCAGGCGATCGAGATGGCCACGGCCGAGGGGATCGTCGAGGTCCAGTCCTGGGTCCCGTCGGACCACCCGCTGGTCCCCTTCCTCCTGCGGGCGGGGTTCATGCAGAGGACGCCCTGGGCCATGAGAGGAGGCTGCGCATGTTCTGCCATCCTGGTGATGGGCACGGGCCGGCGTCGGTGATCCTACAGAGGCCATCGCTGAAGGCCCACATCATGCTCGGGGACACCGATTGGATCTAGAGGGTCGGCTGACCTCCACTGTCATCATGGACAATCTTTATTGGCTCATGGCTCCACGTCCATCCTGGAATGGGAAACGCGTTCGAACCATACCCTGCACTCCTGCTCATCCCGATGGTCCTGGCCATGCCCATCATCGTCGCTCATGTGCCTCTGTTCGGGGAGGGGGGAGGGAGCCTGGACGATGCCCTGCCGGTGGACGACCCCACCAAGTCGTGGGTGATATACACCTCGCACGAGGGTTCGGACCAGGTCGACTACTATAGGCTATCGTTGAAGGAGGGGGACACGCTCCTGGTGGGCATCATCGTTCCGGCCTCCGAGGGCCGGCGGGGCTTCTCGCCGGACATGGTCGTGATGGGGCCCGGACTAGGGGAGAATGGAACCTTCCCACCAACGGTCCAGAGGGCCAGCGGGGGATACCTGGCCCTTGCCTCCGAAACGCCGTCCCATCTGGTGTACGAGCCCTTCTCTCCCGGTACGTTCTACGAACTGGCCAGCATAGAGATGTCCGCGCCCGCCGACGGCGACTACTACGTGGCGGTGTACGACGGATCGAACGGAGGCGACTACGGCCTGGTGGTGGGGAAGAGAGAGTCGTTCACCCTGGGCGAGTGGTTGACCATACCGTTCTCGTTGATGACCGTCTACCGATGGGAGGGGCAGCAATGGTGGACCATACTCGCCCCCGGGGTGGGGGCGTTCATTGTGGGCATGGCCGTATCAGCGTCGGCCCTGCGCGGCTCACGAAGGCGACCCGATGCGCGATGGCTCCTCCTCTCCATCGCCGGCTCGCTCATGATCGCTTCCGGGGCCATCTTCGGCTATCAGACGGCGAGCAAGCTATGGCAGGTGGGAGGTTTGGAGCCAGCGGCGGCCCTGAGCGTGGCGTTCGCCCTAATCCCATTGCTGTTGGGCGCGGCCGCCCTGAAGATGGCCCATCGCTCGCTTGACGGCCGCGTCACCTCAAGGTTCCGGGTGGCCTTGCTGGTCATTGCCGCATTGGCCCTGATGTCCTGGTCGGGATGGGTCATCGGCCCGGCGATGGTGGCGATGGCCGCTTTCCTTCCCTCCAGCCTGTCCAAGAGGCTCTGATCCCTCCGGGGAGGCGGCAGCGGCGAACATTATTATACGCTACAGTTGTTCGAACGCTTGATGCGTCCAGTCTCAACGGTCCGCCAGTTGTTCCACTACACTGGCTGGTATGTCAGCTCCCTCTTCGGCCGGAAGAAGCCGCTGGTCAACACCATGGTCATCCATTATGGCTGCAACCTCCGCTGCGTGCATTGCGCGGTGACGGCCAACGAGGGGAAGCTGACCGGACCCTCGTCCATGACATGGGACCTGGCAACGAGGGAGATGCGTTCGGAGTACGAGAAAGGGAGCCGCATCGTCTTCTTCGAGGGCGGCGAGCCCACCATCTGGAAGGATGGGGACAAGGGGTTCAGGGACCTCATAGCGGAAGCCAAGCGGATCGGCTACTTCGTCACCGGGTATACGACGAACGGCACGGGGCGCATCGTCGAGGACAGCGAGGCCATCGCGGTGTCGCTGGACGGACCGGAGGAGGTGCATGACCGCATGCGCGCGCCCGGGGTCTACCAGAAGCTGATGGAGAACCTTGGCCAGACCGCCCATGCGAACATCTTCGCCAACATGACGATAAGCCAGGACAATATGGGATGTCTGAGGGAAACGGCCGAGATCGTCGCCCGGACGCCGCGGCTGAAGGGGCTCATGATCAATTTCCAGACGCCTCCGCCGACCGAGCGGACGCTCAACCTGGAACAGAAGAGGGCGGTGGTCGACGAGGCCCTCCGGCTCAAGAAGGAGGGCTTGCCGATCATCAACAGCAAGCGCGCCCTGAAGGAGCTGCTCATCACCGACTATACCGACCGTTGCCCCTACTGGGTCTCGAGCTTCATGATACCCGATGGGACCAAGCACTACGGCTGTCCGATGAGGGCGGTGGAGTCCTGCCGGGACTGCGGCTTCGACGCGGTGCGAGAGTATCGGCTCATCACCGCCGGGAACATCGGGACCATTCTCAGTATGTCAAGGTTCGCAATATCAAAGCCGCCACGGTAAGAAGTTCCAGCGCGACGGTCTGCATCAGGAACAGCGGTATGGGCCTCCAGAAGCGCAGCCTGTCCTTGATCCTCTGCGCCCTGAGCGCCTTCACGGCCAGAGGGAGTGCCAGGAACAGCATGGCCAGGAAGGGCTCGGTCAGCGCGGCCAGGCCCACCAGGATGTATATTAGGGCGACGAGGGAGGCCTCCACTCGGGCCACGTTCTCCAGCCCGATACGGACGGCGATGTCCATCTCCCCCATGGCCAGGTGGGCATCGTAGCCCGGCACCGAATCGGAGATGCGCATGATCATGGCGCCCAGGCCGATCGCCAGGGAGACCAACAGCACCGTGAGCGAGAACTCGGGAACGATGACGTAGTAGGAGAAGAACGCGATCATGGTGAAGGCCAGGAACACGTCCAGCTCACCGAGGCCCCGGGAGCCCAGCTTGAGGGGCGGGGCGGTGTAGAAGAACGCCAGGGCCAGGGCGATTAGGCCCAGGATCACAATCGTCCATCCGCCGTACAGCACGATGGGGATGGAGAGAGCGACGGCGATGACCACCAGGGCGGCCATGAGCATCTTGCCCTGTGCCTCGGTGATGATGCCCCGGTCCAGGGAGTTGCCGGACCAGAACATCTTCTGGTCGAACATCTCCAGCAGCTCCTGGCGTAGCTGGGGGTCGCGGTCGGTGTCGAACCTGAGCTTGTCCACACCGCTCTTGTGGTCGAAATAGTCGTTGGAGAAGTTGACGAATAGGGCCAGCACCATGACGTCCAGGGGGATGATGATGGCCATCAGCCATTCCTGCTCCACCGTCAGGGCGAACGCCGCTCCGGCCACCGAAGCTAGGAGGAACGGGAGCGTGTAGGCGATCCTCAGCACCTCCTTGGCCTTCTGCCATCTCGTCATCTCCTCGGGTCGAACGTTCATATGTACCGGCCGACCGTGAGGGCGGGGCGTGAAATAAAACCTTTCTCGATCGGATTTAATGAAAATTGTGAAAATATGAAAAGGGAAGTGTTTGGAAGCGCCTACTTGCGCTTCTTGCGGTCCCTTGCCTGATATTTCGCAAGCACCCTGCCGATGAGGATGATGGCGATCACCGCGACGATGGTGATAATGACGGCATAGATCAGCTTCCCAGTGGGGTCGTCCTCCGCCGGGAATACGGTCCTTATCACCGTCTGGATCGCGTCGTTCCACGCCAGAGCTGCCACGAAACCGAACGCTGCTGTCATGAGCCCGACGATCGTCTCGATGACGAGCGTCGTCGTGCTCTTGCCCTCCTCCTCTCTTATGTCAACCATGAGGATGCCTCAAGACCTCAAGCTATCCGTGGATTATAATATCTACCGATGAGGGAACACTGGCCCCCCGCCAGTCGGCAGGTCCAGCGGCTTCGGCCCGCGGGATGAGATGACTAGCGAGGCCACGATCGTACATGTCCGGGGTCAGGATGTCATCTGAAAAATGAACAATCGAACAGTATTTCCTAGTTTTCTAGTGATATGTACATTCGCATGCCATTCAACTATTCTATTGTCTATGTGTCAATTTCCGTTATTCGTCTAT
The DNA here is from genome assembly GCA_001421185.1 of Methanomassiliicoccales archaeon RumEn M1. Classification (GTDB taxonomy): domain Archaea; phylum Thermoplasmatota; class Thermoplasmata; order Methanomassiliicoccales; family Methanomassiliicoccaceae; genus DTU008. The sequence continues at coordinate 79,384 of LJKK01000098.1, forward strand.
TAATGAACGGAATAATGTGAAAACATCTATGCTTAATCAAAATCAATAGGCAAATGTACAAAATAATGTAACATTGCTAGACATAACCTCTATCATGGTATTACCTAAAGAATTATCAACCCCTCGCGCATATAGGGTCGTTCGACGGACATAGGTCCTCAGGCTAGAGGCGTGTACATGATATCGATCGAGAACGCAAGGTCGACAACGGGCACCAGGGCGAGAGTGGAGGACATATCCCCCATCAGCGGGATGTGTCCTCTGTGCATAGAGGATTGTAACGTGGTTTGCGAGGTCGGGAAGGGGGCATTCCGAGGCAGGGAAGTGCTGTATCCGAGCACCGAGTACTTCGGTCAGTCCACCGCCGCATCCAACAAGAACTTCATGCTCGACTGGTCACACTTCCAGATACTGTCCGAGCTGCTGGGCGCCTACGGTGTCGAGCCAGATCCAGACAAGGCATTCTTTGAGAACGCTGACATCACCACGCAGGTGGCCACCCGCTCGGGCAAGCCCATCGACCTGAAGGTTCCCATCGTGCTCGCCGGTCTCGGCTCCACCGAGGTGGCCAAGCGCAACTGGGAAAGCCTGGCCAAGGGCTCGGCGATGTCCGGCATCATCGAGGTGGTGGGCGAGAACGTCTGCGGCATGGACCACGCATCGGTGTACACCGGGGGCAAGGTCACCTACTCCCCGGACATGGAGAGCCGCATTTCCCAGTTTAGGGAGCTGTGGGACGGCAAGTACGGCAACATCGCGGTGCAGACCAATGTCGAGGACCTGCGCGGCGGTGTTGACGATTATGTCATCAGCAAGCTCGAGGTCGATATCATCGAGAGGAAGTGGGGGCAGGGCGCCAAGGCCATCGGCGGCGAGGTCCGCCTCAAGACCCTGGAGCGGGCCATTGAGCTGAAGAAGCGCGGCTACCTGGTGCTCCCAGATCCCCTGGACCCCAAGGTGCAGGAGGCGTTTAAGGCCGGGGCGTTCAAGACGTTCGAGCGCCACTCCCGTGTGGGCTTCCCCTCCCATCGCTCCTTCGTGGAGGACGTGGAGAAGCTACGCGAGAAGGGCGCGAGGTATGTCTTCCTCAAGACCGGCGCCTACCGTCCCGAGGTCGTGGCGTTCACCATGAAGGCGGCATCGGAGGCAAGGGTGGACCTGCTCACCTTCGACGGCGCGGGTGGCGGCACCGGCATGAGCCCGGTCCCCATGATGAACGAGATGTCCACTCCCACCGTGCACCTGGAAGCGCAGGTGCTGCTGGCAGCCAGCATCCTGAAGAAGCAGGGCCGGTTCGTGCCCGACATATGCATCGCCGGCGGGTTCACCAACGAGAGCCAGGCCTTCAAGGCCATCGCCATGAGCAACCTCGGCGACGGGCCTCTGGTCAAGGCAGTGGCCATGGCGCGCGCGCCCATCACCGCGGCCATGAAGTCCCAGCACTTCGCCCGCCTGGCGCTCGAGGACCGGCTGCCCAAGGCGTTCGCGAACGAGTACTCCTGCGATCCTCACAACTTCTTCGTGAGGGCGGGCGAGGTGGAGAAGAACTACCCCGGCAAGATACTGGGCAAGGACATCCCATGGGGCGCCGTGGGCCTCAACACCTTCCTCGAGGAGAGGATCGGGGAGGGGCTCAAGCAGCTTCTGGCCGGCTCCAGGAAGTTCCGCCTCGATCTGCTGGAGCGGGACGACATAGCCGCCCTGAGCGAGTATGGGGCCCGGGTCACTGGCATCGAGACCTTTGACCAGATGGCCTCCCGGACCATTCCCGGGATGCTCGAATGTTGGGACAAGTAGGCTAAAACCCCTTCCCTTTTCCCCCTTTTTATATACATTCGTTAGCAGGCATTATATATGATTGCTACCGGTTTTCTAGTAATTCGTTCGGTGAGAACGGAGAGACGGGGAATCCCGTTGTCAAGGAGGAGAAAACAACAGGGGGGTGAGCCGCCCATACCGCGCGCTCAAACCCCTTAACTTCATTTTTTCTGCACGCCCCTTGAAATACTCTGCCGTGGGATGGTCCTTCGAGGGCCATGACCGAACACCGCACGAGCACCGTGCCCGGCAGGGCGAACCGTCTGATAGGAGAGAAGAGCCCCTATCTGCTGCAGCACGCCCACAACCCCGTGGACTGGCATCCCTGGGGGGACGAGGCGTTCCGACTGGCCAAGGAGAAGGACAAGCCGATATTCCTGTCAATAGGTTATTCATCGTGCCACTGGTGCCATGTAATGGCCGAGGAATCGTTCGAGGACGAGGAGGTGGCGGCCCTTCTCAACGAGCACTTCGTCTGCGTGAAGGTCGACCGGGAGGAGCGGCCCGACATCGATGCCGTGTACATGATGGCCGCCCAGCTGATGTCGGGCACCGGCGGTTGGCCGCTTACGATCATCTTGACCCCGGACGGAAGGCCGTTCTTCGCCGCGACGTACCTGCCCAAGGAAAGCAGGCAGGGCATGACCGGCCTGACCACGATCGTGCCAATCGTCTCCCAGTTCTGGAAGGAACGCAGGGACGAGGTGGTCGAGACCTCGAAGAAGGTGGCCGAGGCGGTCAGGATGGCGACCCAGCCCACATCGGCGGGCAGCGTGGGCATCGAGTCGCTCATGGAAGGCTACGAAGGACTGAGGAAGAGCTACGACCCCCGTCACGGAGGGTTCGGACGGGCGCCCAAGTTCCCCACCCCCCACCGCTTGACGTTCCTCTTGAGGTATTGGAAGCGGACCGGGGCGCCGGAGGCGCTGGAGATGGTCCAACGTACCTTGGTGGAGATGCGACGGGGAGGGATCTTCGATCAGCTGGGCGGGGGCTTTCACCGTTACTCGACCGATAGAAGCTGGACCGTACCCCACTTCGAGAAGATGCTGTACGATCAGGCCCTGCTGCTGATGGCGTACGTGGAAGGGTGGCAGGCGACCCAGGCCGATGAGTTCGAGAGCACGGCCAGGGAGGTCGCCGACTACGTGATGGAACGGCTGGCGTCGCCGCAGGGAGGGTTCTATTCGGCCGAGGATGCCGACAGCGAGGGGGTCGAGGGAAAGTACTACACATGGAGCGAGAGCGAGCTGTCCTCGTTCCTCGCTCCCGATGAGCTGTCGGAGGCCCGCCGGGTCTTCGGCGTCACCGGCGAGGGGAACATCGAGGTGAGCGCGGGGGAGCGCGCCAACGTGCTCCGCCTGGAGGGGGAGACGACCGAACTGTCGGATACGGTCCGCAGGAAGATGCGGGAGCGTCGCCAGCAAAGGACGAGGCCGTTCCTGGACGACAAGATCATGGCCGACTGGAACGGTCTGATGATCGCCGGGCTGGCCAAGGCGTACGGGGCATGGAGGGAGCCCCGGCATCTCGACGCCGCCCGCCGCGCGGCCAACTTCGTCCTGGACGCCATGATGAACGAGAGGGGGCGCCATCATGTCTACCGCGACGGCACCGCCGATGGCCCTGCCTTCCTGGACGACCATGCGTTCATGGCCTGGGGGCTGCTGGAGCTCTACTTCGCCGATCCTGACCCTCGCTGGCTGGAGGAGGCGGTGCGCATGGCCGAGTGGATGGTGTCCGATTTCGCCGACCCATCGGGCGGGTTCTTCCAGACCTCGGGGGAGGAGCTCATGGGCCGCGTGAAGGAGGTGTACGATGGTGCCGTCCCGTCCGGCAACTCGGTGGCGCTGACGGTGCTGTACACTCTGCACGCCGTAACCGGTCGAGAGGACCTTCGCCAGGAGGCCGAGAGGGCCGAGAGGGCGCTGTCAGGCGCGGTGGTCCGGTCGCCGGACGCTCATGCGCAGTTCCTGAACGCCGTGGACCTTCGCATAGGACCGACGATCGAGATGACCCTTACCGGCAAGAGGAAAGATGTGGAGCCTTTCCTGGCCGTGATCGGACAGGCCTTCCTACCGCATCGGATGGTGGTGCACGCCTCCGGGGACGGAAGGATCGAGCGCCTCAGCCCCTGGCCAAGGGCAGGGACGTCTCGGAGGTAGCAGCATATGTGTGCCGCGAGCGTACCTGTCTGCCGGCGGTTCGGGACGCGTCGTCGCTGGAACGGCTGATCAAGAGCTAGAGCAGCTCGAAGGCCGCCGCCATGGCGCCTTCCTCGGCCCGCTGAAGGCTGACCGACGTCCCGATGATGATGACGTCGCCGTCGCTCAGGTCGAACAACCGACGTAGGGCCCAGGCCGTCTCCGGGCGGCCCTTGTCCAGGTCGAAGTCCACCGGAACGGTCAGGCGATCGCCGTTCACCACCACGGTGGTGGCGCCGTCGGCCCCGGCCTTGATGGCCTGGTCCCGCTGCTCCATGCCGGACTTCACCTTGCTCGCCACCCCCTTGACCTGAACCGCCACCGAATACTCTCCCAGGGATATGTCGGGGGCGTCCAGGGTATACACCTGGAGCGGAAGCCTTGAGACGAAGTCGTTGCCGGCCTTGGTGATCTTGATGCCGGTCTGCTTGACGTCCACCAGGCCCTCCTCGCGAAGATATTCGATGATGGTGCGCATGCTGCCCTCGCCCACCCCTATCCTGTCGGCCATGGCCTTCCTGCCCTTCCTCCGTCCGTCGGTCAGCAGGGAGAGCGTCTTGTAGACATGATAGTCGGTGAAACGATGAAGGGGGCCATACTTGGGACGATCTATGAGCCTCATGCGCCTTAGAATATGGTGATTGAGCCTTTAACGATTTGCTCGGTGAGGTCCTCGATGCTGGCCAACGAGCTGTCGGCGATATCCCGGGCCCGGCGGCTCCATTTGCGATAGGCTCGGTCACTGGCGATCAGCTCGACACTGGCCATCGCTGGCAGGTCGATGGGGCTGCCGATCTGGGACAGCAGGCGCACCTGGACCTCCTGCATCTCGTCCCCCGCCTCCTCGGCGATGCGGGCCGCTATCTGACTGGCCAGGACGTTGTACAGCTTCCCGATGTGCGTCACCGGGTTCTTGCCGGCCGCGGCCTCGGTGCTCATGGGCCGGAAGGGCGTGATAAGCCCGTTGACCCTGTTGCCCCGGCCCACCGAGCCGTCGTCGCCGTTCTCCAGCGACAGGCCCGTCACCGTCAGGTAAAAATCGCCCGGGTCGTCGCTTGCCGGGTCGTCGGCCCGGTTGATGGAGATCCCGACCTCGCGCCCCACCATATCATGGGCCTTCTGCGCGCACAGCGAACCGAGCTGCTCCACGATGCTGCGATACTCCGACGCGCTGGCCACTCGCGAGGAGATCATGGCGCAGGCGATGGTCAGGTGTATGTCATCTCCTTTCCTGGCGGCCATGACCTTGACGTCCTTGCCCGTGGCGTCGAGGCCGTGGACCTCCTTGACCTCGCCATTGATGAACCGCTCCATGCCATAGGCGAGGCGTTCCGTCTCCGTCAAGGGCGCATAGCCGACGCCGAGCGAGGTGTCGTTGGCCGGCCGGCACACGTGGTGCTGTGGCGGGCATCTCCTTGCCTGGCGCTGATAGTTGCGGATGAGGTCCTGGGAACCCTTGCCCATCCTGGCATCGACTATGGTGTCCTCGGCGATGCTGAACCCGGTCTCGCTGACCAGCCGGGGATCGTGGAAGTTCTCCCTCAGGTAGCGCCGGGCGGCCCGCACGGCCTCGTTCCGTATCGGCAGGCGGACCTTTCGATCGGGCAGCACCGCCTCCTCCACCGCCCTGCCCAGCAGGATGATGTAGGGCGGATCGAGTATGTTCCCGCCCCCGAACCAGGTCTCCGACTGCCCGCCCGAGACCTCGTTCTGGTCGACATTGTGGTGAAGTATCTCCCCGACCTCGTCCAGGTACATACGGCTGAGCGAGCGGCTCACCGACTCGGCGATGCCGTCCGCGATGGTGTCCGGATGTCCCACGCCCTTCCTCTCGACCAGTTCGACCTCGCCCTCGCTCACTGGCGCCTGCTCCAGCCTTGACACCACGATGTTGCGCTCCATGCTGCTCGGGCATGGTTGCGAGCGCGCCTCTGATAATGATTACCGCTGATTGTCCCGGTGCGTGACAGGGAACGTCATCAGGTCATGCGCCACGACGGTGTTGGGGAACACCTCCCTGGCTTCCGCCTCTAGCGTCTCGACGGTGTCGTAGCGCGTCGAGATGTGGGTCAATATGAGCTGGCCGACCCTGGCCCTTGGCCATCTCCGCCGCCGCCCGGGCGGTCGAGTGCCCGTACTCCATCGCGCCCTCCTCCAGCGAGGAGTCCAGGGTGGCCTCGTGCACCAGGACCTCAGCCCCGCGGGCCGCCTCCAGGAGGGCCTCGTTGGGGCGGGTGTCGCCCGAATATACGACCTTTCGCCCAGGCCTCGGGGGCCCCAGGACCTCGCTCGGGTCGATGGTGACGCCGTCGACGACCACCGGCTCCCCCGCCTGCAGGCGGGCGAACAGCGGGCCCTCCGGCACGCCCAGCTGGCGCGCCCTCTGGGCGTTGAACCGCCCCCTGCGCTCCGGCTCCTGGACGATGAAGGAGAGCGCCGGGACGGTGTGATCGGCGGCGATGGCCCTCACGGTGCAGAAGCCGAGGTCGACGATGTCGCCCTCGCTCATCTCGTTGGCGTGGATATCGTACAGCGGCCGGAAGGCGCCCAGGGTCGCCATGGTGGACACCGCCTCGATGGTGCCTTCCGGACCGTACACGTGCAGGTCGTCCTCCCGTCCGGAGAAGTTCATCGACTGCATCAGGCCTGGAAGCCCCAGAAAATGATCGCCGTGGAAGTGCGTGATGAAGATGTTGCTGACCTTCATGAAGGACAGCGAGGAGAGCATGAACTGCCGCTGGGTGCCTTCTCCGCAGTCGAAGAGCAGGACCTCGCGGCCGATCTGTACCGCCAGGGCGCTCACGCCCCGCGATGGTGACGGGAGCCCGCCGCCGGTGCCAAGAAAGGTCAGTTGCACGCTACACCATCACCGGCGGGGCGATTAAAGGTTACGATGTTCACTTGTCCTTGGTCTCGCCCTTCTCTCGCCTGGTCTTGTTCACGGTGGCGGCCGCGATGCGCTCGGCGTCCTCCTCCGAGCGTCCCCGCTCCTCCTCGCTCTCCTTGACATGCTCATATTGCCTCTCCCTCTTCTTGCTCACTCCTCGCATGGGCATGATAACACCATCATAGCCTGGCGAGGGATCGGTTGAAAAGGGTTGTTCGCAGAAAAGTTAAAGAGGTTGGGGCCCGGAGACGATATCAGCGTCCCAGGCCTTCGAGCTTGCGTTCGGTGCGCGTGGCCTTCTTGAACTCCTTGTTGTGCTCCTTGCACAGGTGCATCCTGCGCGCCTTCTCGTCCGCCGGCTTGAGTCCAGCGCTCTCGCAGGCCTCACGGGCGTAGGATCTGACGGCGGGCTGCTCGCAGCCGGCCACTCCGCATTTGTCCTCTGCCATGGCCGAGGGATTTCCGTCCCTTTGATAAATATGTTCCGTGAGGCAGGGCAGGGGGCCGGTCAACCGACGGTCGTCTACCTCGCCCAGGCGCCGCCCCTGGCGAAATTCTGCGCCACCCAGTGGGCCAGGAACCCGTTGATGGGCAGATATATCAGGAACAGGACGATGCTGACCGCCACGGTGTCCAGCGACCATTCGAGGATGAACTGAGGTATGGATGCCAGGAGCAGCACGATGATCAGGACCAGCCCATGCAGGAAGACGGCGGCCAGATTGACCTGCAGGTCATCGTTCCAGATCCATCGGTCCACGAAAGTGTTGAGGTACCCGATGGAGAGGACGATGATGACGATCGCGATCATCAACCCGATGAACCAGCCGCACAGGGTCAAGATGACGGTCATTATGGCCAGGATTATGCCCAGAAAGAATCCTAGGAGGGTATACATCAGGCCGTGCAGGACATACCTGGCAAGACGATCTCCGGAGCCCATGGGCGTATGGGCAGGAGGATAGTATGGCGATGCAGTCGTTCCGGGAGCGGCCCATCCCGTTGGGTCCAAGGTCATTCCGCACACTCCGCAGAACCTGTAACCGTCCTCGACTGGCTGCCTACATTTTGGACAGAACTTGACCATGTGCCGTGATTAGATATAGAATATATAATAATAATTCGTATTTCTATTGCGGAGATATCAGTGCTCTCGACAGAGCGCGGGCCCAGAAAGGATAAGAACCGGCAGGGGATTCGACGATGCATGGTAAAGATAGCTCCATCCATACTCTCGGCGGACTTCAGCCGCCTGGGGGAGGAGGTCGAACGTCTCGAAGCGGAAGGCGCGGACTGGATCCATGTCGACGTCATGGACGGTGCTTTCGTTCCCAACATCACCATCGGCCCGGCGGTCGTGAAGGCCATCCGGCCGTGGACCAGCCTGCCCTTCGACGTCCATTTGATGATAGCCTCGCCGGAGCGGTACATCAGGCAGTTCGCCGACGCCGGGGCCGATTACATCACGGTGCACGTGGAGGCCACCGAGGACATCAATGGTGCTATCGACCTCATTCGCTCGCTGGGAAAGAAGGCGGGGCTATCCCTCAACCCGGAAACGCCCTTCTCGGCCGTCGAACCCTATCTGGAAAGGCTCGACCTGCTGCTGGTGATGACCGTCCGCCCCGGTTTCGGAGGGCAGTCGTTCATGCCCGTGGGCCTTCCCAAGATCGCCGCGGCCAGGGAGCGGTTCGACGCCATGGGCTCCCAGGCCGAGATAGAGGTCGACGGGGGCATCAACTGCGACACGGGGCGGCAGTGCATCGAGGCCGGGGCGTCCGTGCTGGCGGCCGGCAGCGCGCTGTTCAAGTGTCCTGACATGGGCGCCGAGATGGCGCGATGGCGCGAGCTGAACAAGTGAGCTCCCTCGCCCCTGCGAGGCGCTTCGAACAAGTCTCGAGCCATCGCTCCAGGCCCATGGACTCGCAAGGTTCATATCCACCCCTCATCATCCCATGGTCGGTCGAATGAACACCGAATTCACCAGCTCGAAATGGTTCCTGTTGCTGGTAACCATCATCCTGCCCCTCATCCTCCTGGCCGTGGCCGCGGCGCTGGACGCTGGCATATGCGTCATCATCGTCCTCCTGATATGGATCGGCGTGGCCCTCCTCATGCTCTACATGCCCAAGAACGAGGATTGAGCGCCAGAAGGGATAAATCAGCCGGAAGGGAATGAAGTGGCGCCATGGGCGTGAATCTTTCGGGCATCGTCCCGGCGGAGAACATATCCCTGGAGGACCTCCAGGGGAAGATCGTCGCCATCGATGCCTACAATGCGATCTATCAGTTCCTCAGCACCATCCGGGGACCGGACGGCACCCCCCTGAAGGATGCCATGGGAAGGGTGACCTCCCACCTGACGGGCCTGCTGTATAGGAACATCAACCTCCTGGAGGCCGACATCCGGCCCGTGTATGTTTTCGACGGCGTCCCCCATGAGCTGAAGTCGCAGACGCTGGCCGAGCGTTCGGAAAGGCGGACGAAGGCGCACAACGAATGGAGGGAGGCGGTCAGCGAGGGGGACATCGAGAGGGCCAGATGCAAGGCGACCCAGTCATCCCGTATGACCAACGAGATCGCGGAATCGTCTCGCATCCTGCTCACCTATCTGGGCATCCCGGTCGTGCAGGCGCCGGAGGAGGGAGAGGCCCAGGCCGCCCATATGGCATCCATCGGCGATGCGTGGGCGGCGTCATCGCAGGACTACGATTCCTTGCTGTTCGGCGCCCCCCGGTTGGTACGTAATTTGAACATATCGGGGCGGCGGAAGCTGCCTGGTTCGAAGGAATATCGTGACATCAGCATCGAGCTGATAGAGCTGCCCAAGGTGCTGGAGGCCAACGGCCTGCAGACGAGAGAGCAGCTCATCGACCTGGCCATTCTCATCGGGACGGACTACAATCCGGGCATAAGGGGGATCGGACCCAAGAAGGGGCTAAAGCTGATCCAGCAGCATGGCGACCTTCAGGGGGCCCTGCGCGCCCTGGGGGAGAGCATCCCCCAGGCGGAGTGCGTGCAGGACATTTTCCTGAAGAGCGAGACGGCCGACGCCTCGGGCCTGGAATGGCGGAAGCCGGACCGGGAGCGGATCGTCGACTATCTGGCCCGCGACCATGGCTTCTCCGAGGGCCGCGTCACCGCAGCGCTGGACCGCCTCGACGGGAAGAAGAGGCCGGCCAAGAAGGCGGAGATGCCGCGATCGCAGGTCAGCCTGGACCGTTGGGCCTGAGAGCGGGCGGCGCACCCTTGGACGTTGCGAGGTCCTCCTTCCTGGCGCCGGAAAGATCGTGACTCCGGGCTCGACCATCGACCTCCGTCCGATGGTGGCGAGGGGCGGCATCGACGCTCCCAGAAGGCCTCGCGACAGGCGGCCTTGGCCTTACGTTCCCTCGGTCCCCGGGGCGAGAGCGTCAAGATAGCTTTTAATGGGGCAGGCCATTACCACCCAGGGGACCGAGCGATGATAAAGCAGGTTCAGAACAACTACAACCCTCCAGACGTGGAAAGGAGGGTACAGCAGCAATGGATCGAGACCGACGCGTACCGCAAGACCAAGGAGCTGCGGGCCTCCGGGCCGGACTTCTACTTCGTGGACGGACCTCCGTACACCACTGGGTACATTCATCTGGGCACCGCCCTTAACAAGATCATCAAGGATTCCATCATTCGATTCAAGCGGATGCAGAAGTTCAACGTCCGCGATCAGCCGGGCTACGACATGCATGGGCTCCCCATCGAGGTGAAGGTGGAGAAGTCCATCGGCATCAAGAGCAAGAAGGACATCGAGAGCTACGGCATAGACCGGTTCGTCTCCAGCTGCAAGGACTTCGCCCTGAGCCATCAGAAGATGATGACCGAGCAGTTCAAGAGCCTGGGCGTGTGGATGGACTGGGAGCGCCCGTACATGACCATCGCCCCCACCTACATCGAGGCGGCATGGTGGACGCTGAAGCGGGCGCACGACAAGGGGCTGCTGTCGTCCTCCAATCGCGTCATCTCCTGGTGCCCCCGCTGCGAGACGGCGCTGGCCGAGGCGGAGATCGACTATTGGGAGGAGAAGGACCCCTCCATCTACGTCAAGTTCCCGCTGAAGGAGGAGCCAGGCGTATCATTGCTCATCTGGACCACCACGCCGTGGACGCTGCCGGCCAACATGGCGGTGGCCGCCCACCCCGACCACCGCTATGCCAAGGTCCGCTACCGCCGCGGGGAGGAGCATGACACCGTCATCGTGATGGAGTCCCTCATCGAACAGGTCGGGCAGCTGGACGGATGGGAGTCGCACGAGGTCCTGGAGGTCATCGAGGGCGACGACCTGGTGGGAACGGAGTACGTGCCCCCGCTGGAGGGCGAGGTCCCGGTCCAGAGGGAGGTGCAGGGGAAGTGGGTCCACCGCGTCGTGCCCTCGTCCACCGTGGAGGCGGACATGACCGGCCTGGTCCACATCGCCCCCCGGCCATGGTCCCGAGGACTTCGAGATCGGGCGGCAGTTCAACCTCATGGCCCTGTGCCCCATCGATGAGAGCGGGAAGTTCACCGCCGAGGGCGGCGAGTACCAGGGCATGTTCGTGAAGAAGGCCAACCCCGTGATCATCGAGACCTTGCGCGACAAGGGCCTCATGTTCCACGACGGTACGGTGGAGCACCGCTACGGCCACTGCTGGAGATGCCGGTCCGGCATCCTGTTCCGCAACACCGACCAGTGGTACCTCCGGGTGACCGAGGTCAAGGACCTTATGTTGAGCGAGATCTCCCGCGTCAAGTGGACCCCGGAATGGGCCGGCTCGGGACGCGAGTACGACTGGACCGTCAACGCCAGGGACTGGTGCATCTCCCGGCAGAGGTACTGGGGGATACCCATCCCGGTGTGGACGTGCTCCAACGGCCATATGAGGGTCGTCGGCTCCCGCGACGAGCTGGAAGGCGCCGAGGGCTACCGCCCGGACATGGACCTCCACCGCCCCTGGATCGACAACGTGGTGCTGAAGTGCGAGCACTGCGGCCAGGAGATGAAGCGGGTAGAGGACGTGCTGGACGTGTGGTTCGATGCCGGGGTGGCCTCCTGGGCCGCCCTGGGCTACCCGCGCGAGAAGGCGGAGTTCGAGCGCTGGTGGCCGGCCCGGTTCATCACCGAGGCGCACGACCAGACGCGCGGCTGGTTCTATTCGCAGCTGGGCTCCTCCTGCATCGCGTTCGAGCGCGCACCCTACGACCAGGTCCTGGTGCACGGCTGGATGCTCGATCCTCAGGGCCTCCCGATGTCCAAGTCCAAGGGCAACGTCATCGAGCCGTCCAAGGTCATGGAGGAGTTCGGGGCGGACGCCTGCGGTTCTACCTTCTGCGGGTCTCGGCCCCCTGGGAGGACATCTCCTTCCAGAACGAGGGCGTCAAGAGCGCCCGCAAGACCCTCAACATCCTGTGGAACGTGGCCAGCTTCGCCACCATGTACATGAGCATCGACAAGTACGACCACCAGGCGGTGGACCCGGCGGCCATCAAGGCCGCTCTGCGGCCCGAGGACCGGTGGCTGACGTCCAGGACCGAGCGCCTCAAGGCCGAGGTGACGCGCAGCATCGAGGCCTGCGACCTGCACAAGGCCTGCCGGGCGCTGGAGGAGTACATCCTGGAGGACCTCTCCCGTTGGTACGTGAGGCTCATACGCGACCGCATGTGGAGCGAGGCCGCCGACCTGGACAAGCTGGCGGCGTACCACACCCTGTACGAGGGCCTCATGGCCTCGGTCAAGCTGCTGGCCCCATTCTGCCCGCACATCGCCGAGGAGATCTACCAGGCCATGGACGGTCGAATGGCGACCGTGCACATGTCCGACTGGCCCACCGCCGACCTGTCGCTCATCGACGAGCGGGTGGAGGCCTCCATGGCCCTCATGCAGGAACTGGTGGACGAGATCACCAAGGAGCGGCAGAAGAAGAACGTCAAGCTCCGCTGGCCGTTGAAGAGGATCGTGGTCAGGGCGAACGACCAGGCCGCCATCGACCTCATACGGCCGATGGAGGAGGTGCTGCTGTCCCAGGCCAACGTCAAGGAGATCGAGTACGTGCCTCCGGGAGAGGAGTGGGACGAGCTCATCCTCGACGTCATACCGAACCCCAACGCCATCGGGAAGGTCTATAGGCAGTGGTCGTCCAAGATCGCCGTCATGCTCAAGAACCGTCCCGCGCAGGACGTGAGGGACGCCATCGAGAGGGGGGAGTACTCGCTCGGTATCGAGGGGCAGGTCATCAGGATAGAGCCGAACATGGTCTCGTTCTCCACCGAGGTCCCTGAGAACGTCACCGCCGTGGCGTTCGAGCGGGGCGACCTGTATATCGATTTCAACATGACCCCGGAGCTGGAGGCGGAGGGCTTCGCCCGCGAGATAATCCGCAGGATCCAGCAGATGCGCAAGGACATGAAGCTGGACGTGGAGGAGTTCATCCGGGCGGAGGTGCGGGCCCCCTTCGACGTGGAGGAGAACCTCAAGCCGTGGCGGGAACACATCATGAAGGAGGTCCGCGCGGTGGAGCTGGAATTCACCGACTCGCCCCAGGGCGAGCACCGGGTGGGCTGGGAGGTCGAGAAGCAGAAGATCGACATCGCCCTCACCTCCATGCGCGTCAAGGAGGCGACCATGACCTTCAAACAGGTCCCGGGCCTCTCGGACGAGACAGCGGCCGCGCTGGTGAAGGCCGGAAAGCGGAGCTTCGACGACCTTCGGGGAATGAGCGAGCAGCAGCTGGCCGAGATCCCCGGAGTGAGCCGCACCGACGCCAAGAACATACTGCAGCACATGGGCCGTCTGGTCGCTCCTTCGGAACAGGGAGAGGCGGAGGACCGCGATAGGGTCCTGGAGCTCATCATGCGGGTGCCGCGCATGAACCGCATCAAGGCTGAGCTGCTGTACGACGCGGGGTTCGACTCCCAGAGCAAACTGGCCGCCTGCGACCCCAACCACCTGCGCGAGGTCGAAGGGCTGGGCTCGAAGACCCTGCAGGAGATCATCGACTACGCGGCGGCAGGAGGCTTCCAGAAGGTGGTGCAATGCAAGAACTGCTGCTGCCAGGTCCAGCCTCACGAGGCCGCCTGCCCTTCATGCGGAACTCCCGTCAGGAGGAGGAGAAGCAGGAGCCGAAGAAGGAGGCCGCCGCCGACTCGGACCTCGAGCCGTCGACCATCTACCTCGTAAAGGAGGAGAAGGGCGAGCGCGCCTATGGGCTGTTCGTCAGGGCCCTGTCCCGCGGCATGAGGGGATATTGCGTGACCCGCGACTACCCGCTCAAGATAAGGACGAAGTACGACCTCGGCGAGACGCCCATCCTATGGCTGTCGAACATCGGCAAGGAGGGCTCCGTGCGGCCCAAGGACCTGGAGAAGCTGAGCCTCTCGCTGGAGCAGTTCCTGGCCGAGGGGGACGGCATCATCCTGCTGGATGGCCTGGAGTACCTGATAACGAACAACAGCTTCCTGACCATGCTGCGCTTCGTGCAATCGCTGCGCGACCAGGTGACCGTGGGCCGCGGCATCCTGCTGATCTCGCTGGATCCCTCGACCCTCGACCCTCAAGAGCTGAACCTCCTGGAGAAGGAGGTCGACCAGACGCTCAGCTGAGCAGGGAGCGGTAAACCTCTTCCAGGCCGGGGACGGTCTTCAGCCCGGCCATCCCATCAGGGTCATCCACCGGTATTCGGTGTGCTCCCAATCGAGGGTGACCGCGCGTTCTTTCGTCTGGAACAGGAACGGGTGGATGACCCAGATGGTGTCGCCCTCCCTGACCCAGGTGGGACCGGCCGCCCGGACGAGCTCGGGTTCCAGGCCCAGCTCCTCCCTGAGCTCCCTCCTGGCCGCCTGATGAGGCGCCTCGGCCTCCTCCACGTAGCCGCTGACCGCCGCCCAGTGCCCCTGGAACGACCCGACCGCCTCGCTGCGCTTGAGCAGCAGGACCTCCTCGCCGCACTGAAGGAAGCACGAGACCACGCGATGCTCCTCCACATCGGGCAGTTCGACCGTGCCGGCCGAGCCGTCCACGATGCATCGGTCCCCGTTGCGGAGCAGCGAGAGGTCGATCCCGTCGACCAGGGGAACGCCGGACAGCACCGCGCCGGTCGCTACGATCGGCTCCGCCGCCTCGTTGATGATGGCCGCGGGCAGCGTGCCCACCCTCTTCATCTCCAGCATGACATAGGAGCCGACCGTGCTGCCCTTTCCCCGGGGGAAGGCGAAAACGCGGCCCGCGATGGAGCCGCCCGGTCGGTCGGTCAGCTCGCCAGTGGCCGGCGCGACCCCTCCCAGGAAGCTCACTGGCGCATCGCTCACCAGTACCTCGCCCTCGGCCCTGCCGCGGGATATGCCTCTTCCCTGCAATTTCATGATATCAGCTCCACCAGGCCCTTGGCGTCCCGGAACACCACCTTCTGCGAGCATAGGGTGGCGAGGTAGTTGCAGGCCTTGCCCGAGTTGGTGGCGGTGCATTTGAACCTCTCCTCGATGGGCGTGACGACCATGCAGGTGTCGCACACCAGCTTGCCGAAGCGCTCCAGTTCCTTGGCCTCCTTGGGGCAGGCGGCCAGGGTGTGGCGGGAGGTGCAGAACCACACCTCGGCGTCCCCCTGACGACGACGCCCCTTCAGCATGGCCGCCAGCTGCCTTATCTCGTCGACCGAGAGATGGGGGCAGCCGAAGGCCACCAGCTCCGGGTCGCTGCCGGTGTTGACCTTCTCCCGGGCGGCCGCCATCTCCCGGTGGCCGATGGTCACGCGCTCCAGGCCAGCGATGCTGAAGGAGCCGGCCTCGGGAGTGATGCCCTCCACGTGGAACATGGCCACCGAGCCCGATGCCGCCATGGCGGCGGCCAGCGTCTTGAGCTGGTCGATGGTGGGCCTGATGCCACGGAAGTACGGTATCCGGGCGCCGGCGATGGCGCCGGCGGCCTGGCCCAGCATGGAATAGTCGATGTCCTCGCCCTCCACCTCGATGACCACCGCCGGGGCGCGGTTGGCCTCGATGTGCAGGCCGTACTCGGGGGTCTTGCCGATGATGGCCGCCGCCAGGGCCCCGGGCCCGCCCTCACGGTTGGTCCGGGCGCCAATGACCGAGTTGGCAAAGCTCAGGGCGCTTGATTCCGCCCATGCCAGATGCTGTCCTCTCTTGGGGACGTTCGTTCCTAGGTAGGGAGTGCATGAGCAGTCGGAGGTGACGCCCAGCCTCTCGTAGCATTCGATGATGTGCCGCTGACGGTCGGCGAACCGGGGGGAGATCCCCATCTCCTCCCATCGCCGGCGGTCCATTCCGGCCGGGTTGAGGGTGGTGGGGACGCATACGCGGGCGCTGGACATCTCCTCCAGAAGGCCGATGCCGCCCTCACCGATCGTCTTATAGGATACTCCTGACAGGTGCGCCGAGCTGATCGGTACCAATCTCTCCGCTCCGTAGATGTCGCCGAGCGCCACGAGGAGCTCCATGGCCTTGCGGCCGCCCTCTCCCTTCTCGCCGGCAAGGATGGCTTCCTCGTCCCTGTTCAACTGCATTGCCGCTCTGTAGGTCCTTTCCCGTTAAAACCGTTTGGAGCGAAGGTTCAGTAGCGCGCATCAGAGGACGGCGATGGAGCATTGACGTGGGACCTCGCGACGGCCTTGACCTTCTCGACACGCACGTCGACCCGAGCAATGTTCCGTGCGGCCATAACATGAGAAGGTGTTAAATACTAAATTGATTTTGACCTTTTTGACTGACGGTCAGTCAGAGTTTATCATGTCGAGCAAGATCGCATTCGAGCGCAGGATGGACTTCGTGGCGGCGGCGCGCGAGCTCTTCGAGGAGAAGGGCTTCGAGAACACCTCGGTGGACGACATAGTCGCCAGGCTGGGGGTCGCCAAGGGCCTGTTCTACTATTACTTCGAATCGAAGGAGAAGCTCCTCGACCTGATCATGGAGCAGATGATGAACGAGATAGGGTCGGCCATCACTGCTTCGATGGAGAAGAAGGGGCTGACGGCGATCGAACGCCTGGGCGAGCTCATGAAATGCAGCTCCGAGGTCACCTTCCGCTCCCGCACCATACTGAGATATTTCCACAAGGAGCGCAACCGCTCGGTGCGTTTATCCATGGAGAACAAGGCCATGGAGCTGATGGTCCCCGCCCTTGAGCGAATCGTGCGCCAGGGGATCGAAGAGAAGGTCTTCGACACCCCCTATCCAAGGGAGGCCGCGGTGGCCATGCTGTTCTTGACTGCCGGCCTGAAAGAGCTGACGCCCCCCGAGCCCACAGCGGACGACCTGATCCGGCTCAACCGGGCCACACAGCTTTACGCCGAGCGCATCGTGGGGGCCGCTCCCGGTTCCCTGCATGTTTACAACCTGATGCTGCCCCCCCGAGCTGAGAGGGGCCGAACACGACTGACACTCACCCAGGAGCCTGACATATGTTCAATATTAGACGTAAGAGTAGCGAACGAAAGCACCGCGATGCCTCCGGCGAAGGGCGCCCCGCAAGGATTTCCAGCCGCGGCTTCGTCATGCTCGGACTGACCCTAGGCATGTTGCTGGCCAGCCTGGACCAGACGGTGGTGGGGACGAGCCTTCCCCGCATAGTGGCGGTGTTGGGCGGCATGGAGCTGTTCTCTTGGCTGTTCACCGCCTACATGCTGGCCCAGACCATCACCATTCCCATAGCGGGAAAATTGAGCGATCGGATGGGGCGCAAGCCGATCTTCATGGCCGGCATGGTCCTGTTCATGGCCGGCTCGCTCATCGCCGGGTTCTCCACCTCCATGGAGATGCTCATAGTGTGCCGGTTCATCCAGGGTCTGGGCGGAGGGGCCCTCATCCCCGTGGCCATGGCCACGGTGGCTGACCTGTATGCTCCTCAGGACCGCGGAAAGATCCAGGGCATGCTGGGCGCCGTGTTCGCCCTGTCCACCGTCATCGGTCCCTTCATAGGCGGCTTCATCGTCGACAACTGGGACTGGGACTGGGTGTTCTGGGTCAACCTGCCCATAGG
Source organism: Methanomassiliicoccales archaeon RumEn M1 (assembly GCA_001421185.1). GTDB lineage: Archaea > Thermoplasmatota > Thermoplasmata > Methanomassiliicoccales > Methanomassiliicoccaceae > DTU008. The sequence goes on from LJKK01000098.1 coordinate 97,292, forward strand.
CATCTTCGCCCTCATCGTGGCCTCGGTCAAGTTCCCCGCCCTGGAGCGCCAGGAGACCGCTCCGGTCGATCTCCTCGGCATCGTGACGCTGGTCGGGGCTCTGGCCCCCGGTCTGCTGGCCCTCACCTGGGGTGGGACCACCTATCCCTGGACCAGCCCCCTCATCCTGGGCATGGTCGCCTTCTCGGGAATCATGATAGCGGCGTTCATCGTGGTGGAGAGAAGGGCGGCCGATCCCCTGCTGCCTTTCGGCCTGTTCCGGGAGTCCATATTCACCATGGGCAGCGCGGGGCTGTTCATCATGGCGGTGGGCATGTTCGGCGTCATCGGCTTCCTGCCCCTGTTCCTGCAGGCAGTCATGGGGATGAGCGCCACCAACAGCGGCATGCTGACCATCCCCCTGATGATCGGTTCCATGGTGACCTCCATCACCAGCGGGTTCCTCCTGAAGCGCACCGGTTACAAGCCTTGGCTGCTGATCGGCCCTCCGATCATGGCCGCCGGGATGTTCCTGCTCTCCACCCTCCATGCGGGAAGCAGTCCCCTGGAGGCGGTGATCTACCAGGCCATCGTCGGCCTGGGCATGGGGGCGGTCATGTCGAACTACATCGTGGCCGCGCAGAACGTCATGCCCAAGAGCGAGATGGGCGTGGCCACATCGGCCATGAGCCTGTTCCGCAGCATCGGAGGAACGGTGGGCATCACCCTGTTCGGCGCCGTTCTGAACAACCGGATGGTGGCCGAGATAGGGGCGAACCTTCCCGCGGAGGCCGCGGAGCTGCTGCCCACCACCAGCGCCAACGAGCTGGGCAACATACTGCTCGATCCCGAGCTGGCAGCCATCATCCCGGCGTTCATCCAGGAGGCGATAAGGCTATCCCTGCAGAACAGCATAACCTATCTGTTCCTGATTGGCGCGATCATCGTGGCCTTCTCCTTCATCACCAGCGCCCTGGTCCGGAAGGTGCCCCTCAAGAGCACTGAGGAGTACTACGGCACGGGGGCCGAGGGCCATGAGATCTCGGAGGAAACACCAGGGGACGATGCCAAGGAAGCCCGGGCGTCGGTGACGGAGGTTCCAGACCGATGATCACCGCCCGGGCCATCGCATCAAGGCATCATGACATGGAGGCGACTTAATGGGGAACGAGAGAATCTATCGACAGATCCTCCTGCCGGTGGACGGCAGCGAGAGCGCGCAGAAAGCGATGAAGACGGGCCTGGAACTGGCCAAGATGCTGGGGGCCGAGGTGACGGCCATCAGCGTGGTCGACATGACCTCGTTCTCCCAGACCGCCCAGGGCTACATGCTGCCCGACCTGTACGTGTATGCCGACAAGGCGGCCGAGGCGTCGGTCAAGGAGGTCATACAGGCCGGCGAATCGATGGGCGTGAAGGTCAAGGGCATCGTGTCCCGGGGCTCGCCCGCGGAGGACATCATCGACCGCTCCGGGGAGCACGACCTCATCATCATGGGAACGCACGGCCGGAGCGGGGTGTCCCACGCCCTGATTGGGAGCGTGGCCGAGAGGGTGGTCCGCTTCGCCTCCTGCCCCGTGATGGTGGTAAAATGACCACGCGGAGGTCTCGATGACCGGACCAAGATGAATGTCTTAAAATATAGTCCGGATATTTAACCAGCGCAAACCGGCGCACTCGGCCACGGCCGCTCAGGCGCCCCCTATGCGCACCCCAACACCGTGGTGGACGCACTGGACTACGTAAGCAGATTGCTGCTGGACCTTACCTTGATGCTCCTCATAGCCGGAGCATGTTCGATCATATTCTCACGCATCAGGTTGCCTCCGATCATAGGCTACCTGGCGGCCGGCATCATCCTAGGGCCGACCATGCTGACCGACATCTCGGTCGATCCGGCCACCATCGAGCTGCTGTCCAACATGGGCATAGTCCTGCTGATGTTCTCCATCGGGCTGAACCTCAACCTGCAGAGGCTGAAGCAGCTCGGCTCCTACATCATCATCCTGCTGGCGCTGGAGATGCCGTTCATGGTGGTGGCCGGTTACCTGGCCGGCCTCGCCATGGGGCTGGACAGCGTGGCCTCGATCTTCCTGGGGGCGGTGATATCGGGCACCAGCACCGCGGTGGTGGTGGCCTGCCTGCAAGGTCGGAAGGACATAGATGACGAGGTCAAGTCCACGTCCACCACGATCACCGTCATGGAGGACCTGGGGCAGGTCATCATCCTCTCCATGGCCGCGCCCCTGCTGGTGGGCGACGCCCCCGCCCTGGGCAACATCGCCCTGATGGTGTTGGGCATCGTGATCTTCGTGGTCTTCAGCCTGCTGCTGGGCAGCAAGCTCATACCGCCCATTCTCAACTGGATCGGAAAGAGGTACGATCCCGAGGTCCTGCTCATCGTGGCCCTGGGACTGTGCTTCCTCATGGCCCTGACGTCCAGCCTCATCGGGCTGTCCATCGCCATCGGCGCGTTCATCATGGGCCTCATCGTCTCCCAGGCCGATCATTCCAAGGAGATAACGGAGAAGGTCAGCCCCATGAAGGAGGTGTTCATGGCGGTCTTCTTCATCAGCATCGGCATACAGGTGGTGCCGACGGCCATCATCGACAACTTGAGCCTGGTTCTGATCATCGCCGCGGTGTTCATCACGGCCAAGATCCTGGGCGTCAGCTTCGGAAGCTACCTCCTGAGGGGGAACCCCCGCAGCGGCTTCATGATCGCCGTCAGCCTGGTGGCCATGGGCGAGTTCGCCTTCATCATCGCCAAGACCGCCCTGGACGCTGGAGTGGTGGACCAGCGGTTCTACGCTTCGGTCATCGGGGCGGCGCTGGTGACGATGATACTGTTGCCCATGCTCTCCAAGGCATCCTCGGCCATGTATTCCGGGCTGTCGCGCATCACGCCCCATCCGGTGAGGGAGGCAGTGTCCCGCTTCGATAGGCTGCGGGTCGACATCGGGAACCGCGCGACGTCCACGCCCGAGGTCCGCAGGGCCATCAAATGGGAGCTGGTGCTGGTGTTCGTGGACCTGCTGACCATCGTGCTGGCCCAGACGCTGTTCTACAGCATCGTGGTGCCCGTCGCACTGGCCCCAGGGCCGGGGCAGGACCTGGACTGGACGAGCAGTGCGCTGACCATCAGCATTAGCATGATGCTGATGCTTCCCGCGGTCCTCAACATGTTCCAGGGCATCAAGAGGATCGCCAGTCTGCTCGCCAGCGGCGACGCCAAGGGAGCGCCCGCCAAGAAGGGCATGCGGCTGTACATCACCTTCAGGAACCTGGGGGAGGTCGCCGCCCTGCTGCTGGTGGTGCTCCTCTTCCTTCCGTTCCTGGCGGAGACGATCGGGGTTCCGGCGTCCATATGGACCGGCCTGGGGGGTGCTCATCGTGGTCCTGATCGCCATGGGCGCCCGGTCGTACATCAGCGCCAGACATCCGAAGGTGTACGATGGGAGCGATGGAGACATCGGGAACGACGTCAGCAAGGAGTGAAAAAGGCGGACCCGGGGGGATTCGAACCCCCGTTTGAGGCTTTCCCTGGACCGCTTTAGGTCCACCGGAGGCCCCAGTGATATCCAAGCTACACTACGAGTCCCAGCTCTCAGATGGAAAAGGACTAGATAAAGATTGTCGATGGAGCGGACCTGGCGGGCTCAGCGATCTCCTCGGAGAGCGCGGCCGGTCCGGACGTGCTCGCCCAGGACGACGTCCATCACCTCGTCGAACAGGGCAGGGAGATCTCTCCGCATGACCTCAAGGCCCTTCTCGGTGATCCCTCCCTCGGTGGCCACCGCTCCGCATATCGAGGAGGGCGAACGTCCCGTTCCCACCATGGAGGCGGTCGCCAGGACCGTTTCGGTGAGCATTACCAGCGCCTCGTCGTATGTGTAGCCCCGACCCTCGGCGGAGCGGGCGAAGTGCTCGATGATGGTGGCGATGAATGCAGGGCCGCAGGAGGTCAGGCAGGTCCCGGCATCGAGACGGCCCTCGTCGACCACCCTCACCTGGCCGATCGAGGAGAAAAGGTCTTCCAGACGTCCGCGTTCCTCCGGGCCGACATCATCGCGGTGATGGACGAGGGTGACCCCCCGGCCCACTTCGGCCGTTATGGAAGGGATCACCTTGGACACGGGGGCGGCGCTGTCGATGTCCGAGATGGACACTCCGCCGTTGATGAGGACGAGGTGGCCTGAAGGCGAGAGGGAAGGACGCACCTCGTTCATGACCGCCGGCACCTGCTCGCTCCGTACGCAGATGAACAGCAGGTCGCTCGTCCTGGCCGCGAGGCCGTTGTCGGTGGTGATCTCGACCTCGGGCCATCGTTCTACAAGAGGCGCCATCCGGGACAGCGTCCGCGAGGACACGATGACGTCCGAGGGCGACAGCGTCCCGTGGGCCAACAGGCCGTTGAGCATGGCGCTGGCCATGTTGCCATATCCGATGATGCCGACCTTCACGGCCGTGGAACGGGGTCTAACATAAAAAACTGGCAGCCCGGAGGCCAAATAAATGGAAAGGGATTGGAAGGGGTTTACTCCTTCTTGGTCTTGAACTCGGTGTAGCCACACCGGCCGCAGGCGCTGCGGTCCTTGTGCTCGGAGAGGAACACGCCGGGGCCGCACTTGGGGCAGGAACGCCTCTTGCGCTCCAGCTTTCCGCCCTCCACCGAGTAGTAGTCCTTCTTGGCGGCCGCGCCGCCCTTCTTCTCGCCGCCCTTGGCGGGCGCCTTCTTGTCAGACTTCTGATCCTTGGCCATCGTGATCACCTCTTGGACTTCTTGACGACGCTCGCCTTGACCCTCTTGGGCTTCTTCTCGGCCATGCCGTTCCTCACCAGGATGTAGTTCTTCTCGTACTTCTTGGCGGTCTCGACGTCGTCGTACACCTTGGCGTATCCGTCGGTGGAGCCCATTCCGTACTTGGATGCCATCTCATCGATGACCACCCGCTCCTTGGGCACTCCCAGCGCAGCGGCCAGGGCGGTGCGGACGGCGTCCCTGGAAGGAGTGGTCTCCCCGTCGTGGTCGGCCTTGAAGTTGACCTCGACCCGGGCCAGGTTCTTGTTCTCGTTCTTGCTTACGATATCGACCTTCAATCTAATTCCTCCATCTTTTCGATGAACGTGGTTGCCAGGCCTGCCGTTCTCTCGTCTATCCTCAGCAGGGCCATCCCCTTTCCGGGAACGCCATACATGAGGCAGGAACCGAGGGGGGCCATCGCCGCGCAGGCCAGAGCGGCCAGGTCCTCTTCTCCCTCGACCTGTAATTTGGTTGGAACGTCTCTTTTCAAGGCCTCGCTCAGCTCGTTCACGAGCTCGGCCGTTATAAGCCCTGCAGGATTGTTGACCTTCACGTGGATGCCCTCGTACAGATCCAGCTTCTCCGCGAGAGGGGTATAGGTGCGGCGCTCGGTCTTGAGGTCATACACAATGAGGTCGGGCGCAAATCCGTTGTCCAACAGGGTAAAGGAGACCATGTCCCCGATCGCCATGAGCATCTCGCACCCCTTTAGTTCGTCTGACAGCTCGTCTAGGCTGACGATGCGTCCGAGGCCGGTGCTGAGATCCTCCCTCATATCCAGAGGCAGACGCAGTGCCCGCTTGGGGCGCACGAGCCTACCGGACCTTGAGGGCGAACTTTCCGTTGACATGTATGCCCATCCTCTGGGCGATCTCCGAACGAGTGTGATCGATGATTACCACGTAACCCTGCCAGTCCTTGGTGGTTGGGTTCCCGCAGAGAGGACACTTGTCCTCCTCGCTGATGAAGCTGCAGTTCTTGCAGGCCTTCTGGATCGCTTTCATGCCGCCTCACCAGAGACCTTCTTCTGATCTTCCTCTATCCATTCCAGCTTCCCGAGGCCATGCTGCCTCATGGTGAGACCGATCTTGGACTCCCGCGGGTTCCGCTCGTTCAGGCTGAGGGCGACTATACGGGCCCGAACGCGGTCACCGACCTTGAGGTCGCGCTTGGTGTCCTTTCCAAGAAGACGGCCGTTCTCGGGATCGATGTCGATGCGGTCGTCCATGATCTGTGAGATGTGAAGCAGTCCGTCCAATGGGCCGAACCGAACGAAGGCGCCGAACTTGAGGACCTCGACCACCACGCCTTCTATGACCTCCTGCAGCTGGGGGCGGAACACCAGGGCATCATATCTGACATTCTGGTAAACGGCCCCGTCACCGTGAACTATCCGGCCAGGCCCCAGAGGCTCGACGTTGGAGACCAGGACGGTGAGCGAGTCACTGCCCTCGATCATTCCCTCGAAGGACTCCCAGCTCAGCTGGTTGATGACGCTCTCGAGATCGTCGCCCAGCCTTTCCGGCGGGATGCGCACGACCTTCTCTTTCTTCGATAGCACATACATGGCATGCCCTCTGAACGATGATTGTGCATAAGACACCTCTTATTTATACCCTAGGTTGCACGAAAACCAGGTCCAGATGCCCAAGGTTCTCAAAAAAGAAAGGGAAATGGAAAGGGTTTGACCGAGGTCGCTCAGGCGACCACGAACAGGGCCGCGAACACCAGGGTGATGGTGGAGAGCAGCTTCACCAGCACGTGCAGGGACGGGCCGGCGGTGTCCTTGAACGGATCGCCGACGGTGTCGCCCACGACCGCAGCGGCGTGGGCGGGGCTGCCCTTGCCGCCGTGGTGGCCAGTCTCCACATACTTCTTGGCGTTGTCCCAGGCGCCGCCCGCGTGTTGAGCGTGGTGGCCATGAGGATACCGGCGATGGTGGCGACCATCAGGAAGGCGCCCACCGCCATGACGGCGGTGTTGTCGTCCGGATACATGAACCTCATGCTCAGGCCCACGATGATGGGCACGATGACCGGCAGGATGCCCGGCAGGACCATGGCCTTCAGGGCGCCCTTGGTGGAGATGTCCACGCATAGGGCGTAGTCCGGCTTCTCGGTCCCGGCCAGGATGCCCGGCTTCTCCCTGAACTGGCGCCTGACCTCGTTGATCATGTCATAGGCGGCCTTGCCCACCGCGCTGATGGTCAGCGAGGTGAACAGGAAGACCAGCATGCCTCCGATCAGGGCGGCCACGAACACCGGCGGCTGGGAGAGGTCGACGACGAAGACCTCTTCCAGGGTGGAGCCCAGGATCACCGCCACCTCTTCGAAGTAGGCGGCGAACAGCAGGAAGGCGGCCAGGGCCGCGGAGGCCATGGCATATCCCTTGGTCAGGGCCTTGGTGGTGTTGCCCACGGCGTCCAGCTTGTCGGTGCGGTTCCTGATCTCCTCAGGCTGGTTGGACATCTCCACGATGCCGCCCGCGTTGTCGGTGATCGGGCCGAAGGTGTCCTCGGCCAGGATGAACGCGCAGGTGGCGAGCATGCCCATGGTGGCAACGGCGGTGCCGTACAGACCGTAGATGAACTCCAGGTCGGCGGAGGGCGCGGCCATGGTGCCCAGGGTGTAGGACCCCAGCAGACCCACCGAGATGGCGATGATGGGCATCAGGGTGGTCTCCAGTCCGATGGAGAACCCGGTGATGATGTTGGTCGCCGGGCCGGTCTCGGAGGCCTGGGCGATCTTTCGGACCGGGCGGTACTCGCCGGCCGTATAGTACTGAGTGATGTAGACGATGAGGATGCTCAGCACGATACCGATCAGGCCGCAGCCGAAGAAGAGCTCCCACTCGGGAAGCATCAGGTAGCATATGGCCGCGAAGCCGATGGCCGCCAGGATGGAGGACACATAGTATCCGCGGTTCAGAGCCTTGTTGGGGTCCTCGTTCTCGTTGCGCAGGCTAACGGCCATGATGCCCACCAGGGAGGCGAGCAGACCGATGGCGCGAACGACCAGAGGGAAGAACACGAAGGCAACTTCTCCGCTGAGGGCGAATATCGATGCACCGATGATCATGGCACCGATGTTCTCGGCGGCGGTGCTCTCGAACAGATCGGCACCACGGCCAGCGCAGTCGCCGACGTTGTCACCGACGAGGTCGGCGATGACGGCGGGGTTGCGGGGGTCGTCCTCGGGGATGCCGGCCTCGACCTTTCCGACCAGGTCAGCACCGACATCGGCGGCCTTGGTGTAGATACCGCCGCCGACCTGAGCGAACAGGGCAGCGAAGGAAGCACCGAACGCGTAGCCGACCGCCAGGGACAGGGCCATGGAGATGAGTTCCGAGTCGAGGGCGCCCTCACCAAGGATGCTGGGAGCGGCGAACTCGAGGTACAGGAAGAATATGCCGGCAACGCCCAGGAGCGACAATGCCACCACGGCAAAGCCGGACACGGCGCCGCCGCGGAATGAGACCTTCAGGGCCTCGTTCATGGTCCGCCGGGCCGCACTGGCGGTGCGGATGTTCGAGCTCACCGAGACGAACATGCCGATGTAACCGGACAAGGCGGAGAAGAACGCGCCAAGCAGGAAGGCGGAGCCGACGAAGACCCCTCTCATCATGTTGTCGTACTGCAGTCCCATCCCCGCGGTGATGATCACCGCAAGAATCACGCTAATAATCGCGATAGTTTTGTACTGGCGGGCAAGATAGGCCATAGCACCTTCGCGGATGGCATCCCCGATCTCCTTCATCTCGGGGGTGCCGGTATCCTTCCTGAAGATTGCCCAGGTAAGGTAACCCGCGAAGAGGAGACCGATTATGCCAGCGATTGGTACCAGATAGACCAATGCATCTATGTCCATAATCCGAACCCTCATTTAGGTTTTCGGGGGGATTAGGATACGGATATTTATTCCTTCGTTAACAATCAACGTGAACGAAAGGTGCTGGATGAACGGAATTCCGCGGCGCCCTGGCCGATCTGGCTGCCTCAGAGGTCGCTCGTCGCATCGAGGACGGTGCGCAGGGTCTTGAGGCGGGCGTAGTTCTTGTCGTTCCCCTCCACCACCGTCCAGGGCGCGTGCTTGGTGCTGGTGCGGGCTAACATCTCCTCCACCGCATCGGTGTAGGCGTCCCACTGCTGGCGGGAGCGCCAGTCGTCGGAGGTGATCTTCCACGCCTTCTTGGGATTCTCCACCCGGTCGATGAAGCGTTTGAGCTGGATGTCCTTGTCGATCTCCAGCCAGATCTTGACCAGCGTGATCCCGTCGTCGGTCAGGGAGCGTTCGAAGTCGTTGATCTCGCCGTAGGCCCGCTTCCAATCGGCCTCGGTGGCCAGGCCCTCCACCCTCTCCACCAGCACCCGGCCGTACCAGGAGCGGTCGAAGATGGCGATGTGGCCTCTCGATGGCAGGGCCCGGTGGAAGCGCCACAGGTAATGATGCGCCAGCTCGCTCTCGTTGGGCGCATGTATGGGAACGACCTTGTACGTGCGGGGATTCAGGGAGTTGGTGAGACGCGAGATCGCCCCGCCCTTGCCAGAAGCGTCCCGGCCCTCGAACACCACGATGAGGGACCTCTTTTCCCGTACAGCTCCTCCTGCCGCTCCCTCATCTTCCCCTGCAGGCGCTCCAGCGACCTCTCGTACTCGCCGTCCTTCACCTTTTGCTGTCGATTGAGGCCTTCGAGCGGGGAGCGCCCCTTGATCTTCGGGAGAGCGACCGAGCCCGCGGGACGCTGGGACAGGGCAGCCTCCAGACGTTCGATGGAGGTGCGCATGACCTTGATGGCCGCATACTCCGGGTCCTCCGCCTCCACCACCGTCCAGGGCGCATGCTTGGTCGAGGTCGCCTCCATGACCTCGCCCATGAGAGGGACCGAGCCCGAACCGCTGTAGAAAACCAGGTCATCGGCGGTGAGGCCGCACCATCCGTCGGCGCAGCGGGGGACCTTCTTCACGTCGGTGTGCAGGAAGAACTTGAGGAACAGCGTCCCGCCGTCCGACAACATCTTCTCGAACCTGTTGATCTCGTCCACGCGGCCCTCGAGGCCATCCTTGCCCTCGGCCAGGGCCCGGGAGTACCACGAGCGGTCGAACACTGCCATCTGACCCTTGGCCGGGGAGCGCACCCAGAACCTCCACATGAAGGGGTGCTCCCGGTCCAGCTCGGAGGGCGGGCGGACATTGTGATATCGGAACCCCCGGGGGTCCAGGGGCAGCAGGAACTTGCTGACCGTGTCCACCGTCCGCGAGGGGTCCCAGCCCTCGAACACCGCGATGACCGGGAGGCCCTTGACGCGCATCTCCCTCTGCAGCTCGCCCAGGCGCTCCTTGAGGGGCGGATACAGCCTCCCGAACTCCTCCTTGCTCATCTTCTTCAGGGGGTCGATGCCCTTGAACATGGCGGTCATGGTATCCCCACGATTATGCGGTGCATGATGTCCAGGGTGACGCTCAGCGCCTTGCCGGCATCCCTCAGATGATGGTATATCTCCCGGTCCTTGAGTATGGTCACCGGATCCTTGTGGCGGAAGGTCTCGGCCATGGCATGCACGTAGATCGACTCGATCTCCCTCTCCCAGCGCCTCATGTCGGCGATCATGCTCTCCGCCTGGAGATGGTCGCTCTCGATGAGCCGGACGGCCCTCGCCAGCTCCTTGACCCCCTCCATGAGGGTGTTGGCCATGAGCATGATGACGTCGTCGGGATAGACCTCGAAGGCCTTCATCTCCACCGCCGTGGACAGGCAGTAGTTGAGGATATAGTCCACCTGCCGGGAAAGCTGATAGATGTCCTGGCGATCGAAGGGCGTGGTGAACGATTCCATGAGGCGGTCTTCCATGATGTGACGTATGTCGTCGGCGTTCTGTTCCTCCCTCATCAGCTCCGTCGGCTCGGAGAGGTCGCCCTGCTCCAGCCAGGCCAGGAAGCTTGATACGCCCCTGACGGTCTGATCCGCCTGCTCTCGCAGCATGGCGTGGAAATCGTATCGGGCGGGGAACAGCCGGTCCAGCATCCTTCTTCTCTCGATCCTCCTGCCTTCCATGTCGCCGCTCCCCCTCATATTACGATCCTTAGGATAAAAAGGATGAGCGCCGAGATGGTGGCCGAGGCGGGAATGGTGAGGAACCATGACACCACCATATGCTTCCCCACCCCCCATTGTACCATCCTGGCGTTCTTCGCCGCTCCTACCCCCATGACGCTGGACGCCACCACCTGGGTCGAGGAGACCGGGGCGCCCAGGACGGTGGAGGCCAACAGGGAGGATGCGGATGTGAGCTGGGAGTCCAGGCTGTCCAGCGGCCGAAGGGGGAAGATCCTGCGCCCCAGGGTCTTCATGATCTCCCACCCTCCGGCCAGGGTGCCGGCGGCCATCATGGCCGCGCACGAGACCCGGACCCACAGCGGGATGTCGGTGGTCGACAGCAGGCCGGCCGACATCAGCGCCAGCACGATGACCCCCATCTGCTTCTGCGAGTCGTTGGAGCCATGGGCGAAGGCTAGCAGACCAGTGGTGATCCACTGGGCGCGCCGCAGATTCCTGGTGACCGTGCGCTTGGCCGGACGGAGCAGGAGGGCGCTGACCTTTCTCAGGGCGTACCCTCCCATGAACCCGGCCGCCACCGACACGATGAGGAACAGGACGATCCTCGACAGGCCGATCAGCTCCCCCGAGGCGATCTCCTCGATACCCCAGGCCACGCTCCCCAACCCGGCGCCGGCCGCGGCCGCTCCCACCAGTCCCCCCACCAGGGAGTGGGTCGACGACGCCGGCAATCCCCTCTTCCACGTGAAGATGTTCACAGTGTGGCGCCCGCCACGGCGGCCAGCATCACCTCGCCGAGCAGTAGGCCGGGCGGGACGTCGACCACCTGCATCATCGTGAAGGCCACCGCGCTGCCGCCCAGCATGGCGCCGGCCAGGCCCATCAGGGCCCCAAAGACCACTGCCGAGCGGGGCGAGGCGGCCCCCGAGCCACCATGGTGGCGGCGGTGGAGGAGGCGTCCTGAACGCCGTTGGTGTAGGCGAACGCCAATGCCAGCAGGACGGTGGCCGCGGCCAGGATGAGGGCATCCATCAGCTTCCACCGGACCGAGGCGGGATGGCCGGCGCGGCCATCAGAACCGTGACCTCAGTACGACTATGCCTTCCTGGCGGTTGATGTCGATCGAGCGCTTCTCGGTCATGTGGGCGGTCCCCCTCATCTTCAGCACCTCCAGGTATTTGCGGCGCGCTCCCTCCTCCTCGTTCATCATCAGCAGGATGATGCCGTCCACGGCATAGGACATCTCGGCCGGGTAGAGCTCGCCGGGCGAGACCTCCCCGGTCACCACGGTGGTGGCGTTCCAGTTCTTGAGCCGGTTGGTGAGGTCGAACAGGAAGGAACGGTAGTTGCCCGCCAGCATGTCCCCCAGCACCGACAATGGGTCGATCACGATGCGCTGGGGCATGACCTCGGCGATCCTGTCCTCCATGATCCTGAGCAGCTCGGCCGGCTCGGCCTCCCGTATGGCGGTCCCCAGATCGTGATATACGACGGCCTCGCCGAACAGGTCGGGATCTATGAACTCGAACTGGGAGGCGTATCTCAACATCCACTGGGTCGGTTCGGACAGGGTCGTGAACAGCAGCCCCCGCTCCCCCTTGGAGGCCCCCTCCGTCAGGAACCTGAGGGCAAAGGTCGTTTTGCCTGTCCCCGCCCCCCCGGCCACCATGACGACCGACGGGAAGGGGAGCCCTCCCTCGATCATCTCGTCCAGTCCCGGTATTCCAGAGGTGAGGCGCACCAGGTCGCCTGCCTTCCTTCTCCCGATGTTCATGTTCACACCTTCAGTATCTGGTCTCCGATATGGTCCTTCGTACCGCATCGGAGGCGACGGTCCCTGCCGCCCCCATGGTCTCCCGCAAGGAGATGGTAACGTCCGCGCGGGACAGCACCGTATCGTACAGCAGCCCGTTCCGTTCCTTGTCCACGACCAACGGGACCAGGGCGTTCCAGCGGTCGGTCATGGTCGAGACGAAGTTGTTGACGAACGCCTCCACCCCGGCATAGCTGTTGAAGGGCAGCAGGGCGGCGAGATTGTCGATCATGACGAAATCGACCTTGTCGACGTCCAACCCGGGGATCTCGCCGCTCTTCATTCCCGCAATGGTCTCCGGGAGGCTGTCGATGTGGAACGGCGTATCGACATAGCCGGCCTGCGCCAGGGCCTCCTTGCGGTCTCCGGAGAGCCTTCCGATGGCATCGACGAACACCAGCCTGTCCACTGACACCTGGTGCATGCGCAGGAGATGGACCATGTATTGGTGGGGACGGTCCACCGTTATGAAGATGCCTCCCCGCCCCATGTCCTCGAGCAGTCCCTTCAGCAACACCAGGTTCATGCGCACGAACTGCGTCGAATCGGCGTCGAAGAGCACCGCTCCGCTCTTCCTTTGGCCCAGGGAGGCGATCACCTTACGGACCAGGGACCTGTCCCGCTCATTCATCGACTATCGGCCTTTGATTATTCTCTCACCGTTATAATACCTCTTGGAGGATTATCTGTCGGTGTGGAGAATCCTTGAGCATAGAATCCCGCTCGCCAAACGATACGGCTTGACCAGATGCATCGCCGATCGGCGGACGATACAATTTATATTGTTAGAGTGCATATATTAAAAAGTAAAATAACCTCCTCGATATACAAGAGCGAGAAGCATGAGCGACCTGCAAGCGGCCCTTGAGTTCATCCCCGGCGCCATCATCGCCATCATTGTCATCTCCAACCCGGTGTCGACCATGGCCATGTTCTACACCATGACGGAGAGGATGACGGAACAGGCCAAGCTGCGGACCGCGAAGAGATCGAGCCGGTACTCGCTGGGGATCCTGCTCTTCTTCGCCCTCACCGGCATGATGCTGTTCCAGATCTTCAACTTCAGCGTGGGCGCGTTCCGCATCGCAGGCGGGATCCTTCTCATAGCCACCGCCCTGGACATGCTGTACCCCAAGGACGGGGCGGACTCCGCCACCGACCCTACGAGGGACATCTCCCTCATACCCATGTCCATACCGTTCATCAGCGGACCGGGCACCATCGTCACGGTGGTGGTCCTGACATCAAGCGCCGAGAAGCTGGCCGCCGGCGATATGGGCATTGCTATGCTGGCCTACGCCGGGGTGTTCCTGGGGATCGTGATACTCATAGCGATATCCTACATGGTGATGGTCCACTCGGAGCGGCTGTTCTCGCTGATGAGGGAGGAAGGCAGGAAGGCCATCAGCAAGCTCATGGGCCTCATCGTCCTGTCCATAGCGATCCAGTTCATCATCAACGGCATCGGGGACGTGCTCCCGATGTTCGCGGAGATCGTCCGCAACGCGGCGGGGTGATGTAGCCGGTAACGTCGATCGAGGAAGTGTACGGCGGGAGGCTGCCGACGCAATATATTCTTATCCGATACCCTTTCCCCGGCTAATATGTTCAGCCCCGGGGACGTTGCCGGCCTCGTGTTGGTCTACGCATATGTGAGCCTGGTCGTCTCTTTGGCGGCATGGGCCCGAAAGCGTAATCCGACCTGCGACTATCGAAAGCTAATCCACATCCTAGTAGGTAACATCGTTTTCCTGTGGTGGGTGTTCGACGACCGCTGGACCATGGGGCTTCTGGCCGCCCTCCCGTTCGTGTTCCTGCTACTGATGGCCACCCCCGAGTTCCCCCTCAAGCGCCTGACCGGCTCGTTCCTGGACGAGGCCACCGAGCAGGGGCACGGCTATGGTCTGGTGTACTATGCGGTGTCCTGGACCCTGCTGGCCCTGTTCCTCTTCGACGATCGCATGGTGGCCGGCATCGCCATCGCGGCAATGTCGTTCGGGGACGGCCTGGGAGGATTGCTGGGCAAGAAGTACGGTCGGAAGAAGCTCTATCGCAAGAAGACCTACGTGGGCACCTTCGGAGTGTTCCTGGGCACCGCGACGGCCGCGCTGGCGGTGATGGCGTTCTACACCTTCCTGAGCGGTTACCTGCCTCAGCTGGGGGTGCCGGAGCTGACGCCCATGTTCGCATTGGGGGCCGCGGCCCTGGCCGGCGCTTTCGTGGCCATGGTGGAGCTGTTCTCGCCGGGCGAATATGACAATCTCATCGTGCCGCTCAGCACCGCGGCCCTGATGCTGCTGATAGGGCTGTGATATGCGACTCATAGTGGTGGACGGGATCGACGGATCGGGGAAGAGCACGGTGGCGGAATGGATCTCCGAACACTACGCTGGCCGAGGGCACAGGGTCAGGGTGCAGCACCATCCGTCCGATCGGCTCGCGGGCCGTCTGTCCGCCAGGTTCCTGCAGGGAGGCGGCAAGCTCATGTACCTGCTGTCCTCGGCGTTCTATATGTTCGACGTCCTCGGCTCGGTGGTCCGCCTGCCCCTGTGGAGGCGGCGCTACGACACCGTGGTCTTCGTGCGTTACTTGCTGGCCACGGCGTATCTGCCCGATCGCCTGGCGCATCTGGCCTACGACATCTTCGCCAGCGTCCTGCCCGTCCCGGAATGCCTGCTGCTGGTGGACGTGGAGCCGGAGAACGCCTTGCGCAGGATCGAGTCCAGGCAGCACGAGGAGGAGATGTTCGAGAACCTGCCAGCGCTGGTCATCGTGCGAGAAAGGGTCCTTTCCCTCGCCACCACCTGGGAGGTCCTCGACAACAACGGGTGCGAGAGCGGGTCCAGGCGCCGCCTGGACGAGATCCTGGAGAGATGGGACGGCTGACCGGTCATTTTTCGGGCTCGACATGGATGATGACCTCGAAATGGGGCAGCCTCTTGCGTATCTCGTCCTCCAGATGCTCGGCCAGGTCATGGGCGTCGTCGACGCGCATGTCGCCCTCGACGGCCAGGTGGAGCTCTAGGTAGCTCGTCGCCCCTCCCCGGCGGGCCTTGAGGGCATGGAAGTACCGATAACCCTGGGAGTGCTCCCCCAGCACGTCCCGGACGATGCGCTCCTCCTCGGGAAGGATGTTCTCGTCCAGCAGATCGGCGGACGCCTTCATTATCAGTCGGACCCCCGAGTAGACGATGTAGGCGGCCATGATCAGGGCGACCGCGGGGTCGATGAACGACAGTCCGGTGAGGTATATGAGCACGAGGCCGATCAGCACCCCGGTGTTGGACACCACATCGATCCGCAGGTGGGTGGCGTCGGCCTCCAGCGCCAAGGACCGCTCCAGGCGGGCCACGCGGAAGAGGTACGATGAGACGACCAGGTTGACCGCCACGGCCACCGCCATGACGGCTATGCCGATCTCGAGCATCACCGGCCCCTCGTCCTCCATCAAGCGGGACACCGCCTCGCGGGCCACCGCCACCGCGACCAGTATGATTATCAGTCCGACGATGACCGAGACGAGGTTCTCCACCTTGGAGTGGCCGTAGGGGTGCCTTTCGTCGGGCGGCTCCATCGACTTCCTCACGGCATAGAACGCGAGGGCCGAGGCCATCAGGTCGGTGACCGAGTCCAGGGCCTGCGAGATTATCCCGATGGACTGGGTCGTCAGCCCCACCCCCAGCTTGAGAGCGAGCATGAACGCGACGGCCACGATGGCCGTCGAGGAGGCTCGCAGGCGTCGTTCGACCATCGCTTTGAAGTGCGAGAGGGGACGATAACAAATTTCCGCCGGTCGGCCATCGGCCTTGGGATAATTCTTATATCGACCTCCGCCGGTGGGGACGCCCGTCTAGGTGAAGTTATGAAACGCCGAGCGGTACAGGATATCAGATTGGACGGGGCCAGCACCGTGAACGACCTCATCGTGCAGATGAAACAGGCAGGAGGGTTCACCGGCCGCAAGCTCGCCGATGCCGTGGACATCATGGAGGAGATGGTCACCAGGGAGGACTGCTTCACCTTCCTCTCGTTCCCGGCCTGCATCATGGCCACCGGGACCAGGGGCGTCATCGTCGAACTGGTCAAGAGGAAGCTGGTGGATGCCATCATCACCACCTGCGGCACCCTCGATCACGATCTGGCAAGGACCTGGAAGAAGTACTACCACGGCGACTTCCACATGGACGACGTCAAGCTGCACCAGCAGGGCGTCAACCGCCTGGGCAACGTCCTGGTCCCCAATGCCAGCTACGGCACGGTGCTGGAGAGGAAGCTGGGGCCGATGTTCAAGAAGATCCTGAAGGACCGCAGCTCGATCTCCACCCGGGAGATAATCGACGAGGTGGGGGCCCGGATAGACGACGAGAGCTCCCTGCTCCACTGGTGCCACCGCAACGGCGTGCCGGTGTTCGTTCCAGGCATCACCGACGGCTCGTTCGGCAGCCAGCTGTGGATGTACTATCAGGAGCACCGCGACCTGAGGATCGACCTGTTCCAGGACGAGCAGGACCTCTCGGACATCGTATGGACGGCCAAGGAGACCGGGGCCTTGATGATCGGCGGCGGGATCAGCAAGCACCACACCATCTGGTGGAGCCAGTTCCGCGGCGGTCTTGACCATGCCGTGTACCTCACCACCGCGGTGGAGTATGACGGCTCGCTGTCGGGCGCCCAGGTCCGCGAGGCGGTATCATGGGGCAAGGTCAAGGAGGCCGCCGACCACGTCACCGTGGAAGGGGACGCCACCATAACCCTGCCCATACTCGTAGCTAGCGTGGTAGAGAGGCTGGAGAGCCGATGAGGGTCGCCATCATCCCGGGCGACGGCATCGGGCCGGAGGTCATCTCGGAGGCGGTGCGCGCCATCGAGGCGGTGTCGGCCGACCTGGAGATGGAGGAGGCGGAGATGGGGCTGGGGGCGTTCCAACGCACCGGCTCCTATCTTCCCGATAAGACCCTGGAACTGCTGCGGGACGTCCCCGCGGCGCTGTTCGGGGCCATCACCTCCCCGCTAACCTACGATCCAGCGTACCGCTCTCCCCTCCTGCGGATCAGGAAGGAGTTCGACCTGTACGCCAACATCCGCCCGGTGAGAAGGTGGCACGGGGACCTCGGACTGGTCGACCTGGACGTCATCATTGTCAGGGAGAACACCGAGGGCATGTACACCGGCGCGGAGCGCGATGTAGCGGGCGGCGTGGTGACCGAGAGGCTGGTGACGGCAAGGGCATGCGAGCGCCTGGTCGACCGCGCCGTCCGGCTGAGCCACGAGCAGGGCAGGAGGAGGGTCACCTGCGTCCACAAGTCCAACGTGCTGCGCCGCTCCGACGGCCTCTTCCGCAAGGTATTCTATGAGAGGACCGAGGGTAGCGGCATCGAGGCCAACGACATGCTGGTGGACGCCGCGGCGGCCGCCCTCATCTCCAAGCCCAGGGAGTTGGACGTGCTGGTCACCCTGAACCTGTACGGCGACATCCTCTCGGACGAGGCCGCCGCCCTGGCGGGCGGCCTGGGCTTCGCCCCCTCGGTCAACATGGGCGATGAGCTGGCGCTCTTCGAGCCGACGCACGGCTCGGCGCCCGATATCGCCGGCAGAGGCGTCGCCAATCCAACGGCCGCCATACTTTCAGCGGCCATGATGCTGCGCCACCTGGGGAAGGCCAAGGAAGCGTCGAAGCTCGAGGCAGCAGTGGAAACGACCCTTTCGCTGGGTCACCGGACCCGTGATGCGGGCGGCCGTCTGGGAACGAGGGAGTTCATGGCCTCGTACCTAGAGGTCTTGGGAACCCTCTGAGGCGCCCGAACAGACGGACCAGCTCCTCGCCGCCCTGGTGCAACAGGCTGAGAGCCGCTTCAGGATAGGTGTGCCTCTTGCCGTCGCTGTCCAGATCGGACCTCTCCAGCACTATCAGGGCGACCACGAGCGCGACGAGCAGTACCATCTCGACGGCCGACAGCACGCCCAGGTACTCGATCTGCACCCAATCCAGCACGAGGTGCAGGCCCCATGCCAGAGCGGGTATGGCCATGCGGAAGCCCATGCAGGCCGGCCCGATGATGATGGCCGCCGCGGGGCTGTGGAGCATCGACTTCCACTCGAGGTCGGAGGCCATGGCGGCCTGGTAGTCGAGCGCTCCGCTCATGCCCTGGACCTTCAAGAAGTCCACCAGGGCAAAGACGTGGTCCAGGTCGATAAGCACCCCGAAGAGCAGAGCTGCGAAGGCCTCCGTCCTATCCAATTTGAAAACCTTACATAGCACCAGCACGACCAGCAGGTGCACAATGGCAATCATCGGTAGGTCGACCAATAAGATATGCCGTATTAGTAGTTGTCTTATCATTATCACGATGGATATCGTTCGTTGGACAGCACAATTCCCGGCCTGGCTGTTAGGTTAAATACCTGGCGATTAACTAGATAATCTGTTGCGATAATGACCCCTGGACGGCTAATAGTGGTTTCCAACCGGGAACCTTACATCCACGAGAGGAACAAGAAGGGAATACGGTGCAAGACGCCCATCGGGGGCCTGGTGGCGGCCATCGACCCCGTGATGCAGAGGACCAGGGGCGTATGGATAGCATGGGGGAGCGGGAACGCCGATGCCGAGGTGGCCGACGAGAAAGGGCGCATCCAGGTGCCAGAGGACGACCCCCGCTATACGCTAAGGAGGATCTGGCTCGACCCCAAGGAGATCAACGAATACTACTATGGCTTCTCCAACCGGATCATCTGGCCGGTGTGCCATCTGTTCCAGGAGAAGGCGCGTCTTCTGCCGGAGTACTGGGAGACCTACAAGAAGGTGAACCAGCGCTTCCTGAGGGCCACACTGGAGGAGGCCCTCCCCGACGACCACATATGGATACAGGACGTGCACTTCACCCTCCTGCCGGCCGCCCTCCGCGAGGAGCTGCCCGATAACGATATAGCTCTCTTCTGGCACATTCCCTTTCCCCCCTGGGAGACGTTCTCCTGCATCCCCTGGCGCAAGGAGATCCTGGAAGGCATGCTGGGAGCGGACCTGCTGGGGTTCCACACCGAGTCATATGTCGCCAACTTCCTCGGCGCGGTGAAGAAGGAGTTCCCCGACGCGCAGGTCAGCTCCTCGGCCATCAGGTACAAGGGACAGATCACCAGGGTGAGGGCGTTCCCCATCGGGATCGACTACAACAGATACCGGGAGCTGAGCTCGAGGGATAGCCTCAGGCGCCGCGCCACCCAGCTGCGGAGCAAGATGAACGTCCAGCAGATCATATTGGGCGTGGACCGGCTGGACTACACCAAGGGCATACTGAACCGCCTCCTGGCCTTCGAGAAGTTCCTTGAGGCCCATCCCAAGCATCTGGGGAAGGTGTCCTTCGTGCAGGTGGCCTCGCCGACGCGATCGGCCATCAGCGAGTACCGGGAGATGAAGCAGCGCATAGAGGAGACGGTGGGCCGCGTCAACGGAAAGTTCCAGCGGCCCCAGTGGACCCCGGTGATCTATATCAACAGGCACCTGCCGGGCGACGATGTCCTGATGCTGTACCGCATCGCCGACGTGGCCATGGTCACCCCCATCATCGACGGCATGAACCTGGTGGCCAAGGAGTACGTCGCCGTGAACGAGAACGGCGTCCTGATACTGAGCGAGTTCGCCGGCGCCAGCGAGGAGATGGATAGCGCGATCATCGTGAACCCCTACGACCTGGACGCCATGGCCAGGGCCCTGGAGGAGGCATTGTCCATGTCCCCGGAGGAGAGGACGAGGCGCATGGGCCCCCTTCGAGAGCTGGTCAAGGAGCGCGACATATTCTGGTGGCTGGACACCTTCCTGGAGGAGTGGGGGGTGGAGCTGATGATGGACCAGGAGGCCGGCCAGATCGTGGCGGGAGCGAGGCTATCGGAGTAGTCCACCCGCCTGGCGGGGCCCGGGCGATAGAGGATTATTAATAGTCCATCTAAAATTCACCCTGCATGAAGAAGAACGACGTCATCCTTGTCCTGGCCATCATCCTCACTCCCATCGTGGTCCTGGGCGTATTGGCCATCTTCTAAGCTCCGGCCATTTCTGTCCTGTTCTCGAGCGACAGCGCGGGCGCTCGACCCGGACCCTTGACGGTCAGTTTTCAGGGACCCGTGGCAAACGTTCTAGTAGCGTAGGTCCGAGGCCAGAGGCATGTACGTCGATCATGCCCTCATCGAGCCCCAGACGGTGATGGAGCGCGGCTACCAGAGCGCTCTGGCCCGATCGTGCCTTGGGGCCTCCACCCTTCTCGTCCTGCCGACCGGCCTGGGGAAGACGGTCATCGCGCTGCGGGTGGCGGCCGAGGTCCTTCGCACCAGGGGAGGCAAGGCGCTGTTCCTGGCCCCCACCAGGCCGCTGGTGGCGCAGACCGCCGAGTATCTCGGCCGACATCTCGTCGGCAGGTCGGTCGGCATCATGACCGGAGAGTCGTCCCCCTCGGAGCGTCGGAGGACGTGGGAGCGGAACGACGTCCTGGTGGCCACCCCGCAGTCGGTGGCCAACGACCTGGAGAGGGGCAGCTTCGACCTCGAGGAGGTCTCCCTGATCGTATACGACGAGGCCCACCGGGCGGTAGGTAACTACGCCTACGTCAGGGTGGCCAGGCACAACCGCTCCGCTCTGTCCCTGGGCATGACGGCGTCGCCCGGGGCGACCAGGAAGAGGATCAGGGCGGTGTGCGCCAATCTCGGGCTGCGGGAGCTGGAGTGGCGGGATGACGGTGACGAGGACGTGGCTCCACACGTGCACGATGTCGACGTGGACATCATCGAGGTGGAGCCCCCCGAGCACATGCACGAGGTCCAGGAACTGCTCCGCCGCCTGCAGAGACCCAGCCTGGACGTCCTGGAAAAGATGCGCTTGATAAAGAACGACCGTCCGGCCACCGTACCCTACCTGCTGCAGGTCGACAAGAGCATACGGTCCCGGATGGGGGGCCGGGGCGGAGGGTACCTGTTCAGGGCCATGAGCGCCAACGCCGCCGCCATCAAGGTGGCCCACGCCATCGAGCTGGCGGGATGTCAGAGCACCGCCGCCCTGAAGAGATACGTGGAGAAGCTGAGGAGGGAGGGGGCGAGCAAGAGCGGCTCCCGAGCGTCCAAGCAGCTGGCCGCCTCGCCCGAGCTCAACGAGCTCGAGCGGTTGCTGGAGGGCGCCGGCGAGCACCCCAAGATGCGCATCGTCGGCGAGCTGGTGAGCGACCAGTTGCGAGACGTGCCATCGTCAAAGGTCATCGTCTTCACCAATTACCGGGACTCCTGCGACGCGGTGGTCGAGATGCTCTCCTCGCTGCCCGACGTAAGAGTGAGCAGGCTGGTGGGCCAGGCCCGCCGGTTCGGCGACCACGGGCAGAGGCAGGAGCAACAGGTCAAGGTGCTGGAGAGGCTGAAGGACGGCGACATCAACGTGGTGGTGGCCACCTGCATAGGGG
>LJKK01000134.1 GCA_001421185.1 Methanomassiliicoccales archaeon RumEn M1
CTACGCCACGACCGCCACGGTCGCCGACCCGGAGGCCATGGCCGCGCGCTACATGTCCGACGCCAAGCTCGTCCGCTCCGACGGGGGGCGCGGGATCGAGTACCGCATCGTTCCCACGTTCGAGCACGCCGCCAGGCAGATAAGGGAGCTGGGCGCCCGCAAGGTCCTGATGTTCTGCAACACGCCCCATGAGGCCGAGGAGCTGGCCCGCGTAGAGCTTAAACGACACTTCCCGCTGTCCGCCGTGAAGGTGCACCACGGCAAGCTGGACGCCACCATGCGCATGGACGCCGAGAACGCCCTGAGGAACGGCTGGGACGTCGTCTGCGCCTGCACCTCCACACTGGAGGTGGGCGTGGACATCGGGGACATCGACGCCGTGGTGCTGGTCCGTCGGCCACGCTCGGTGGCCTCGCTCTCGCAGAGGATCGGTCGGGGGAACCGCAGGGAGGACCGCATCAAGGTGGTGGCCCTGGCGTCCACCGCCGGAGAGGCGATGTACTATGAGAAGGTCTTCAACGCCGTGTCCCGCTCCGAGTATGATACCTCCCGATATGAGTTCGATCCCTCGGTGGCCGTGCAGCAGATCCTGTCGTCCCTGACCGGAGGTCGCCTCCGATCGGACGAATCGATCTTCGCCCTGTTCGAAGGGCTGTTGTCAGAACGGGACGTCCAGCAGACCCTGGCCCAGCTGGCCGAGAATGGATGGATCGAGCTGGACGGGAACGACTGGAAGGGCACGGCGCGGATAGGCGAGCTCGGTGCGGGAGTGTTCAGCAACATCCCCGGCTACGACAGCATCCAGGTGGTGGACATGGCGTCCGGCTCCACGGTGGGCAGCATCGGCCTCCCGGTCGACAACATCTTCGTCCTGGCGGGCCAGGCATGGCTGGTCCGCCGGAAGGAGGGGAACAAGGTCATGGTCACCGCCGTGGACGAGGGGACAGAGGTGGCCAACTTCTCATCCTACGATCGCTTCGGCGCGTTCTTCGACATGCTGCCGTATGCCCTGCGCCTTAGGATGCAGCAGCGCCACGATGCGCTGAAGGCCGAGACTGGAAAGTGAGGCTTACTGCCCCCATAGTCCGGAGCGGAACCGCCCCAATTGCCACTCCAGCCATTCCTGGCCGCCGGGCGTCTCGTCGATGGCGCGCACGATGTCCCGCCGCTTCTTCTCGGCCAGCCACCGCTTGACGTTGCTGGAGGTGACCATCCTCTTGACCACAGGGAACTTGCGCGTCCAGTATCTCGCCTGGTTGAGGTCCATGACCCCCTCCTTGGAAGCGTTGTCCACCCACAGCTGATACAGGTCCACGTTCTCCTGGATGGCCAACCGCAGGTTGGAGCATCCCTTGCCAGAGTATCGATCGAGGTACCCGCAGACGATGTTCGAGACGATAGACTCGCTCACTCCGGACAACAGGCCCACGGCCACCACCCCGCGCCCGGCGCGAATATGCTTTCCATCGCTCACGAAATCAGGTGTCCGCACATAATCTTTGGTCATCCAGTATCGGAAGAGATAATGTCCCTTGATGGTGAAGGTGTCGAGGACCGCGCCCCTGGTCGGACGGACAGGTATATAACAGGGCATCCTTTGGTACGATCCGCTTCTAGTAACGGCCCCTGGTACGACGCCTCCTCTGGGGCGTCAAGCATCTGGTGCGAAGGCGAGAAGGATTGAGATGAAAGGAAGAATCACATTGCCGGGAGAGCTCACGCTGTTGGCGGGCGTGTTGCTGATCTCGTTCGCCATCTCCCTCATGGTCAAGGCCGACTTTGGCATATCGACCATATCGTCCCTTCCCTACGTTCTCAGCGTCGCCCTCCCCGAGATTTCCTTCGGCATTTGGAACCCCATTTTCCACATCGGCCTGTTCATCATCCTCATTGCCATAACCAGGCGGGTCAAGGTCGGGTATGCCATCTCCCTGCTGATGTCCCTCACGTTCGGGCTCGTCCTCGATGCCTTCGAATGGTTGCTGTCCCCCTTGCCGACCGACATGCCGTTCAGGCTGGCGTATATCGTCACCGGCTACGTGGCCATGTGCTTCGCCATCTCCCTCATGGTCAATTCGAAGGTGCCCCTGATGGTGGTGGACGCCTTCATCAACGACCTGACGCAGCATTATCATGTGACGTTCCGCCGGCTCAAGACGATCTTCGACATCTCATGCCTGACCCTGTCCATGGCACTGTCCTTCCTCTTCGTCGGGGAGCTCGTCGGCATCGGGATAGCGACCATAGTCATGGCGTTCATAACCGGCTCTGGGGTTCACCTGGCAACTCGTCTGCTTAGACGAGCCATAGCGGTCCGGCCCTGGAGCGATAGGCTGGCCAACATGGCCCGGTGAGCCGTGCCGATGGTTAGATACGCTCGCGTTCCCATGACCTTGACGAGCCGGAGGGCCGATGGATGGGGACCTGATGAGCATCGAAACGTCATACCGTAAGATCCTGATACCCACGGACGGCGGTGAGAACACCCGAGGCGCGATAGGCTACGCCATCGACCTGGCGCGGCAGATCGGGGCCGAGGTCACCGCGTTGAGCGTGAATGATATCACCAACTACGCCGCCATACCGGGGGAGCCCGACCTCGAGTCCCCGCTGTACCAGATGTCCCAGGCCGCCGTCCGCGGCGTGGTGGAGGCGGCCGCTTCCCAGGGGGTGAGCGCCCAGGGAATGGTCGTCAGCGGGATCCCCCAGAGGGACATCGTGGAGGTCTCGGAGGACCATGACCTGGTGGTCATGGGCACCGTGGGCCGAACGGGCGTACCCCACTTGCTGCTGGGCAGCGTGGCCGAGAAGGTCATCCGCCACGCCCGCTGCCCGGTCATCGTGGTTCGCGCCGGCGGAGCACCGGTGTTCAGATGCGAGAGGATGCTCATAGCCACTGACGGCAGCGACAGCTCGGGAGCGGCCATCACCCACGGGCTGCGTCTGGCCAAGGCCTTCCAGGCATCGGTGACCGCCCTGAGCGTGAACGATGGCCGCGACAAGGTCGTCGAGTCGGCCGAGGGAGAGGGGCGCACGGCGGACGTGGCCGTGAACAAAGTGGTCGAGGAGGGGCGAGAGCTGGGGGTGACGGTCGAACCAGTGGTCATGACCGGCTCCCCCGCAGATGTCATCGTGGAGATGTCCGAACGGTACGACATCCTGGTCATGGGCACGCACGGCCGCTCGGGCCTGGCCCTCCTTCGTCTGGGCAGCGTGGCCGAGAAGGTCATCCGCCATTCCCGCTGTCCGGTCATGGTCGTCAAGCCGGGCATGAGGACCTGAGCCGTCGGAGGGCTCAGAAGTGGTCATAGATCATATCGGTCACCAGGGCGACATCGTTCCCTAGGGCCATGATGTCGTCGAAGTCGTCAACCCTCACATTATTGACGAAAAGGGCGAATGCCAGTCGCTTGCCCGAGGCCGTGTCGATGTATCCGGCCAAGGCCTTGGTCTGGGCATTGCCGGTGTCGCCGAGGACATTGTACACCGCCCTCGTACCGGTCTTGGCATGGACCTTGCCGAGGGCCGGACTGTCATCGGCCGCCGAATGGGCGAGGCTGCCGTCGACGCCCAGCACCGGAAGCGATTCGAAGAACGGCCCGAACTCCTCCCTGTCCATCATCGCCGTCAGCAGCTGGATGGCCGCGGAGGGAGTGAATCGGTCCTCGGGTGCTCCGCCCATGCCGTCGGCGAGGCACACCGCACCAAGGTCGATGTCCAGCTGTTCTAGCATCTCTCGCTCCACCTGCAGTCCTACATACGGGGTGCTCCCTCCCCGGGAGGCGGCCATCAGCGAGAGATAGGTCTCGGCGTGCAGATTATGGGAGACCTTCAAGGTCAGCTTGACCTCCTCGGAGAGGGGGGCGGAAGTCAGTTCGGCGAGCTTGATCGCGTCCTCTTAGTTCGACGGTATCAGGTCCCGGGGTTACCGCCCGTTGCGGAAGATGTCACATCGATCCCGTGTCCCACCAGGGACTCGATCAACAGGGCGCGGGCGAAGGCCGCGGGCTCACGGACGGTGTGGGTGAGATTGACCTGTTCGCTCTCCTCGGCGATCTGGCCACGGACGGTGATATCTCTTCCTGACGCAGTGATCTCTATGTTGGTGGCGTCGGAGGTCACGACCTCGTTCCTAATGGTGAAGAAATCGGTCGACGGCCGCGCGGTGACGCTCACTTCCCCGTCGGCGCCCGGCCTTACCATGATGTCCAGCAGGTTGTCGTTGATGATGATGGGGGAGATGACGAATTCGTCCATCTCCACCGTCTCGAACAGGGTATCGTCGACGACGACGTCCTCGACCGATCTCATTCCGGACCCATTTATCTGCGACGCCAGGGAATCGATGCCCGCCAGGGGGTCCTCAGAGGTGAGGATGCATCCCCCCTGTATGAGCGCATAGCTATGGTCCTCGTCGGTGTAGTTTATCCCCTCCCCCCTCCATGGCGCGCCCTCCCATATTGGGATCACCGGACGCCACCAGCACGAGCGGACCATCCACGGCTCCGCTGTCGTCCATCGAAGCCGCGTAGACGGGAGTAGTGAAGCGATGATCGGCTCCCATTGCCATCATGATCGCAGCGGAGGTGAACAGCTTGGTCGTGGAACCGGGAACGAACATCTCGCCCGAGCGTATATCGAACAAGGTGGCGTTGGACTCGGGGTCGAACACCATCAGCCCCCAGGAGGAGTGCGCGTACATCTCCTTTGACGTCAGTTCCTCGAACTCCGTCATGAACTCGGAGGAGGGATCGGCCTTGCCTCCCATGAACACTACCCAGGCTCCAGCGCTCACCATCAGGAGCGCCACGAGTGCCACCACGGCACATCTCAGCGGTCTTCTCACTTCGCTCGCCTGTCCCTGTCAAAGGGGCTCGGGAGTATTCTGATAATATTATATCATTTTGCACGGCTTGGCTTCGTAGAATTCATCACGACCCACGTCGAAAGAGTGATGTAACGTCGGGCACGAAATGGCCTTCTCCGAGGTCAGACCAAGCTCTTGCGCGAGACATCTGGCCTCTGGGATAGGATGGTCTCGTGCCGAACGATGTTCTATTACACAACAATGGTTTAATGCGTGCGGTCGATCAAATAGCGAAAGGCGCCGGACGATTGGGCCTGCCGCTGTACTCGTGCAAGCGTTCGAAACATATTTACACGCAGCATCAATTGCTCGTGCTCGTCGTTCTTCACTAGATGCTGGCCAGGCCGTATCGCAACCTAATCGATGTCGTCTCGCTCATGACGCCGCTGCTGCGCCGTCTTCGCCTCATGCGAATGCCGCATTTCACCACGCTTCACGAGCTCTCGTTGCGCACCCCTCTACCTTCATGACAGGTCTCCGGAGCGACCTAATGAGTCTGATATGAAACCTCATCTTAAGTAGGCTGTCGGCCCTGGGATATTAAGAGGCGAGAGGAAATCATTGGGGAGGCTGGGGAACCTCCTTTAACCTAGAGTTTTCCCTAAATAATCATTCTGCCTGTGCGGGAGGGAGGGCCGCGATCACGCCAATATAAAGGGCATGTGGATGATCTCCTTTTCACTTTTTACCATCCATACCCAAAGGGATTCTTGACCAAATGCATTGGCGTAAGATTCGTATGGTTGTATGGGGCCTCCCTGACCCACTCTTATTGTAGCTCCGGGATAGATATTGTAGGTATTTTTTGCGACGTTACATCCATTGGCGACCTCATGTTTCCAATCCCCTCTTTCTATACTCATGTCCCCTCTCTCCAGAACCTCCACATCATTGACAGCATATGACCAACTATGCCCGCAGGATACTGCTGCTCCTTCACTGCCTGCCGTTACTCCAATATTGACAGAGGTCGTTGTTGACCCTGAAGTTGTTGGGCCCCTTCTCACCAGCTCATCAGAGTCATGAGGGCCGTAGTCCGCATCTATTATCGTGTGCATATGCATTGTGGAATATCCATTTTTATATGCGACCTTTCCGGGTACCGCCTCTTGACAAAAGTGGATAGCGTACCAATCGTATTGGTTGATATTATCATTCTGTAAAAATGAATATTCATTTTGAATGTTTGTTCTTCCATAGGGTTTTAGATCGTCATTTGAATTATATTCCCAATCGTGAACCCACCCCCAATATGCTCCAGAAGATAATTGAGGATCCGACAAGGCACTCGTCGTTTTATTCATTTTGCTGATGGGGAGCTCGTTGGACATCCACTTAGATGCCCATGAAACTGCGCTGATCAAAGCTTTGTCGACTTCATCATCATCTTCGATGTTACCAGCGCCAGAGTATGCGGCCGTTCTTCCGCCTTCGAACACCTTTATGCCCTGGAAGATAAGATCGCATCCGCCAACATAATCCAATGAATATCCTGTTCTACTAACAACATCAGACATTTCACCAAAACAGATTAGAGGTGCTCCCTTATCGAGTGTGCTTTTCAGTGAAGCAACAATCTCAGATGTATTTTGTGTTTTTACCCATGTTGCATCGGCTAGTACTATAGAGTTACTGTTAGCGACCCTCTTTGATAAAGTATCGGGAGCAGCTGAAGTAACTGAAGTAACATTTGATGATATTTCTATCATTTTATTCATCAAATTATCATATTTATCGCTTTTACCAAAAAGTATCAGGGACGTACTTGAAAGGGCAGTAATCAACTCATCATCTTGTTCATGTATTGACTTAGATGAGATCGACGCAATTACAATAGTTGAAATCAATACGGTGGCAACTAACACCGCACAAATAGTGGCAGAAACTTTCTTCATAATACTCACTTCCTACATCACTGCGCAATGAATGGCGTTTGCGTGAGTATGATATGTATCAACTTATTAAAAAACCTCCATTTTTCCTCTAGCTCTGCAAATTAGGGCATAAGTTCATTATGAGGAGGCCGGAGGCTTCGGCCTCCGTCCCCTCCTCTTCGGCACCTTCCGCTCAGTGTAGAGATAAAGACCGAGCCTCTGATCCAGGTCCCGCACGTCCTTGGGCACGCCCTGCCTGACCTCGGCGTTAGAGGCCATAACCTTCATTGCGGCGTACGTGTCCAGCACGTCCGAGACCATGTACGAGCCGGATATCCAGGAGGGGTCGATTAGGTCCGCGATGGCAGACCATATCGACAGAGTGAGGAAGGCGACGAACATATGGCTAGGATATGCTCATCGTCGGCCATATGCATCCTGTCGGCCGACAGGCAGTTCTTGGCCTCGTCGAAGCGGTTCTCGATCTTGCACCTCTTCTTGTAGATCCCATAGACCTCCTCCGGAGCGATCGGCCGCGATGCGAGCACAATGAAGTTGTCTGTCCTGTTCAGGTTCGGCGTCCTGTCGATGGCGCTCCCTGGCCCGATTCCGGTACCTGCGGCCAGCCGTGTCGAAATCAGTGGAACATGGCATCGTCATCGGGACGGTCATCGGCGACACTAGCTACGATTCGGAATCGAACAGGCGCTTCGTCGTTCATGGCTTTACACGGGAGCTAAGAAACCGCTTCGGATGACGAGCAAGAAAGCGGAGAACAGCCGAGAATTCTACCGATGTCGGCAGCTGAGGGCGTTCGACAGACCGCCCCATCGCCGGTGAGCGCTCATCGAGGCGGTCAACTCGATGGTCAAGCATCTATCATCGGTCGCACGCTCACGAAGCGTGCGCGGCCAGATCAATGAGCTAGCGTTGCATGCTGTCGCGCACAACGCCAGACGAGCAGCCATGCTCGCTCATGAGGTATGATTTCTACAGGGCACACGGCTTCAAGGATGACATTCACCTTGGCGAATATCTCGAGCCCGATTCCTTGAGGAAGGCCCTGGCCAGGGACGAGAGCGCTTCCCCCATGTGCTCGCTCCTCTCGATGATGACGCTGTGATCATAGCGGAAGTGGGCCGCCCCGATGCGCAGGAACCGGCGGCACTGTTCTCCTATGCCTATGTAGAACACCTTGGCCCCGCGCCTTCGGGCGATGGCGATCTGGGCAGCGATCCGCTCCAGATAGTAGTCATGGCCGTCACTGACCACGATGATGGCCTGCCGACGATGCGTGCCGGCCTTCCTCTCCCTGCCTGCCAGCAGCCCGTTGGCGACCTGCAGCGCCTGAGCGATGCTAGTGCCCCCTCCGGCCGTCAGATCGGCCAGGGCCGATGATTCCACGCCCTGCTCCCAGGGCTTGACCATGGTGGAGGTCTCATCGTAAGCGGTGATGGCCACGTTCACCCCGGCCAGCTCGAGCGCGCGCACCAGCGTGGCGGTCGATCCCATGGCATGCTCCAGCCGCTCACCGTCCATGGACGCCGAGCGGTCCAGACAGATGACTATGTCGTACTCGCTGCGGTCCTTGCGGTAGTTGTAATAGAGACGTCTGGCGTCCGAGCTGCCTGCTCTCAGCTGCACCAGCTCATCGATGTCCATGGCGTACCCCTCGTCCCTCAGGACCTCGTTATAGGAGCGCAGCGAGCCGCGGATGCGACGCAGGATGTCGGCGGTGCGGCGCATCACCTTTTGATCGATCAGTGCCCCGCTCCTTTCCGAAGAGATCATCTGGGGGAGCTCCGGTTCGATGACGATGCCGAGCGATGACATCTCCTTGGAGATCTCGGCCAGCGCCTTCATCGCCTCGTCCACTACGAACTCCGACAGCTCGTCGGCGGCCTCGGTCCCATCCTCGCTGGCGATGTTCTCTTGGGACCCTTCGGCGCATGACGAGCCCCTGGCCTCGCCTCCCCGCTGCGGCTCCACTGCCGCGACCGAGGTCTGGTCGTTCCTGACCAGATCGTAGATCTCCTGGCAGGCGGCGGTCACCAGGCCTTCCTGCAGGGGCGATTCTCCCACCTGCTTGATGAGCTCGGCGACCCGGTTGACCAGCGCGTCGCAGGAATCGCAGGATGCTAGCCCCAGGTTCACCTTGAGGGCCGACAGGAGCACCGACCTCGTCCGGGTAGTGATGACATCGCCCCTCACGGACGATACGTGGGGAGAGGCGCTCATCACCAGCAGGCGGTTGACGAGCTGGAGCCTCATCTCGAGCGCCGGGAACGAGCTGGAGAACAGGCTCTCGGCCCTTCGGTCCTCCAGGACATCGAATATCAGCCGCTCGGCCTCCGTTCCCGGCACGGGGTCGAGAGGCGGGTGAAGGATGCGGCCACATTCCAGGTAGAGGGCCATCCGCTCCACCAGGAAGCGGAAGGAGGCCGGGTCGTCGATCCCTTTGATGATGGGAAGTTCCGGGGGAGGAGGGGGCCTCTCCTCCGAGTCCTCCGGCATGGGTGCCGGGGTGGCGTCCATGATCCCCGCCAGGATGCCCATGGCCATGCCCCGCTCGGGCAGGACTATCATGTTCGTTCCGCCAGCGGTCTCCCTCCGCGTCGCGGTGCCGGCCACGGAGACGAAGCACGGGGCTCCCACGATGATGCTTGCCAGCCGGGAATAGTACTCCGAGCGGTCCATGGGCCTACCTGGTCAGCTTCCTCGTGAAATCGTAGATCATGGTCTTGACGGCAGCCTTCTCCACCTCTTCCAACTTGGACGTGAACGCGATGTCGAGCGCCCGGTCCAGCCCGAACAGCGGCGCCAGCCTCGTCACGTTGTCCATGGTCCGGTGGCCGAAGTTCTGCGATATCTGACCATCCTTGCAGGCGTCCCGTATGCTCTCCACCAGCTTGAGGAAGCCCGCCTCGTCATCGGCGGGGAGGGACAACCGCTTCAGCAGGTGAGCGTCGATCTCCGGGTCGAACTCCACCTCCACCACCGCCATGCGGTCCATCAGGGCCTGGTTCAGGGGCTTGGTGGCGAAGTAGCGCGAGGGGTTCATGGTGGCGAACAGCCGGAAGTCCGGATGGGCGTCGATGATCTCGCTGTTGTTCGCCACCGAGATCCGACCCTCGTCGATGAGCCCATGCAGCGAGAACAGGATGTCCGCCTCCAGGGCATTGATCTCGTCGAGGACCAACCAGTAACCGTGCCGTATGGCCTGCGTGATCATGCCGTCCTGCCAGCTGAAGTGACCCTCCGGGGTCGGCGACATGCGGCCCAGCAGGGACGAGGTGCGGAGGTCGCCCGAACAGTTGATGCGGATGGTGGGACGGCGGAGGCTGGAGGCCAGGCAGAATATCGACTGGTTCTTGCCACTCCCCGCCTCCCCTATGAGCAGGACGGGAAGTCGGCTCTGCTGAATGAGATCGATGGTGCGGATGAGCTCCTTGAACGAGCGGGTATAGGCGATGTCCTCCCTCACTCGAGGAATGGACCTCTCCATCACGCTGGTCATGTCATGGACGCATGCGGGTTCGATATCGGTCATATCGGCCTCCTCGCTTGTTTCAAACGGAAATCCGATATTCTAATGTTTCCCCGTTCCAGGAAAAGTAGCTTGCTCACCAAAGACCGTACGCCCCTTGCTCCCTCGGCGCCCATAAAGGTCTTATGGGCGAGGCCGCTATGCGCACGCATGTCCGAAGAGAATGGCGCCGTCGAGCGCACCTGTCCAAACTGCGAGTTCTTCTATCTGCACGGAAAGAGCGAGTGGGAGGACCATCCCAAGTGCAACGACTGCTCCCACCGCGGGGGCATGGTCGACAACTGGAAGGCGCGGTCCCCAGACGGGGCTTGACCGCAACCCTCCTCTTCCCCATTATCCTTTTTGCCATTATCGATATGGCACATGGTTCGATGCTTTTCAGGCCATCCGTTCATCTCATGACCGTGCGCTCATCCGGGTCATGGGCGTATCGCTGACGAACCGCCTCGGCGCGCGATCGGTCCGTCGAGACGGCTTTACGGCATTACATCAACTCCAAGGGAGATCGAGCAGGGCCACATTATCCATCGCGTTCCAACGAACCTTCGCGTTCGGGTTCGAACGGGCCCAAGAAAGGGCATCATCCCTGCATCGTACGAGGTCAGGCCTCCAAGACAGGGCACACGCCGCTTTGGCTATGGTTCGGTCACCATGTCGTTGCCTATTGAAGGAGGCGAGAGCATTTACAACGATGCAAAAATGTGTTAAGCAACCTATCTGTTGAACATCCATGGACAAAAAGCGGGTCGCCACCATTGCCATCGTAGTTGGCATCATGGTATTCCTTCTGAAGGTAGCGGCCTATCTCTTGTCCAACTCCGTGGCGCTCCTCTCGGACGCCTTGGAATCGATAATCAATATCGCGGCCTCGGTGATGATGCTCCTGGCGCTGAGCGTCGCGAGCCGACCGGAGGATGTCGACCATAGGTATGGCCATCACAAGGCAGAGAACATCTCTGCCCTGGTGGAAGGCATCCTCATCATCATCGCGGCCGTGGTGATCGTAGAGGCCAGCATCGGCCGGCTCCTCGATCCCGTTCCCCTTGAGGACATTGACCTGGGCCTGCTCGTCTCCCTGGGCGCGACATCCCTGAACGGGATCCTGGCCACCGTAATGATGCGTGAGGCCCGGAAGAACAATTCCATTGCGCTGGAGGGGGACGCCAAGCATCTGTTCTCCGATGTCCTTTCTTCTGTCGGCGTGGTCGCAGCCCTGTTCGTCGCCACTGTCACCAACCTCTTCATCCTCGATGCGATCATCGCCATCGTGGTGGCCGTCCTCTTGGCCAGGATGGGCATCGACGTCCTGCGAAAGACGGCCCACGACCTCATGGACTCGGCATGCGAGGAGGAGGAAAAGCTCATCGAGGAGATACTCGACGCGAACAGCGGCTATATCGAGTATCACGACCTGAAGACCCGCCGGTCAGGGACCAAGGTCTTCATGGAGGTCCACATGTGCCTTGACGGTGACCTCACCATATCCGAGGGCAACAGGATCATCATGAAGATCGAGAACGATCTTAGAATGGCCATTCCTGACATCGTGCCCAACATCCGGATAGAGGACCAGACGCACTGCAAGAAGTTCAGGCCCAAGAAGGCCGAGTAGGCAATGCCCAGCCCCTCCGGGACGTGCATGGTGGACCGTGATGCTGCCAGCCCATCGGTCAACGATGCCGCTGTGCGTAAGGCATCACGGCACACCGCCCGGAACCCGTTCACAGCTGTCTAAACCACTCAGCAGGCCGTCCTAGCCCCCTTTCCTCGGTCCCTCTTAGACCATGCGATCTGTGACGCGCTCGGGTCGTCCCCCGATTACCTGGCGGTAGGTCACACGCTTTCGGAGGCCGCTTGGCCGAACCTGTACCGGGCCAACGTCCTCGGCCCCCACAACGCGGTGACCACCATGACCACGACCACGGTCACCGCCGCGGTGACGGCCGGAACATACTGATCGCTGTCCGGGAACAGGGAGTATACGCTGACATTGTCCATGGTATGAAGGAGGACAGCTGCGAACAGGCTCCTTCCCGTGTTGTTATAGATCCATACGATGAGGACCCTCAACAAGACCGAGAAGGTCCGCTGCCCCGCGATGAACGCCCAGTCCTGACCTGCCTGAATGTCCGGGACGACGTGCCACATCGACCATACCAATCCCAGGATGAGCCCAGTCTCCAAAGCGCTCCGCCGACCCTGCAAAGGATCGGCCGCATATCCCATCCAGCCCGTTTCCTCGCCCACGGCGGTGATGAAGAACACGAGAAAGAGGACGGGTATCATGAGGAAGGGACCGCTTAGTTCGTGAAGCGGCCAACCCATGAGATGCTGGATCCCAAAGGACAGGAGGTAGATGGAAGGCATCAGGAAGATCGTTGGGAGGTACCATGCCCTCGGCCGGATCCCCGAGTGATCGATGGTCCGCCTCAGCAGCGTCCTTACGCCGTCACGTCCTTCCTCCCGAAGGACGAGGACCAAAGCCGCGATCAGCGGACAGGGGAACATCAACGCACTGAGGGGAAGGTTCAAAGGAAGCCCCTCATCGGCCACGGCGCCAACCAGCCAGAAGGGAAGCGAGAGGAGGAAGACAAGAATGACGAACTTTGCAGGGGACCTTCTCCGAGGGGCGATCTCATTCATGTCGAGATGATCATTCGAGCCGCTGATGGTTAACTCATTGCAGCGCGCCTGCGTTGGCCGGGACCATCGGCCCAATATTGGCCCCCGGACCACCGTTAGGACAATGGTCAAGCTAGGCATGATACAAGAGAACTTGGTTAGATCAAAAGTCCGGGCGGCGCCCTCTCCGACTAGGACATGCACCTTTGCTTACCAACAGCTCATTGGGTCATCACGCATTCTATCGGAGCTAGTACGCCTCGATATGTACGATGAAATAAGCATGCTCGTTCTGCCACTCTCGCCCCTGGCAGAACAGGTAGAATTCCCCGGGAGGCAAGAACGCCTCGCCCGTCTCCTTCCCCGCGCCGATGCGGGTCAGGGCAGGGAAGTAGGCATAGGGGCCCCCATCTGCCATGGAACGGACGTTTGCTTCGGTGTAGG
The DNA here is from genome assembly GCA_001421185.1 of Methanomassiliicoccales archaeon RumEn M1. GTDB lineage: Archaea > Thermoplasmatota > Thermoplasmata > Methanomassiliicoccales > Methanomassiliicoccaceae > DTU008. The sequence continues at coordinate 13,355 of LJKK01000134.1, forward strand.
CGTACAGGTTGGACCCGTTCGCCGTGAAATCATAGGTGATGCGGGCCCCATGGGGGGAGTAGTAGTGGCTCCCGCTCCACGAATTGCCGGTGGCAGACACGCCGGCCGGTCCCGACGGCGTCGGCGTGTTCTGCCGTGATACGGCCACGGGCTCCGTATTGTTCGATATCGCGTAGGGGTTGTTGGTACTGTTCAATCTCAGCTCCAGATGGAGGTCGGGGCCGTTGACGACGCATCCATAGATGGCCTGAGGTTCCCAGCCGACATAGTATACTGCTGTGAAACCTGGGAAAATGTCGAAGAGCTGCACCACTTCCTTGACTCCATAGGGCGTGGCGAACTTCCCGGTGCCAATCACATATGCCCCGAACAGGTTCCACATGGTCAGATATCTGTTTAGCAAGGCATCGAGCTCGGGCGCGGTCGAGTTCAGCCTGCAGTAACCGCCGCCGCCGTTGCTGTACACATGAGTGAGGGTCGTGCTGTATAAGCCCAGGACCGGAGTTCCGTTGTACGTGCCTATGGCATCGTAGTAGAAATGGTCGCCCACCCGAAAGCCATCGGTGGACGACCGGAAGACCTTCGCTGGCGCGGCCTGGAATGCCAGGGATGCCATGACGACAATGGCCACCACGGCGACGGCGCCCAGAACGATCAGCAGCCGAGAGCGTTTTCCTCCCATGATGGCTCTTAGCGACATTGGCCCCTTGGTCCCCCTGATCGGTCCTCATGAGCTGATGTGAATTCTATAACATAATAATGTCGAGCGAATATTTACCGAGCCCTTGCTGCACGATGCATCACTGGAGTGCCGTTGAGCATTCGTTCCGATCAGCAGCATCATCTGCAGGGACCTTTCGCTCCCTCGGTAGATGATGATTGGTAACCCGAGACGTCATGCATGAGGTGAATCGGGCTCCCAGTGAAGGCAAGGCTCATGCTCGAGGAGGGTCAGGAGAACAGTGGAGAAGTGTGGAGTGCGGGCGCCGGGATTCGAACCCGAGTTCTAACCTTGGCAAGGTTAAGTGATAACCAGCTACACTACGCCCGCGTGGTATCCCCAGAATAAACTTCTCTGATATAAAGGTTGTCGATGCTGGACAACCTCCATTTCTATAATGAAAATGGTGGAAGGTGTTGGAAGGGATTTCAGGGGCTGATGGCGATCAGGACGTCCCTGACCTGCAAGGTGTCGACCGCCTTGCCCTCGAGGGTGAGCTTTCTCTGCACCTCGACGTAGCGCTTGTCGAGCGTAACGCTGCTGCCGTCCCCCAAGGTCAGGACGAGCTCGCCCTTCTCGACGGCGGGCCCCGCCACGGCAGGATCGAGGGAGGCGAGCAGGTCCATGATCTCCTTGCCCTTCTGCTTGAACGTGGGCCCGATGGCCGCCTTGACCGGCTTCAGGGCGGCCACCTCCTCTTCCATGTCGGCCTCCACCACGATCTTCAGCTCCTTGGCCCTCGAGGTCTCGAGCACATCGTTCTCGTACCCCTGCAGCTCCACGGCCGACGGGCCGATCAGCTCGATGAGCTCGACCTCGCGGTTCAGCGGCATGCCCTTCTCGGCCTTCCAGGCCCTGATGGCGCTGATGACCTCCTTGATGAGATCGCCCTTCTTCTCGTCCTCCTCCGACACCAGGACCTCTTCTGGCCATGACGAGACATGGATGCTACGCGCGCCGTCGAGCTCAAGGAAGTTCTCCTGGTAGATGTCCTCGGTGACGTGCGGCATGAGCGGGGCGAGCAACTTGGCGACGCCCAGCGTGATGGTGTACAGCGTGAAGCGCACGCCGTCGTCGCCCTCCCTGGTGCGGTGCTTCACCATCTCCAGGTAGTGGTCGGCGTACTCGTGCCAGGCGAAGTCCTCGACCTCGCGCATGGCCCGGTCGAACTGGTACGCTTCGTAGTAGGCGGTGGCGTTGCGGACGACGCGGGAGAACTTGCTCAGGATCCACCGGTCCATCGGCTGAAGCCCCTTCATCTCTGGCCTCTCCTTGACGACCATGCCGGTGAACTTGCCGATGTTCCACAGCTTGTTGCACAGCCGCTTGCCGTGGATGACGTCCTTCTCCCTGAACGCGTTGTCCTCCCCCAGCGCGCAGGTGCACGCGTAGTAGCGCATGGCGTCCGCGCCGTACTCCTCGAGGATGGGGATGGGGTCGATGACGTTGCCGAGCGAGGAGTGCATGGGCGTGCCATCGGGAGCATGATGAACCCGTGGATCATGATGTGGTCCCACGGCCTCTTCTCCGTCATGAGGTGACAGCGCAGGAGCGAGTAGAACGCCCACGTCCTGATGATGTCGTGGCTCTGCGGCCGCATCGACATCGGATACAGGCGCTGGAACTTCTCATCGTCCCGCTCCCAGAAGGTGTTGTACAGCGCGCTGATGCTGGAATCCATCCACGTGTCGAACACGTCGGTGCAGCCGATCAGGCCGCCGCCGCAGGACGGGCAGGTGTCCACCGGCGGCTTGTCGATGGTCGGATCGACGTAGGCCTGCGACTCCTGGGCCGGGACCACCGTTCCGCACCTCTCGCACTCCCACACCGGGATCGGGGTCGCGAAGTATCTCTGGCGGGAGATCACCCAGTCCCACTGCAGCGAGTTGACCCAGTCCTGCAGGCGGACCTTCATGAAGCTGGGATACCACTCGACCTCGTCGGCCAGCTTGAGCACCTGCTCCTTGTAGTCCATGGTCTTCAGGAACCACTGCGGCATCTGCAGGAACTCGATCGGATGATGGCAGCGCCAGCACCCTCCCACGTTCTGCTTGACGTCCTCCTGCTTGACCACCAGCCCGGCGGCCTTGAGGTCCTCGATGATGGCCTGCTTGCCCTCCTTGACGGTCATGCCGGCGTACTTTCCGGTCAGGGACGTCAGGCGGCCCTGTTCGTCGATGGCCTTGTCCATCGGCAGGTTGTACTTCATGACCCATTCCAGGTCGGTCTTGTCCCCGATGGTGCAGATCATCACCACGCCCGTCCCGAAGGCCGGGTCGACCTTATCGTCGGCGATGACCTTGATCGCCTTGCCATAGATGGGCGTGACCAGCTCCTTGCCCACCAGATGCTCCTTGCTCTTGTCCTCCGGCGAGACGGCGACCATTTGGCAGGCCGACAGGAGCTCCGGCCGGGTGGTGGCGATGATGACGTCCTCGTCCGTGCCTTTCAGCTTGAACTTGATGTAGTTGAGCTTGGTCACGTTGTCCGAGTACTCCACCTCGGCATCGGCCAAGGCGGTGGTGCACGACGGGCACCAGTTGACCGGGAACGTGCCCTTGTACACGATGCCCCTTTTAAGCAATCGCAAGAACGTTATCTGCGTGATGCGCCTATAGTACGGGGCATCGGTCTGGTAGTAGATCGAGGGGTCCATCGACTCGCCCAGCATCTCGAACTGGTGGGCCATCTCGTCGATGAACGAGTTGGCGAACTCCGAGCACAGGCGGATGTACTCCTGGCGAGGGGTGCTGAGCTTGTCGATGCCGTGCTTCTTCTCCACCTTGATCTCGGTGGGCGTTCCGTTGACGTCGAAGCACAGCGGGAAGAACACATTGTAGCCTCGCATGCGCCGGTACCGGGCGGCGAAGTCGATGAGCGAGTAGCCCGTGGCGTGACCGAGGTGCAGAGACCCTGAAGTGTAGCGAGGAGGATTGTCGATGCTGTATACTGGCTTGGGAGAGCACGGGTCGAACTTGTAGAGCTCCCATTCCTTCCACTTCTGCTGCCACTTCCTTTCGGTCTCTGATGCAATATATTGTGACATGGCCAGCCATGGGAATGGCCGAAAGGGTTAAAAGGGTTTGCCGGGCGCTCAGGAGTGCCCGATGTTCCTGCTGCGGCGGCGATGCTCCAGCTTCTCCTCCTTCTTGTCGATGACGCGCCGCTCGAACATGTACATGAGGTCCGTGGTCGCCTGTATGAGGTCCCACTGCACCGCATTGGCGTTCATCACGCCGTCGACCGTCACCAGCCGTCCATTCAGAGAGTACTTAGTCCGACGCCCTCGTTGTGGTACTTTCCCACGTGCAGGCTGAACATCAGCGGATCGATGATGCGAGCGATCTTCTGCATGGACTGGGTGATGACCCTCTCCATCTGGTCCATCTCGAACCGGTCACCCTTCTCCAGCCCAGTGATCTGCATGTACATCATGTCCCGCCGGCGGAAGGAGGCCACCAGCTCCACCAGGTCGTACCTCGTGACGATGCCGCGCAGCTCCCTCTCCTCCGCAATGGGGAGGCTGGAGATGTTCCGCTTCAGCATGATCTCCGCCGCCTTGCCCACCGTCGTTCCCGGCGCGATGATGGCCGGGTCCTCGATCATGGCCGACTCCACCAGCACATCGGCAGGATAGCTGTCACCGACCACCTCGCCCACCGTCTGTCTCTTCTTCTCCCGCCAGTTGTAGCTCGCAACGTCCTTGAAGCCCACGATTCCCATGATGCGCTCCATGTCGTCCACCACTGGCAGTATCCTGATGTCCAGGTCCCTCATGACCGTAACGGCGTCGACCACTCGGTCCTTCCCCTTGGCGGTCCGGACCTCTGGCGACATGATCGACTCCACCGGCACGTCCCGAAGCTCGGGGATGTTGTTCAGCATGGAGAGGATGTGCCCTCTTGACAGCACGCCCTCGATCCGACCGTTGTCCACGATAGGAAGCTGACGGTATCCCTCGCGGAGAAGGACCTCGGCGGCCTCGGTTATCGCCGTGTCGGGCGACACGGCGGGCGGGGTGATCGCGATGGTGCTCACCTTGGCGTCGATGGACAGGTTCTTGCGCCTGATCACCGTGCCGTAGCTGACCAGCCCGGCCATCCGCTTGCCGTCCTGGCTCACGGGGATCTCGTGGAGGTCCAGCTCCGTCATCTTGGCAAGAACGTCGCCCAGCCGGTCGTCCGGCCTGACGGTGGCAAACTCCTTGTCCATCACGTCCGGGAGACGAATGCTCTCGATCTTCGCCCTGAGCACCTCTTTCTTGTTGATACCTACGAGTTCCTCTGCCGTCATGTCATCACCTATCAAAAATAGTTCACCGGCCCTCCAGGGAGCCGGAGCTGGCATTTGGGTTTCGAAGCACCGCCTTTTACAGCGGTGTCGGCGGTATATATCTCATTGGGATTCATCGGGTACGTCCGGCGACGCCTTCGACCGTACTCCTCAGTCCCCTCCGTTCTTGTTCTTCTTGCGGTGGGCCAACCTCTCCTCCTTCTTCTCGATGACCCGGCGCTCGAACTTCTGCATCAGCGCGTTCGTCGCTCGGATGATGTCCCAGTCCACCGCGCTTGCCACCCATATGCGGCCTTCGGTGATCAGCCTGCCATTGAGCGAGTACTTCAGGTTCCCGCCGTTGGCGTGGTACTTCGTCACATGCAGCGTGAACAGCATGGGCCGAGAGATCTTGGCGATCTTGTGCAGCGACTGCGTGATGGTACTGTCGATCTCCTCGACCGCGAACCGGTCGTCCTGATCGAGCCCAGTGATCTGGGTGTACACCATGTCCCTCTGGCGGAAGGAGGCCAGCAGTTCGATGATGTCATACTTGGTCAGTATGCCCACCAGGTCGCCGTCGTCCACCACCGGCAGCGTCGATATGTTGTGCCCTATCATCTCGTCGACCGCCTCGCCCAGCGTAGCGGTCGAGGGTATGGTGAACACCGAACTGAGGGCGATGGAGGAGACCTTGATCTCCACCGGGCTGTTATCGCCCGTGACCTCTCCCACGGTCTCGCGCTTCCTCTCCCGCCAGTTGTAGTTGGCCACCTGCTTGATGCCGATTATCCCGGTCAGCTGGCCCTTATCGTCCACCACCGGCAGCGTCCGTATGGTGAGGTTCTTCATGCTGAGCACGGCGGCGTCCACCGGGTCCTCCGACCCGATGGTCTGAACGTCCTCGGTCATGATGTCGTAGACCTTCAGGTCCCTCAGCTCCTTTATGTCCTTGATGATGCGGATGAGGTCCGTCCTGGTGACCATACCCTGGATGTCCTGCCCGATGACCACCGGGATCTGTCTGAAGCCCGAGGTCAGGAACGCCTCCGCCACCTCGGTCACCTGAGCGTCCGGTGTTATCTCCTGCGGCATTATCGATATGGAGCCCGCCTTGGACGCGGTGGAGAGATTGCGACGCTTGAGCAGGGTGCCGTAGCTGACCACGCCCATCAGCCGCTTCCCGTCCTGGCTCACCGGGATCTCGTGAAGGTCGAGATTGGCCATCTTCTTCAATACGTCAGTGAGGTGCTCGTCCGGACTGACGTAGCTGAATTCGGTGGACATTATGTCTCTCAGCTTCACGGCCTCTATACGAGAGCATATCTGCTCCCGTTTTTGAATCCCTGTTAGCTCGTTCGGGGTCATTCCTTTCCTCCACGAAGCGTTTGGAACGTCTCCTTCCACTCGTTCCTGACCCTATATTGGCCTGATGCATCTTGAAGGTTGGCGACTGCTTTCCCTTTTTCTGGAGAGAAAGCTGACGCTATTGCGAAATGCGTCGAGCTTCCACGGGATCCGCCTTACTCTTCGACGATGTACTGCGTGAGGTCGGCGCCGCATAAGGCCGCCCGCACCACGTCCAGGACCTCGGCGAACTTGATCCGGACCTGGTTGGTGGTATCCCTCTCGCGCAGCGTGACCGTACCGTCCTCCCGGGTGCGATAGTCGACCGTGATGCAGAACGGTGTGCCGATCTCGTCCATGCGGGCGTACCGCCGACCGATCGAGCCCGAGTCATCGTAATAGGTTTCGATGCCGCCGTAGCGGAGCTCCTGGTCGAGCTCCATCGCCATCTCGTCCAGCTCGTCGCGGGCCATCAGGGGGAACACCCCGACCTTGATGGGCGCCACCGCCGCCGACAGGCGCATGACTGTCTGGTCCTCCTTCTGGGAGTAGGCATGCTCCAGCACGGTGTAGATGATCCGGTCCAGACCATGCGACGGCTCGATGACGTGCGGCACGGACCTCACGCCGGACACCTTCTCCTTGACCCGCGCGACCTCGAAGAGGTCGCCCGGTATGACGATGCTCTCGCCGTCCACCTCGACGGCTATGGCGCCGTCATGGATGGCCGAGGGGTCGGCCTCCTCCATGGCCTTGCCGATCTTGCCGGCCTTGGCCTTGTACATCGGCCCCAGCTTGTCGTAGCGCGGCTTGATCCGGTCCCTTTCGATCTCCTGGGGCTCGTCGAACCGCTTGAACGAGCTCATCTCCACGCCCGAGAACTGGGCGTGCCGGGAAAGGTCCCAGCAGCCGCGGTCGGCGATGCCCACGATCTCCGTCCAGCCATAGCTCAGGAGGCTCTCGGCATCCCAGCAGTCGGCGGCATAGTGGGCCATCTCGTCCCTCTCGTGCTGGCGGAAGCGAAGCCTCTCGCCATCCACGCCCACGGCCTTCAGGAACTCCTGGGTGAACCACATGAAGTATGCGAGCACCTGGTTGCAGATCACGCCCTGCTCCACGGCATCGCCCACGGTGATCTCCATCTCCCGGCCGTCATTGGCCACGAGCCGCAGCATCTCCGAGGACACATCGGCGAAGCGGGGCCAGGTCTTGTCCGCCGGGTCCACGAACAGCTCGCACTCCATCATGTTGAACTCCCTCAGCCGGATGATGCCCTGGCGGGGAGATATCTCGTTGCGGTAGCCGCGACCCACCTGGATGACGCCCAACGGCAGCTTCTCGCGGTTATAGCGGTACAGGTTGGGGAAGTTCACGAAGATCCCCTGAGCGGTCTCGGGACGCATGTAGCCCACACGGCCCGAGCCGGGGCCGATGGTGGTCTTGAACATCAGGTTGAACTCCTCCACCGTGGAGAGCTCGCCCCCGCAGGCCGGGCACACGACGTTGTTCTTTCGTATGAGATCGTCGATCTCCTTCTCGCCCAGCGCACCGGCGTTGGGATGAAGGTCCTTGACGAGATGGTCGGCCCGATAGGGCTCCTCGCACGCCTTGCACTTCACCATCTTGTCGGCGAACTCATCCACGTGGCCGGATGCCTTGAAGACCATCTCGGGACCGATGGTCTCCGAGTCTATCTCGACGAAGCCCTCGCCCAGCGTGTACAGCCGCCGCCAGATCTCGATGATGTTGTTCTTGAGCGCCGTTCCCAGAGGACCGTAGTCGTACATGCCGGCCACGCCGCCGTAGATCTCGAACGATGGGTAGAGGAAGCCTCTGCGCTTGCAGAGTGAGAGAACGTCCTGTGCATCTGCCATGAGCGTACCTTCTTTTCTTATATGATCCGGGCTCAGTCGACCAGTATGGAGATGACGTCCATATCGTACAGCATGGCCGTCAATAGATCCTTGGAGTCGACCACCGGCAGCTGGCCGAAGTCGTTCCTCCGCATGGTCCTGGCTGCCTCCGATACGTTGGTCCGCTTAAAAACTGTTGTGGGCGAGTCCGCCATGATCCGGCTCACCGGCACCATGGGAACGTCGATCTTGGACACCTGATACCACATCCTCAGGATGTTGCGATAGTTCTCCCAGCTCCAGTTGTCGTCCTCGCCCCCGAGCCCCATGTCCTGCTCGGCCACGCTCTCGTGGATGTGGAACTTGTTGAAGATGTCGCGGTCGGTGAGGATGCCGTTGAGGCGCCCCGAAGCGTCCAGCACCGGGAGCGCGTTGACATTGGAGACGCGGAACGTCACCAACGCCACCATGAGGGGCGACTCCGAATAGATGGGTACGCACGGCGACAGCGCCAGCTCCTCCACCGGTATGCCGGAGGCGCGCTTCTCCACCTCATAGAGCAGGTCGGTAGGGGTGATGATGCCCACCAGCTGACCGTCCTCTATCACGGGGAGGTGAGTGACCTTGGTCTGCGTCATCAGCTTGGCCGCGTCCTCCACCGACGCGTCCGAGGATATGCGAACCGGGTCCCGCTGCATGATGAGCACGAGCTGCTCTTCCTCTGGGCTGTTGAGGATGTCCCGCCTGGTGATCATACCGGCCAGGATATTGCCCTCCTTCTTGACCAGAGGAACGCCGGTCAGGTTATGCTTCACCATGAGCTTGAGAACATCGGTGCGGGTGCCCGGCAGGCTGGCCATGATGGGCTTGTGGGTCATCACCTCTCGGACGGTGGTCATGTCACTCCTCCCGGGGGTTGGACCGGACGACGAGCACCGGGCAAGGTGCGTATCTTACCACCCGCTCGGCCACGCTGCCGAGGAGGATCTTGGAGAAGCCAGTTCTTCCGAGCGTGCCCATGACGACCAGGTCATGATCCTTGGCGACGTCGATGATCCTCTTGACCGGGGAGCCTTCCTGGACCTCCGCGCTGACCTTGATGCCCTTTTTAGCCCCCTCTTCCACCACGTAATCGACGGCGTCCTGCCCTTCTTTTTCCAGGAGCGAGTATATGGACACTACCGTGGAGTCCATGGGAAAGTTCACGAACGAGGTCTGGTCCACCACGTACAGCGCGGTCACTTCAGCATCCATGACCTTGGCGATCTCCAGACCCTGCTCTATGGCCTTCTTCGTATACTCGCTTCCGTCGGTCGGTATGAGGATCTTTTTGAACTTGTTCATAGGAGGCCTCTCCTTTTTCGTCCCGCACACACCAGCAGAGGGTCCTGTCCCGCCGTGCGCAGGACGACGTCGGTGACAGGGTCACCGCCGTGCTCCCGGACCACCATGAAATCACATGGCGAGCCTGGGTCAAACTCTATTAGTGGACTTTCATTTATAATTTTTCGTCCATTGGCCGTCACCATGCTCATCACGCAGTCAAGACGGCTCATACCCTGGGAACGCAGCAATCTTCCTGCGAATTCCATCTCGATGAACATGTCGGGGAAGGAGATCATGGCGTTGTCCGTCCCCAGGGCCACCACCACCCCTGCCTCGATCATTCGACGGAGCGGGGTGGTCAGGCCGAAGAACATGTTGGAGCGCGGGCAGACGACGATGGGGATGCCCTCCTGGGCGCAGACCTCCAGATCCCCATCGGTGGCCTGGCACATATGGATGAGGTACGAGGGTTTCAGATCGAGCACCTTGTCCAGGTCCTCCCTGATCCGCTCGGAGCAGTGCAGCGCCAGGACCTTTCCCTCGGAATGGACTAGGTTGGACAGCTCCCGCAGCTCCTCATAGTCCCAGTCGGAGATGGCCGACGGTCCTATGCCATCGGCCACCTTGAGGAGCTCCAGGACCTCCTCCCGGTCGAACCGGGGTCTTCGGGTCTTGCCCATTATGAACGGCCGGGCGCCCTGGGCCGAGGAGAGCACGGTCGATCCCTCGACGCCGCCCTCCCTGAAGTCGGAGAACGCCGAGACGCCCTTTTGCAGCATGCGCTCCGAGAGGTAGGACACCGCCCTACGTTGCCTCTCCAGCGGGGTCTCTCTCAGCACCCGGTACTTGAGTCCGTCGGGAGGGGCCACCACCTCGGCGAGGGTCATTCCCAGATCGACCGGGACGACGTAGTCGACGATATGGGTATGCGCATTGATGAACGTTGGAAGCACGATCCCCTCGACCACACTATCCTTTGCCGGGCCCTTGCCGACCTCGACGATCACCCCGTCCTCGAAGCCGATATGGCCTCTCCAGAACCCTGCGGGGACCATATCGGGCCGGATACGTAGTCCACGGACGCTCAACGGTGGGTGACTATATCAAACAAATGATGGCCCTCACGACCTGGTAGGCGGTCGCGGGGGCTGTCTACGAGCATCAGGCCCACGACACCTTCGATCCGGCCTCAGAACATTCTCGTCATCACCACCATTCCTGGATGAGGGGCCAGTCATGACCTCTCATTGGCCTTCCCGACCATTTCAAGGAAATTCTTTTATAGAGCGATTTTATTGTTGGCGTAACCGAAACGAGGTGTCCTAAATGGCTGTTAAGATCAAAGCAGAGGATTGTGTCGGATGCGGAGCTTGCGAGGATGTTTGCCCCCAGTCGGCTATCGTCGTTAACGATGTGGCCGAGGTCGACGCCGGGAAGTGCGTAGACTGCGGCGCTTGCATCGACGAGTGCCCCAACAGCGCCATCGTCGAGTAAACTAGCTCATAACGGAGCATCCGCTCCCCCTTCCATATTTCTTAACCCACTCTTCTATCCACGCAACGAGAATACTAATAGGCCGTGCCGCCTAGTTCCATGAGTGAACCTCGGAGATGCCCCCCTCCTTTTCCTGGTGTTCCTCGCCGCCGTAGTGCCCTCCCTGGTGATCCTGCTGTGGTTGAGGTCCTTGGAGCGGGGAAGGAAGGAGAACTGGGACTATCTTCTCCTGACGTTCGCGTTCGGTTCGGCGGTGGCCGCGGCCGCCGCCCTATTGATCGAACTGGCCGCCACCTCTCTGCTGTTGGACCCCATCATCAGGGAGTATGAGCTCCTGGCGCTCGATCCCTCGGCTGTTTCGTTCATCACCATCATCATCCTTGCCCCGCTGGTGGAGGAGTCGGTCAAGGCCTTGGGGGTGAAACGCTACTCCCGCCACATGTGGCGCCCTCGCAGTGGGCTGGTCTTCGGCGCGGCCGCCGGCCTGGGTTTCGCCGCCACGGAGAACTTCCTCTATGAGACCACCGCCTTTCTGGCCGACGGGGCCCAGGCCTTCGTGGCACTGGCCGTGCTGAGGAGCTTCTCCGCCACCCTCATGCACGCCTCGGCGACATCCATCGCCGGCTACGGCATCGCCAGGAGCAAGACGTATGGAGGCTCGTGGTGGCCATACCTCGCCATCGCGGTGCTGATGCACGCGGCGTTCAATCTGCTCGCGTCGTTCGGCGAGCTGTTCAGCGACACCTATGGGGAGGCGGCGGGCAGCATTGGACTGGTCCTCTCCGTCCTGATGGTGGTGCTCATCCTGTTGTTCATCCGCTCCCGGCTGCGGGGCTATCATGCCTGAGCACGTTCCTGCGGAGGATCAACATCCTCTGAAGCCTAGAGCGCTATCATGACCGGTAGGGACGAACATGCGCCCAGCGCGATCGCCATCGTCCTCAATGGGCCATGCGCCATGGTGGCGCAGGCGATCCCAGATATCTATGGGCACGAGGGCGGTTCGAGCGGTGCCGACCATCCTAGAACGATCTCCAGGTCGCCGATGACATCGTCATCCATGCTGTGGTCTGGTCCCATCGTCTCGGCGGGCACGTCCCTCAAGCTCACCAATGTAATGAGGAGATTCGTGACCTCACTTGGCCCAGTAGGGCTCCTTGATGTACTTGTAGGCCGAGTTGGAAGCTATGGCGGCCTCCCCGCAGGCCACCACGATCTGTTTGTACTTGCCCTTGTACGCGACCACGTCCCCGCAGGCGAACACTCCTCGCCGGGAGGTGCACATGTCGGTGTCGACCTTGACAAGGCCATCCTCCAGCTCCACGCCCCATCCTTCCATGTCAAGGGCCTCGCTGGCCGTTCCGATGTTCACGATGATCGCATCGATAGGGCGCTCCTCGCGCTTTCCATTCGTTTCGACGACAACGCTGGTGACATGATCCGTACCCTTGATCTCGACCACCTGGGAGGACAGGATCTGCTCGATGTTGGAACCCTGTACCTTGTCCACGATGGCCTCGTCAGCGCGATAGGTGTCGCGCCGGTGGACCAGGCACGTGTCGGCCTGGTCGCATACCAGTAGGGCCATCTCCAAAGCGGAGTTCCCGCCACCCACGAACATGATCCGCTTGTTGGCGAGCGTCTCCCGGTCGGGCAGTTTGTAATAGACCCCGCGGCCCTCGAACTCCAGCTCCCCCGGGCATCCGATCCTCTTGGGCTTGAACAACCCCATGCCAGTGGCGATGATGACTGCCTTGGTCTCGTATGAGCCCTTGTCGGTCACCAGCTGTAGGTGGCCCGAACAGTCCTTGAGCTCGATCGCCCTCTCCCGTTCATGCATTTCGCAACCCATCGATCTGGCGTGGTTGACCAGATGGGCAGCGAGCTGGCCTGCGTCGGTCATGATATAGCCAGGATAGTTATCGATGCCCTTCTCCGGGTAGAGGCTCGCAAGCTGCCCCCCAGCCTCGGTAGCGTCGATGATGAGGGTCTTGAGCTTTCGAGTGCTCGCGTAGATACCGGCAGTTAGGCCAGCCGGACCCGCACCGATAATTATCAGATCGTATATCATGCGATAGGGCTTATCATGCTCCTCTTTTTAAGAGTTATCGAATCGGAGCAATAGATGACATTTCTCATAACTGGCATTCGAGCGTCTTTCGTTAACGAAGAACGAAAACAGTAGAGGGCGATAGCTTGATGACCTCTGCCCTGCCATCCAGGACTGATAAGATGACCGTCCGTGCCTTCATCTCCGTCGATCTGGACCGGAACGAGAGGATCGTGGAGTTCGCCACTGCCCTCAAGAACGCCGAGCCCACCTTGAAGGTGGTCGATCCGTCCCACATACACATCACCCTGAAGTTCCTGGGGGAGACGGACGAGGCCAAGCTCCCTGCCATTGCCGAGGTGCTCAGGGAGGCCGCCAGGGGCATACCGCCGTTCACCATCTCCTTCAAGGGTGCGGGGGCCTTCCCCTCGATGAACCGCATCCGGGTGGTGTGGGTGGGCGTCAATGACGTTCTTCCGCTGGCGACCATAGCGGGGCGGTTGGACGAGCGGCTGGCCGATCTGGGAGTGACAAGGGAGGCCCGACCTTTCGCCCCGCACATCACCCTCGCCCGAGCGAGGTCCGATGCCCCCCATCCCGCCCTGCGGCAGATCATCCACGATCGCGACGGATTCGATTTCGGCGCCCAGGTGGTCACGGCGGTGAGGCTCAAGAAGAGCATCCTGACCAGGTGCGGCCCCGAGTACCATACCATCGAGGAAGTTCTGCTGCGAGAGGCGTAGTCTCATTGTAGTGCGGGGTATTGAACCACCCCCTGTCGCTCTCCGCCCCGGGAGTAATATGAGAGCCTTCCGGAAAATAAGCAAGGACAAGAGCGCGGGGATCGAGGGACTGCCCCTTCAGCTGATGATCATGGTGGTCATCGCGGGGGTCGGGACGGCCATCCTGATGGGATGGATGGGAAGCCTGAGCGCGCCCAACGGTATAGATGCGGTGTACTCGAACCCCACCGAGATAGTTCTGAACGACAACGACCACGATGGCGTGTTCACCAAGACCGGCATCAGCATCACCATCTCGGTGCTGGACAACAATGGCGATGCCGTCGACGGCGCCACCGTTGTGCTGGATGGAGCGAACATCAAGACCGCTAACGGCCGCCAGGTGCATGGCATGACGGATGCCAGCGGAAAGGTCACCTTTAGCGGATTGAGCGCCTCTCAGACCGGCAAGAGCGTTGGATTCATCACCGCCACGGTCACCAAGAGCGGCCTGGGGACCGACACCTCCCTGACCATCCCGGTGGTGTCCGAGTGAACCTGAAGGGGTGGGACCAGCGGGGCCTTGAAGGTCTTCCGCTCAAGCTGCTGCTGGTCGCGCTCCTGATATCCCTTTCCCTCCCGGTGGTGGCCTCCGCCATGGCTGACTACCGGAGCAGCATCGAGGAGGCGGCGCTGGGAGCGGAGGTCTCCCGGCTAGCATCCTCGATATCGGAGGTCCATGCCGCCGGGGAGGGCAATGTCCGTTTCATCACGGTCGAGGTGCCGTCGGGCCTCTCTATCGAGGTCGGCGGCGAGGGCATCGACGCCATGTCGGTCCGGGGCGTCATGGCCGACCGTGTCGTCCGGACGACCTATCTCGATGATCCGCCGGTAAGGGTGATTACCACCAACGGTGAAGCGATGATCATCGGCGGGAGCGCAACCATTCGGCTGGAGAGCATCCGCCACGACGATCGCCTGGTGGTCCTGGCGGAGGCACCATCATGATGGAGTTCTTTCTGTCCAAACTCTGGATGATCATCGCCGGACTGGCTGTCATGGGGGCCATCCTGGCGTCCTTTGGCGCGCTGGACGATCGCACGGTCGAGGAGGGGCTCATGGCCGAGATGGCCTCCACGTCGAACATCCTTGAGGAGATGAACGGCTGCCCCGTTGGCACGATGGTCCGCATCGTTCCCGACCTGCCGTCCGAAGCGGTCCTGAGGATAGGCAACGGGTCGTTATGGCTCGTCCGGGGCGGTCCTGACATCATGGTCGAGATCCATTCGGAGGTGGTGGCGATGGAGGGCGGCCTCGTCGTTCCCTATGTCGAGGCGGCTCCGGGCGGCGCTTTCATTGCCTCCCGGGCGGAGCAGAACGGAACGCTGGTGACCGTCGTTCAGCTGGAGAAGACCGAGCTGAGCTCCTTGACGGCCTCCACGAACCTGCGCGCCTCCTCCTCGGTGTTGTACAGGTAGAAGGATGCCCGGGCGCAGCCATCGATGCCGCGGGATACGAAATAGGGATGCACGCAATGCATGCCTGAGCGGATGAGCACCTTGGCCATCTCATCGATGATCATGGCGATGTCGTGGGACGACATCCCTTGGAGGTTGAAGGAGAAGATCCCGCTCCGCAGCGATGGATCGGATGGGGGAAGGATCGAAATGCCTGGCAGGTCCCTCAGCCCCCTGGTGACCACGTCGTTCAAGCGTCTCTCGTGTTCCTGTATCTCGTCCATTCCCACCGCTGTCAGGTAGTCGACCGCCGCTCCCGTCCCGATGATGCCCGAGTAGTTCATCAGGCCCGACTCGAACCGCTCCGGCGGAGGGAGGAACTCCACCTTGTCATAGGTCGTGAGGCCGACCCCCCCTCCCCCGCCGATCAGCGGCTCCATCCTCTCAAGTATGTCCATCTTGGCATATAGGACGCCCATCCCGGAAGGGCCGAGCATCTTGTGAGCGGAGAAGGCGAACATGTCGACGTCCAGCTCCTTCACGTCGATCCTCTGGTGCGGCGTCGATTGTGCCCCATCAAGGCACACCAGGGCCCCCCGGTCGTGGGCCTCTCTGATGATCTCCATGGCCGGGATCGTGGTCCCCGTGACATTGTTGGTATGGACCATGGAGACCAGGGCCACGCCGTCCAAGGCCTCGCGGAAGCGGTTCATGTCGAACATCCCCGAGGGAGGCGTGGTGACGATGCGGTGCCTTATGTCCTGATACTTGGCCACCTGGACCCAGGGGACGTGGTTGCTGTTATGCTCCATATCGGTCGTCAGGACATGGTCCCCATCCTTGAGCAGGCGCCCTTTGGCCACCATGTTGAGCGACTCGGTGCACCCGCGAGTGAAGATGATGCAGTTCGGATCATCGCATCCGATGAACCGGGCGACCTTCTCCCTTGCCTCATCCAGCTTGATGGACACGCGGGTGGCCAGGCGGTGCACGGAGCGGCCGCCGCAGGCAGGGAACATCTCATAGTACTCGTTCATGGCCTTCATGACCTGGCGTGGGCGGAAGGTCTGACAGGCATTGTCGAAGTAGATGAGGTCCCGTTCCTCGGACGAGAAGATGGGAAAATCGCCTCTTATAGATTTTACGTCCATCGTAACGCACGGCATTTTCATTGCCAGTATTTCTTTTTGGCAGGGAACAGGATAATATACGATGGAAGACCATCATTTTGGGACGGGCCATTGACGGAAAAAGTTCACAATCGTAAAGTAGAATATCCCGTCGGGCCTATACCTCGTACAGGAGACGTTAGATGGATCGCGTTTATTTCGACAACAGCGCCACCACCAGGGTCGACGACCGGGTGCTGGATGCGATGCGCCCGTATTTTCTGGAGAAGTACGGCAATGCGTCATCCCTGCATACGTTCGGACATGAGGCCTACGATGCTATGGAGGCGGCCAGGGAGCAGGTGGCGGCAGCGCTGAACGCCGCTCCCAGGGACGTCATCTTCACATCTGGAGGCACCGAATCGGATAACCTGGCGCTACAGGGAGCGGCCTTTGCCAGCGCTTCCAAGGGGCGGCACATCGTCACGTCTTCGGTGGAGCATCACGCCGTCCTCCACACCTGTCAGTTCCTCGAGTCACAAGGCTTCAAGGTGACGTACCTCCCGGTCGATAGCGAGGGCTTCGTATCGGAGGAGGACCTCAAGAACTCCATCACTCCCGAGACCACGCTGGTGTCCATCATGATGGCCAACAACGAGATCGGGACCATTCAGCGGATCAAGGACCTGGCAGAGATCGCCAAGGACAAGGGGGCGCTTTTCATGACCGATGCCGTACAGGCCCTGATCAAGGTGCCGGTCGACGTCAACGAGCTGAACGTCGATCTGCTGACGCTCTCGGCCCATAAGTTCCACGGCCCCAAGGGAGTAGGCGCGCTATACGTCCGAAGAGGTGTGAAGCTCCGACCCCTTATGTATGGTGGCGGGCACGAGCGCGGCCTTCGGTCTTCGACGGAGAACATCCCCGGTATAGTCGGCATGGGCAAGGCGGCCGAGCTGGGGATGGCGGAGATGGAGGAGAGCGTGGAGCGCATGAGGAGGATACGCGACCGCCTCATCGAAGGCACCTTGGATGCGGTGCCCAGATGCTATCTGAACGGTCCTCGGGACGAAGGGCGGTTGTGCAACAACGCCCACTTCCGCTTCGATTTCATCGAGGGAGAGGGCATGGTGCTCTTCCTCGACATGCAAGGGATCGCCGCATCGACCGGATCGGCATGCTCCACCAAGAGCCTGGAGCCGTCGCACGTGCTTCGCTCGCTGGGGCTGCCGCACGAGAAGTGCCATGGGTCCCTGCGCCTGAGCTTGAGCAAGTTCAACACCATGGAAGAGGCCGATTATTTCATTGAGACGATACCTCCGATAATCGAGAGGCTGAGAATGATGTCCCCGTTGGGAGAAGGAGTGTCATACGATGTGCCCACAGTACAGTAAGCAAGTGATGGACCATTTCACCAACCCCCGCAACGTGGGGGAGATGCCGGACGCCGACGGGATAGGCCAGGTAGGAAACCCTACCTGCCTCGTAGGCGGAAGCATGGTGCAGCTCAACAATCACTATCAGGCGATCGAAGACGTCCAAGACAACGAGAGAGTGCTGACCCATGAGGGGGTGTTCTCTCACATTGTCGGCCGGTCCGTCCGAAAGTACGAGGGGCCGATCATCACCCTCAAGAACCGCCTGGGCTCTAATACATTGACTCCCGACCACCTGGTCTACGCGATCAAGCGCCCCCAGGCCCAGAAGTATCTTCATACCAAGAACGTGAAGCCGCTAAGGCCCGATTGGTACCACGTCGAAGAGCTAGAGCAGGGGGACATCGCCCTGTATCCGGTCATAAAAGAGGTAAGGGAGCAGGACAGCGTGGAGCTAAACATCGAAAAGAAGAAGTTCGATCACCGCAGCTTCGATCTGCCGGAGAGGGTGCCGCTCAATGCCGACTTCCTACGCCTTGCCGGCTTCTATCTGTCAGAGGGGAACGCAGTCACGAAGGTCACCAAGGCACACATTTGTTTCTCATTCCATCTCAACGAGGAGGAATACCAGAACGATGTCGTCCGAATCGTCAAGGACCTGTTCGGACTGGAAGCATCCATCAAGCCCAGGGAAAGCACGAACTGCGCCGTCGTTATCGTCAACAGCGCAAACCTGGCCCGGTTCTTCGAGGCCACCTTCGGGACGGGGGCCGCGGAAAAGCACATCCCGGATTTCATCATGTTCCTGCCGCCCGAGAAGCAGGTCCACCTGCTGAAGGCCTTATGGCAAGGGGACGGTTGCGTCAACATCGAGAGAAAGGGAGCTCGCGCGAGCTACGCAACGATATCGATGCAGCTCGCCGGGCAGGTCAAGAACCTCCTTCTGAGGCAGGGGATAGTGCCGTCCGTGTACCAGGAGGCGGGCTCGCTGGTGAACGATACTATGCACCGGGAGTCCTACCGCATCCACGTGGGCGACGTCCGATCGCTAGGGAAGCTATGCACGATACTGGGGATCGACTGCTCGCTCGAACCTGTGCATGAGGTTTCCTGGATCGCCGATGGATTCCTGCACACGCCGATAACGGGCGTAGCTCTCAACCCTTCGCCGGCGAGGTCTATAATTTCGAGGTCGCCGAGCAGCACTCCTACGCTACCGACTCGTTCATGCTGCATAACTGTGGAGACCTCATGTGGATCTACATAAAGGTCGAGAATGACGTCATGACCGATGTCAAGTTCAAGACCTTCGGCTGCGGGGCGGCCATCGCCACCAGCAGCATGACCACCGAACTGGCCAAGGGAAAGACGCTGGAAGAGGGGCTGAAGATCACCCGCAAGGACGTGGCCGAGAACCTGGGCGGGTTGCCGCCGCAGAAGATGCACTGCTCCAACCTGGCGGCCGATGCGCTGCACGAGGCCATCCATGATTATCTGAGAAAGCAGGGCCGGGAGCCGCCATTGCCGCCCGATGCCAAGCGGCCTCACGAGGACCACGCCTGCGAGGTGGACGAGCAGTCGCCCATCCATGTCGAGGAGAAGGCGCCCGAGTAAACCCCTTGCCGCCGCCCTTGGCGGCGTCGGGCCATTCCCTAACGCTTATCATCCAGTTTGGCAATCGGCCATCCGATGACCTCCCTCCAGGTGTCCCTAGCGGGATTGGACCTTCGCAACCCGACCATGCTGGCCTCGGGCATTATGGATGAGACCGGCGCCTCGATGCGCCGCATGGCCGAGGCGGGGGCGGGCGCGGTGGTCACCAAGTCGATCGGGCGCGAGCCCCGGGATGGCTACCCTAACCCCACGCTGGTCGAGCTGGATGATGGCTATATCAACGCCATGGGATTGCCCGGCCCGGGCATCGACGCCTTCGAGGAGGAGATGATCGAGGCGGTCAAGGGGCCGGCACCGGTGATCGGCAGCCTTTTCGCCGCCTCCCCGGAGGACTTCGCCTTCCTGGCCCAGAGGATGCAGCGATTTGGAGCGTCGGCCGTCGAGCTCAACCTGTCGTGCCCGCACGCCAAGGGTTACGGCATGGAGATAGGGGTCGACCCCGATGCGGTCCAGGCGATCGTGCGTGAGGTCAAGAATGCGGTCGACATCCCGGTGCTGGCCAAGCTCACTCCCAACACCCACCTTCTGGCCGACGTCGGCAGAGCGGTGGAGCGGGGCGGCGGAGACGCCATCGTGGCCGTGAACACGGTCAAGGCCATGGCCATCTCGGTGGATGCCAGAAGACCGGTGCTGTACAACCGCACCGGCGGCCTGTCCGGCCCGGCCATCAAGGGGGTCGGCCTCCGGTGCGTGTACGAGCTGTACGGCGCGGTTAACATCCCGATCGTGGGCGTGGGGGGCATCGAGAACGCCACCGATGCGCTCGAGTACATGATGGCCGGCGCGACGGCGGTGCAGATCGGCAGCGCCGTGGGAAGGATAGGCATCGGCGTCTTTGGCCATGTGACCAGAGGTCTGACCAAGTATCTGGAGGCGAACGGAATGAGAAGCATCGGCGAAGTGGTGGGGTTGGCACATGAATGAT
The DNA here is from genome assembly GCA_001421185.1 of Methanomassiliicoccales archaeon RumEn M1. Classification (GTDB taxonomy): domain Archaea; phylum Thermoplasmatota; class Thermoplasmata; order Methanomassiliicoccales; family Methanomassiliicoccaceae; genus DTU008. Next base: position 33,681 of record LJKK01000134.1, read on the forward strand.
CTCGTTCGCGTCGAGGAAGTGGTGGAGCAGGGTCGAGGGATCACCACCCTGCGGTTCCGCTTTCCGGGCGGAGCGCCGGGGCAGTTCGTCATGGTATGGGTCCCGGGAGTGGACGAGGTGCCGATGTCATTGTCATATCAGGGCGAGATGGCCGGCATCACCGTCAAGAACGTGGGCGAGGCCACCGCCGCCCTGTCCTCCCTGAGGGAGGGCGACCTCATCGGCGTCCGCGGTCCGTACGGAAAGGGCTGGATGGTGCCGAAGGGAAGGATCCTATGCGTCGGCGGGGGAGTGGGCATGGCCCCCCTCATGTCGGCGCTCGACGCCGTCGACGACCCGTCGACGGTGGACGTGGTCATCGGGGCCCGGGACGCGGGCGAGATAATCTTCTACGAGAGGGCGAAGGAGCGCTCGAACGATGTCCGCATATCGACCGATGACGGCAGCCGCGGCTTCAAGGGAACGGCCGTGGCGCTGGCGGCCGCCATGATGGCCGAGAAGAAGTACGACATGGTGCTGGGCTGCGGCCCGGAGATCATGCTGCGCTACCTGCTGGTCGCATGCAAGGAGGCCGGGGTTCGATGTCAGGTATCGCTCGAACGCCTGATGAAGTGCGGCGCCGGCCTATGCGGCTCGTGCGTGGTGGACGGCCTCCGCGTGTGCGTCGAGGGCCCGGTGTTCTTCGATAAGCAGGTCGAGGGCATGTCCGAGTTCGGCCGATGCAAGCGCACCGCGTCGGGAAGCAAGACCAAGGTCTAGGCGCCCATGACATCGCGGACGATCTGGGCGAACTGCGAGTCGTCCACCCGTCCGATGCGCTCCCCCAGTTCCTTGACGCGGCGGCATATCTCGGCCGCCTGCTCCTCGGTGGCGTCGATGCCCATGTCCACCAGGCGCTTCTTCACGTAGTTCACGCCGGTCTTCTTGCCCATGATGATATGCCTCTCGTTGCCGACCGCCTCGGGCGGGAGCGACTCGTAGGTCATGGGGCAGTTGAGCATGGCCGCCACGTGTATGCCGGACTCGTGGGCGAAAACGTTGGTGCCGACCAGCGGCTGGTTCCTCGGCTTGTGGAGCCCTGAGAACTGGCATACCGTATCGGACAGCGCCTTCATCCTGGTGCAGTCGATGCCGATGTCGCTCCCGTAGAGGTACTTCATGCCCACGGCGAACTGTTCCAGCGGCACGTTGCCGGCCCTCTCGCCGATACCGTTCACCGTCGTGGTCACTGCCGTGGCTCCCGCTTTCACTCCTGCGAAAGCGTTGGCCAGCGCGAGGCCGTAGTCGTTGTGGAGGTGAAGTGCCACCGGGACCTTGACCTCCTGCCGGGCCCTGGAGACGAGCATGGAGATGGCCTCCGGGGTGGCGCAGCCCAGCGTGTCGGTGACGCCTACTCGGACCGCGCCCCCTTCTTCGGCGGTACGGTATACGCGCATCAGGAAGTCCAGGTCGGTCCTGGTGGTGTCCTCGGCGCTCACCGCCGCCCTCACCCCCCTGGCGCGGCAGTGGTCCAGCGACTCGGTCACCATGGACAGCACGTCCTCCTGCGTCTTCTTCATCTTGTAGCGCAGATGGATCTCGGACGTGCCGACGAACAGCAGCACCAGATCGACCCCGGCGTCCACCGCGGCGTCGATGTCGCCCTGGGTCACGCGGGACAGGCCCAGGATTTCGGCCTTGAGACCGAGGTCGGCGATCGCCCTGATGGTGCGGACCTCGTTCTCCGACACCGCCGGGAACCCCGCCTCGATCTGATGGACGCCCGCGTCGTCCAGCATCCGAGCGATCGTCACCTTCTGTTCGGTCGTGAACGCCACGCCGGGCGTTTGTTCGCCGTCGCGCAGGGTGGAGTCGTAGACGATGACATCGTTCAGCCCAAGGCGGGGATTGTATGGACTCAGGGCGATCCGTTCCATGCTTCGATGAACGAGGCGCTGCTAATAACCATTTCGTAGGGCCGCCGAAACGGAGCGGAACGATTCAAGGAGGTCAGGTTGATTAATGATGAGGCCATTGCCCGACCGTTCCCTGCCATGGCAGGGGAAGAGGTCTGATCATGGTCCAGGAGAAAAAGAGATGGTGGGAGCGTTATGAGCTGGAGATCCAAGTCGTCGTTCTGGCCATCAGCGTCCTGTTGTTCGTCCTGGGCGTGCTGCTTCCAAACGCCATCCTGGCCGGGGCCGGCTTCCTGGGCGGGGTGTTCTCTCTGACGTATATCGCCTACGCCTACGTCCGGCGCCTCCGCTGAAAGCGAGGAACGGCCCGCAGGGGAGGCCATCCTGCCGTTCTCTCGAGACGGAAGAGGAGGCCGGTCATGAGCAGCATGAGGGCCGCGATGCCCACTGGCACGACGATGTATTCCGGAAAGCCGCCCGGTCGGAACGCCCAGTCCGAGATGCCCACCGACGTCTCGGACCGGAACTCTTGCTGCCCCTGCGGGGTCTCGATGACCACGGCCACGAAGGCGTGGTAGTCGCCACCATCAGTCTGCGGCATCCTGATGGCCGGGCCGGTGAACGTCCTTTCCTCGCCGGCGGGAACGATCTCTCGGCCCTCGAAGATCGGGTATAGCGTGGGTGCCCATCCCGGCCAGTCGATCGTGACGCTCACTCTGACGACGGTCATGTCCTCGCCTCCCTGGTTGCGCACCGTGGCGCTGAAGGACTCCATGAAGTTGGTGTGCACGTCGCGCGTAAGCAGTTCCGCTGATGGCGATGGCTGCGCCCCCGATATGGACGTCATGAACAGGATAGCAATGAGGACGACGGCGGGCCAGGCGGTTCGCATCGCCCATACGATTGGTAACGAGCGAATGATAAACCCGCCGGGGGCAGGCACATTCCATCCGTATCATTTTCGGACGTCTGCATCCGATAAGCCGTAAATACTCGGCGTACCGTATGAAAAGCGGGGAAGGCCCACGTCAGGGTCCAATTTCGCGAGGCTGGCTACGCATAAGATGAGCGGAGTCCGATGAGCGCGGGATGGTGCTGTTGTGAGCATGAGGGGAGGACCGAAATGAGCTGGGGATCGCTGCCTGCCGGGACGAGAGAGAACTATGATCGGGGAAGGGAGAACATCAAAAGGATGTTCGTGGGCGGAGACCATGACGAGGTCCCCATTGCCCCCTTGGTCGGCGCTTATGCGGCCACCGATCACGGCCGCTCGCTATATGAATACTATACCGAGCCGGAGAATGCCATCGCCTGGCAACTGGACACCGCCCGCAAGTACGGCATCATGTCATATCTCCACTGGAACTATTCAGTGTACTGGAACGAGGACTATGGCGGAACGATCAAGATGCCGACCGGCCGCATGGCCGCTCCCGCCATACTCACCTATCCCGCCGACACGGTGGAAAAGGCGGACAGGCTCGAGCCCCTTTCTCCCGAGGAACTGCTGAAGGGCCCGACCATGGAACGGCACGTCAGAGGCCTCAAGGCGGTGGAGTCATACCTTGGCAAGGGATTTAGGCCATGGCAGTTCATCTACGAGCCGTTCGCCATCGGAGCATTCTGGGTGTCGCCAGAGAACATGCTGATGTGGGTCATGCAGGAGCCCGACCTCGTTCATAGTATAATGCGGAAGGTGGTGACCCATTGCGTCAATGCCTGCGAGGCGGTGAGTCGGCTCTACCCCGGAAGACCCTTCAAGACGTCCTGCGCCACCCTGTTGGCCAACAGCTCCACGATGTCTGTGGACCAGTGCAAGGAGTTCGCCACCGACTACATGAAGGAGGCGTTGGAGAAGATCATCAAGATCGGCGCGGGGACGACCGGGATCTTCTACCACCAGTGCGGGGACCATGCCGACGACTATCACCTGTGCGCGGACATGCCGTTCCCTCCCGGTTCGGTGATGCACGTCGCATATGACGGCCAGCGGCCCTTTGACCTTCTGAAGGTGGCCAAGATCTACGGGGACAAGTGCTGCATCATGGGCAACACCGACACCATCGTCGCGCAGATCGGCACGCCCAAGCAGGTCTACGATCTGGCGTACCAGGACGCCATGCGTTACAAGCACCTCAAGAACGGCTTCATCGCCAGCATGGCCTGCGAATGCCCTCCCCTGATGCCCTCGGAGAACTTTCAGGCGTTCGTCCGGGGCACGAGGGACGGCGGCAGGATGAAGGAATGAGCGACACCTCTCTCACCCATCGTCCCATAAGAATTTCCAGGAGGCGATGGGCAACTTGGCCAGACGACCGTCGAAATGTACTGCGAGGTGGATAGGAGCGCTCTTACAGGGCAATCCATATTTCTAGGGGGCGTCGATTCATGGGCGTCATGAGGCAGGCCGCCCGTTCCCAGGACAATCCTAACTTCATCAAGATGTACCACGGCCGGCTGGAGATCAACGTGCCGAGGAGCATGTTCGTCGGAAACACCGTCGAGCTGGTGCCCGAAGAGGTGGAGAGGTTCCGCCGCACCCTCAGCTCCAGATACCCGTGGCTGTCACGCTACGCGCTCGACGAGATCGTCAAGGGAGCGCAGGAGGCCATGGCCGACCACATGGAGCGCACCAAGGGCGCCGTGCAGCGGGCCCGGGAGCACCTGGCCAAGGGGCAGACCAGGATAGCGTTGAGGCTGGTGGAGGACCACCTGGTCAAGGAGCCGGAGGACGCGGACGCCTGGTTCCTGGCCGCCGAGCTGCTGCTGAAGATGGGGAAGGGCGAGGACGGCTTCCGGGCCATGAACCGGGCCCGGGAGCTAAGCCGACGCTAGAAGGGCGTTGATGGCATCGGCCACCTCCTGCACCGTGGCGCCCCACGGTACGATGGCCAGGTCATCCTTGATCTGATAGCCTTCCCGTACGCGGCAGCACTTGACCAGGCGCTTGCGGCCGTCCCTCGGCGCCAGCTCCTGGGGGCACATCTCCACCCTGGCGATGTCGCGATGGTACAGCGTGCGGAAGATGCGGCCCGACAGGTCGCATCCCACCAGGGTCGCCTCGTCGACGACATCGGGCACCTGGTCGAGATAGTGTACCTTCCGTTCCGAGCTCAGTCCGGAGGCTTCGCATGGGAAGATGATCGCCGGCGTCCGTACCCCGGAGGCGAGCTCGTTGAGATCGATCTCCTCGTATCGGGGCACCACCGGGAAGTGGACCAGGCCGGAGAGCAGCGCCCTCTCGACCAGCACCGACAGCTTGGACGGCCGGGGGGGCACCACGTCCAGAACGTCCAGGCGGACGATCTCGTTCGGCATGACGAAGGATACATGGCCGAAGAGACCCTCCACCACCACCGTCCGGCCGGGATGCGCATCGGCCACCCTGGCCATGCTCGATGGGTTGATCACGTCCACTGTGGGATCGACCACCAGGTCGACGTCGCCGGGCAGGGCGAGGATGCGATGGTCGGTTATGGGCCGGAACAGCTCCTTCCCCTCCGCCTTGGTTATGGCCACCACCGCGATGTCGTCGCCATGGCGCAGAACGTAGTGATCGCATCGGGTGTACGCCCTCTTACCTTGTATCTCGCGCTCGATGTTCTCCGCCGTCAGGTCGAACTCGACCTTCTTGACGGCCACGTCCTTGCAGTGCCCGGGGAGCATATTCTCACCAATGAACGGGCGGTCTTAAAGGTTGTTTTATATTCGTAATTCCGGGGATGTGGAATTTAAAAGAAGATAAGCTTATCTAGACCTACCTGAATTAACGGTGGACGCCGGGATGACAGAGCGGCCATGTGGCGGACTGCAGCCCCTAGGGCTTCGGTCCCTCAGGCAGTTATCCGCATACCCGAGTTCAAATCTCGGTCCCGGCCCCATTTTCCCTTTATCATTCTCAAGAAGAGCACGCCGCTTCTTTGCCGAGATCGCATCTTTTTTCGTTGGTAAAGGATAATAGGCACCATCTGCGTTCCATTCCTCGGTGATGCAATGCTGTACCGGGATATCCTGGATGCGATCGGCCACACGCCCATGGTGAGGCTGAATCGGATTACTGAGGAACGGAGCGCCCAGGTCTTCGCCAAGCTGGAGTCCTTCAACCCTATGCACTCGGTGAAGGACCGCGTCGCCCGGTCCATGATCGAGGCGGCCGAGCGTGACAGCCGATTGCGCCCCGGGATGTACGTGGTGGAGCCGACGTCCGGCAACACGGGCATCGGCCTAGCGATGGTATGCGCGGCCAAAGGGTACCGCCTGGTCATCACCATCCGGAGACGATGAGCATTGAGCGCCGCCGCCTCATGGCGGCCTTCGGCGCGGAGGTGGTCCTCACGCCCGGCAACGAGGGAATGACGGGAGCGATCGCCCGGGCCGAGGAGATGGTCCGCTCCGATGAGAACGCCTTCATGCCCCAGCAGTTCAAGAACCCCGCCAATCCCGAGGTCCATCATCGCACCACGGCCGAGGAGATACTGGCCGATCTGCCGGACCTCGACGCCTTCGTGTCGGCCGTGGGGACGGGCGGCACCATCACCGGCGTGGGCCGCGCGCTGAGGGAGAGGAAGTGCGACGTGGAGCTGGTGGCGGTGGAACCGTCGTCGTCTCCCGTGCTGTCGGGAGGAAAGCCGGGCCCCCATCGCATCCAGGGCATCGGGGCCGGTTTCGTTCCCGACACCTGCGACCTGTCGCTCATCGACCACGTGCTGCAGGTCGATGACATGGAGGCCATAAAGCACGCCAGAGATCTAGCGAGGAAGGAGGGAATACTGTGCGGCATCTCCTCCGGCGCCGCGTTGTGCGGGGCGCTCAACGTCGCCAAGGAGCTCGGCCCTGACGCCAAGGTAGTGGTCCTGCTGGCCGATACGGGAGAAAGATATCTAAGCACAGAACTATTTTCGATGGACTGATATGAGCTGGAAGGACGACGTCCGCACGGTGCTGGAGCGGGACCCCGCACCCAAATCGTTCTCCGAGGCCCTCATGTTCAGCCAGGGGCTCCATGCCGTCCTGCTGCACCGCATATCGCATCGCCTGTACCTCAAGGGCGAGTATAAGATGGCGCGCCTCATCAACTACTGGGCCCGGGTGCTGACCGGCGCGGACATCCACCCCGGGGCCACCATGGGGAAGGGCGTCTTCATCGACCACGCCACGGGTGTGGTGATCGGCGAGACGGCCATCATCGGCAACGACGTCAGCATCTTCCAGGGTGTGACCCTGGGCGGTGTTTCCCAAGCCAAGGAGAAGAGGCACCCCACCATCAAGGACAACGTCATCATCGGAGCTCACGCCACGGTGCTGGGCGACATCATCATCGGGGAGAACGTCAAGATCGGCGCTGGCTCCGTGGTCGTAAAGGACGTCCCGCCCAACGTCACGGTGGTAGGCATACCGGGAAAGGTGGTCCAGAGGAAAAGCTGCGAGCGCGACCGCCTGCAGAAGGTGCGCCAGGAAAGTCTGCCCGACCCTCTGATGGAGACCTTGACCGACCTGTGCGCTGCCATCGACTCCCTGGAGAAGAGGATCGACTCTCTGGAGGAGAAGCTAAAGGAATGATCGTCCGCCTTCGGGCACAGCTTTCGGGCAGTTGTTCCATTGATGAGCGTAGGAACCATAGCGCTCTCGGAAACCGAAACCCGTATCATATGTGCTCGACCTGAAGGCCCTCGATCGATAGCCGTTCGGCCAATAACGACCTGTGGCATCGAACGTGCACCCTCTCGAAGCACACGATCGCCGAAGGCCGTCGAAGCACCAGCTCCCTGAACAGACCGAAGGCTTCTCGCCTAGAATCGAGGTACGCACCATACTCCTTCATGAAGGCGGCCAGGGAGCCACCCTTCTTGAGGGCGCGGCGAACGTCATCGGGCGTACCCAGCTCCGGCATGTGGACGTATGATATCCCAGCTTCTTCCAGGCGGGACCTGAGCGCTGACTTGCTGAAACCAGGCTTGCGGCTGATGGCACGGCGGCGAACATCGATGGCCTGCTGGACGCCCCTGGCGGCCAGCTCGCGGACGAGCTCATTAAGGTCCCTTCCCTCATAGCCGATAGTGCACACCATTCTGGCAGTGGCCGGCTCACGCTCTTTCTGTTCCATGGTCCGGACCTCGATCATCCGTCGCTTCGGCTCCCCCGATCGCGGCAAAGTCGACTACTAGTCGCAAGACCAGCACGCCACCGTTCCTGGCGAGCCCCATTATGCCGATGCACCAGATCCCGTTTGAGCTGACGTACTATATGAAGGGAAATGCGTGAGGCCTCTGGACCAGGGCGGAAACGTCGGCCATTGATCGTCATGACCTCATTAAATGGACTGATCGAGGCGAGCTTGAGCGCTCGCCGCGACCGGTCCCGAGCATCCTGTTACAATTATATCGGGGACGTGCCAAATGGCCAACGGCCAGTCGCGCTGCTAAGCAAACCATAACTACTAAGGCCGGCATTATCTTTCGGACATCCCGAGGGATACGGTGACATTGCGCATATACAACACGTTGTCAAAGAAGGAAGAGGAGTTCGTGCCGCTGGACGACCGCAAGGTACGGATGTACGTGTGCGGCGTGACGGTGTATGACGACATGCACATGGGACACGCTCGCTCGGCCATAGTGTTCGACATGATCGCCCGCTACCTCCGCTTCCGCGGCTACGACGTTACGCATGTCACTAACTTCACCGACGTGGACGACAAGATCATCAATCGGGCGGCCGAGAGGGGCATGGAGCCGCTCGAGCTGTCGGCGATGTACATCGAGCGCTACTTCGAGGACATCGACCGTCTTGGGGTTCAGCGCGCCGATGCATATCCCAAGGCCTCCGAGAGCATTGGCGACATCATCGCCATGATCCAGAAGATCATCGACAATGGTTACGGATACAGGAGCGAGGACGGAAGCGTCTACTTCTCGGTGGAGAAGGTCGAGGACTACGGTCGCCTCACCGGACAGCGGTTGGAGGACATGCAGGCCGGCGCGAGAGTTGAGGTGAACGAGATGAAGCGCCATCCCTACGACTTCGCCCTGTGGAAGGCCGCCAAGCCGGGCGAGATCTCGTGGGACTCCCCCTGGGGCAAGGGCCGTCCGGGATGGCATATCGAATGCTCGGCCATGTGCACGCGGTTCCTGGGCGAGACGATCGACATCCACGGTGGCGGCAACGACCTGATCTTCCCGCACCATGAGGACGAGATCTTGCAGTCGGAGGCGGCCAACGAAAAGCCCCTCTCTCTTTACTGGGTCCACCACGGCATGCTGCAGGTGGAAGGCGCCAAGATGGCCAAGTCGGCCGGCAACTTCTTCTCGGTCCGTGACGTCCTGAAGAGCCATACGGGGGAGGAGATACGCTTCTACTTCCTGTCGGCCCATTACCGCGGCCCGCAGGTGTACTCGCCGGCCGCGCTGGAGGAAGCCTCGGCCAGCCTGCGCAGGCTGCACAACGCCTATTCGGAGCTGCAGTCCGCCATCGATACGGCCAAGGGGGATTACGACGCCTCCGTTGAGGCGGAGACGTTCCGAAAGGCCTTCATCGAGGCGATGGACGACGACCTCAATTCCCGGGCGGCCATCTCGGCGATGTTCGAGCTGGTCAGGGAGGCCAACAAGCTCCTGTCCGAGGGACGACTTAGCCGCAAGGGAGCCGAGAACCTAGTGGCCGTCATGGAGGAGGTCGACCAGGTGTTCGGCATCCTTCCTCGCGGGACCGCGGACGTCGAGGACCGCTCCGGCGAGCTCGTCGACCTGCTCATAGAGGTCCGGAACGAACTGCGGGCGCGCAAGCTGTACGACCTGGCCGACAAGGTCAGGGACGGCCTCAAGGCCCGCGGGATCGAGGTCCAGGATACCGCGGAGGGCGTGAAATGGAAGCGGACCGCCTGACCGCCCGGAAGAAGGCCATCCTGCTGACCGGCGGCGCGATCAAGGTGCCGGCCGATTTCCATCCCCCCTTCCCGCTGTCCCGCTCCACGGCCGGCCCCGGAGCCGGCTCGTCGAGCATGGTGTTCTGCTTCGGCGGCACCAGGGTCAAGAAGACCATTTCGCGCGAGGAAGGGGACTTTGAGCTGGTGAGGGACGGCGAACGATACTCCATCATGCATAAGGGCGAGACGCTGGTGGACGACGTCGCCTTCCAGCCCACCATGCACCATGCTCCCCAGCAGGCCTTCTTCAATCTCTCGACCGAATGCATCTACTCCTGCAAGTTCTGCACCTCTCCCCGCCTGGACAAGAGGATCACCAAGTCCCTTGACGCCGATCGCATCGTCGAGATGGCCCAGGCGGCCTATCGGCGAGGAGGCCTGAAGGCGGTCGCCTTGACGTCGGCCGTGGTCTCGACGCCGCAGGAAACGGTCGACCGCATGGTCGACGTCGTCAGGCGGGTCAGGGCGGCGCTTCCGGACGTGGCGATCGGGGTGGAGCCCTACGTGGACCGTCTGGAGCAGATCGATGCGCTGCGAGATGCCGGGGCCGACGAGATCAAGCTGAACATCGAGACCTACGATCGCGACATCTTCTCCAAGGTGTGCGGGGAGCTGGACCTCGACTGGATACTGGAAGCGATCTCCCACGCCGTAAGGGTGTTCGGACGCGGCAAGGTGACCTCCAACATCATCTTCGGCATGGGGGAGAGCGACGAGAACGTGCTGGAGGGCGTCGAGGCCTTGGCCAAGAGGGGATGCATCGCCGTGCTGCGTCCGCTTCGGCTCAACGACATGAACCGCCATCCCATGGAGGAGGCCCTGGGCCCCCTCCCGCCGTCCGGACCGGACAGGCTTCTTCGTCTGGCGGAGGAGCACAAGCGGATCCTGCAGGAGAACGGCCTTGACACCCGAGAGGTCAAGAGCATGTGCCCCGAATGCGGCTGCTGCGACATCGTCCCCTTCCGAGACATCTAGATTTTAGGAAGGCCAAAATCTTTTATAGGCAAGCCTCATGACCCCATTTCGTGAAGATCAGCGAGAACGCCGAGGACTACCTGGCCTGCATCTACGATCTATCCCGCAAGGGGGTCCCGGTCAAGACGTCCGAGATCTCCGGCCGGCTGAACCTATCGCCGGCCAGCGTGACCGAGATGACCCAGAGGCTGGCCTCGGAGGGGTATCTCAACTATGAGCGTTACAAGGGCGTGACGCTCACCCCCGCCGGCACCATGGTGGCCGAGAGGATAAAGCGCCGCCACCGATTGCTGGAGAGGTTCCTGGTCGATGTCCTGGGCCGCACCACCGAGGACAGCCATGAGGAGGCCATGAGGCTGGAGCACAACTTCTCCGACGAGTCGGTGGAGATGCTCTCACGCATCCTGAACAACCCCACGGTGTGTCCCGACGGCGATCCCATCCCGGCCCCCCAGGCCCCTATGGAGGATGAGGCGCCAACGATCCCCATCATCGAGCTGGAAGAGGGGGAGGAGGGCGTGATATCCCACCTGATATGCGACGATCCGGCCAAGATCCGCCGCCTGATAGGCATGGGCTTCGTCCCCGGCCGGAAGGTCGTGGTGGAAGAGCACGTCCCCATGGGAGGCCCCCTGCTCATACGGCTTGACGAGATGAGGGTGGCCATCGGCCGGGACTATGCATCCTTGATCCAAGTGGAGAAGTGAGCCTTTGAGACTCGTATTGGTCGGGAACCCCAACGTGGGGAAGTCCGTTCTATTCACCCGAATAACCGGCATCGGCGTCATATCATCGAACTATCCCGGCACCACGGTGGAGTTCGAGGAAGGCGTGGTGATGTACGGAGGGAAGCGCATATCGGTGTTCGACCTCCCCGGCACCTATTCGCTGGCCGGCAGCACCGAGGACGAGAGGGTCGCCACCGGCCTGTTGTTCGAGAAGCGGCCCGACTGCATCATCGCGGTGGTCGACGCTACCCGGTTGGAGCAGAACCTGGTGCTGGTGCTGCAGCTCATCGAGCTGGGTTACAAGGTCATCGTGGCGCTCAACTTCATGGACCAGGCGCGGAAGCGGTTCTCGCTGGACGTCGATCGCCTATCGAACATCCTGGGGGTGCCGATAGTCCCCACCGTGGCCACCACCGGTGAGGGCGTGGACCAGCTGATGCAGAACGTCATATCGGGCGATGTCCAGCGCTCGGCGTACGTCACGAGGTACGACAGCCACATAGAGGCGTTCCTGGAGGACATGTCCGAGGGACAGGTCGCCACCGAGAAGGGCTTCCCGATACGCGGCGCCCTGATCAAGCTGCTGGAAGGGAACCAACTGTTCGTCGAGCAATTCCCGCCGGCCGTCCAGCTGGCCGCCGATGGCTATCGTGAGGAGTTCCGGGAGGAGCACGGCGAGGACGTGGAGGTCCACATCTCCCGCGACCGCTATGGGGAGGCGGGAAGGATCGCCTCCCAGGTCATCAACAAGCTGGAGAGGAAGCTCACGCTGCGGGACCGCATCTCCGAAGCCACGCTTCGCCCCTCCACCGGGATACCCATCCTGCTGACGGTACTGGTGGGCATCTTCCTGGCCGTGGTGCTGGTGGGCGGAGCCCTGGAGGAGCTGTTGCTCGACGGCTATGCTCTGCTGGTCGGCGATCTCTTCGATCGGCTGGCCGCGCTCATCGGCGGCACTGCCGGACAGATCATCGCCAACGGCATCGATCTCTCGATCCAGGCCATCCTGGCCATCGTGGTGCCGTACATCCTGGTGTTCTATCTCATCCTGGGGGTGCTGGAGGACTCCGGTTACCTCCCCCGGGTGGTCATGCTGCTGGACGGCATCATGGTCAGGCTGGGCCTGCACGGCCGCACCATCATCCCCATGATCGTGGGCACGGGATGCAACGTCCCGGCAATCCTGGCCACCAGGACGCTGGAGTCGAGGAGGCAGCGCATCATCCTGGCCACCATCGTCGTCATGGTGGTCCCCTGCTCGGCCCAGACGGTGATCATCGTCGGCACCGTGGGACAGTATTCGGGCATCATGTGGGCGGCGCTCATCTACATCATATTGTTCGCGCTCATCCTGCTGCTCGGCAGGGTGCTCCACAAGGTGCTGAAGGCGGAGCCGCCGAGCCTGGCCATCGAGATACCCGAACTCAGCCGCCCGTCGGTCCGCAACGTGATAGTGAAGACCTGGATGAGGGTCAAGGACTTCTTCGTGATCGCGTTCCCCCTCCTCCTGGCGGGAAGCCTGTTCCTCGAAGGCTGATGACCTATGATGTGCTGGACGCGCTAGTGGAACCGCTAGCTCCCCTCACGGAAGGCCTGCTGGGACTACCTCCAGCCATCATCGTGGCCTTGATCTTCGGCGTGCTACGAAAGGAGATGGCGCTCCAGATCCTGTTCGTCATCTTCGCCCTGGGGGCCGGAGGGGACCTGGGCACCGTACTGTCACCCCAACAGATGTTCGTGTTCGCCCTGGTGATGGCTACCTACATGCCCTGCCTGGGCGTCCTGGCCGCCCTCATCAAGGAGTTCGGTCTTCGATCGTCGGTGTTGATATCCGTGGCCTCCATCGCGATGGCCGTGGCCCTCGGCACCGTGGCCAATTACCTCTTCCAGCTGTTCGCCCTGCTGTGACGAGGGCAACTGCCATATACCGGCCGCTCCGAGGTCCATACGAGGCGAAACATGGACATCGTGAAGAGATTGCAGGGGGAGCATGACGAGCTTCAGACGGCGTTCGGCAACCTGTTGAACTCGGACATAGACGACCCCGAGGCATATGGCAAGAGGTTCATCGACCTTATGATAGCCGTGGAGAGCCACGAGCGAGCGGAGGAGCAGACCATCTACTCGATCCTGCAGACCGACGTAGAGATACGCCCCATTGCACTGCAATCGCTGGAAGAGCATCGCATCCTGCGCTCATTGATGCGCGAACTGGCTGACGTGGAGATCACCGAGGAGATATGGTTACCGCGATTGGTGGTGGCCAACAACATGCTGTCGCTGCATGTGCAGATCGAGGAGGGCAACGTCCTGCCGCTCCTGGAGCAGATGTACGGTCGGGACATGCGAGAGAAGATGGACCGGGACTTCGAGTCGGCTCACCGCACCTTGGTGCAACAGCTTCGCTCATGAGGAGGTCTGGCCGCAGCCCATGGGGAGGGCGTCCCTCCCCCGGCCGCCCTGCGGGCCCACCAGCGGCAGCGATACGACGAACCTGACCCCTTGGGAGCTGTCGCCGGCCACGCGGTCCTCCACCCAGACATTGCCGCCGTGGTCCTCCACCAGCGTTCGGATGAGGAACAGCCCCAGACCCTGGCCCGGTGCCAAGCTGGAACCTCGCACGCGGCGGTGGAACAGGCGCGCCTTGAGGGCGTCGTCTATCCCTTCACCGTCGTTCTCCACCGAGACGATCGCACGATCATCGACCCGTTTCGCCTCGACCCGTACGTGCACTTCGCCCTTGGTATGTACGATCGCATTGTTCAGCAGGTTGACGAAGACCTCCCTCAGCAGGCCGTTGCACTCCACCATCAGCCTTCCTCGGACTCCTGCTCGAGATGGACCGTCCGGCCCGGCGGGACGGGGAGCTCGGAGGCGACGGCATGGATCATCTCGCCAAGGTCCTCGCGCTCTCGCGCCCCCTCACCGGCGGACTGCACCCGCTGGATGATCGATATTAGATCGTTGGAGGCCTGCAGCACCCTCAGGGACTTATCCAGATGGGATGCGGCCAGGGTGTCGGTGCACACCTTCTGGTGCAGCAGCTCAAGGTAGCCCATGAGCGCGGTGTTGAGGTTGGCAATGTCATGGGTCAGGATATCAACGTACAGCTCCGCTTTGACGTCGGCGATGCCCGCCCGCCTCTCCAGCTCCTTCTGATGAGTGATGTCCTGGGTGATCTCCACGCCTCCCAGGATCTCGCCCTCGGGACCTTTGACGGGCGCCGTGGACATGACCACCGACCTCCTGCCTCCATCGAACCGGACGATATCATACAGGCTGCCCACCAACGTCTCGCCGTGCAGCAGCGCCCTGGCAAGTCCCCACTCCTCCGGGCGGACCAGCTCACCCGTCTGTTGGTCGTACGCCACGAACCGGTCGTAGTCGAAGATGTCCTCCGCTTCCATGGGGCCGCCCCAGATGGTGGACGCCATCTCGTTGATCTCCACGAAACCGCCCAAGGGATCGGTGATGATCACCCCGACAGGGAGGCTGTCCATCGTGGCCCTCAGCATGGCCCTCTCCCGCTCCAGCCCCGTCCAGGCCCTCTCCCGTTCGGTGACGTCGTGGAAGGCTGCCACCCTGGCCGGCCTGCCCTTGTGCGTGATCTCGCGGCCCCTGACCTCTATCAGACGATACGCCTCCCCTCCTGTGCATATGAGGACCTCGTAGGGCTCGTGCCGTCCGCCGGCCACCTGACGCATGACGAGCTCGCGGCTAACAGGGTGCACCAGCTCCATCAGGTTGAGGCCGATCAGCCGCTCGCGCGGCAGGCCGGTAATCTCGGCAAAGGTCTGATTGCAGTCCATGATGATGTTGTTGGAGTGGATGACCACACCTTCGAAGGCCGCGTCGGACAGCGCCCGGTACCTATGCTCGCACTCCAGGGCCTCCTCGATACCATTCTGTTCGGGCGTTCGTATGCTGGCGAGGACCAGCTCCCGATCGTCCATGATGATGGGGCGGCAGTCGACCTCCAGCTTCAATTCGTACCCGGAAGGAGCGCGGCATCTGGCCAGGAAGCGCTCATCTGACCATTCATTACCGCTCGGGCATCTCTCCAAGACCATAGCGGCCTTCATGCCTCCCAGCTGGTCGCGGGGGCAGCCAAGGAGCAAGGCGGCGGCATGATTGGCATCGACCACGGTGCCCTGTGACCTGTCCAGCAGTAGCATCGGTCCAGAGGCCTGGAGGAAGAGCGCCTTGTATGTGCTATCGTCGCCGGCATCCAATAGGGGCCTTCCCAGGACTACGGTCCGGCCGGCGTTGGAACGCTGGACCTCGTAAGTGCAGCGGCCGCTGCGAAAGCTCGAGCCATCGCCACGTTGGCAGGCTTCAGACAGGGCGGCGGCCAGGGGGTGCTCTAAGGCCCCCAGGGAACTGCCCACGTCCGCCTTTCCGTCCAGTGCGAGGGAGAACGCGTGGTTGAGGTCCACGATCGTTCCCTTTTCGTCCAGGGCGGCATACTATATGCCTACGCCATGCTGCATTGTCGCCTCGCCAGCTCCGTGCGCTACGCTATCGCTCCCCACCATATCTCCCGGCAGTAGATGCTATAGTGTGTTAAAAATATTGCGATGGGATGATAATTCATCCATCGGCGGTCGTCGGTCGCGAGAGCTCCCTCATGTATGGGCAAAATAGGCACGGACCTTGGGGCCCAGCGTTTCGACCCGGGCGAAGCCGAACCGCTCGAACTGCACGACCTCCCCCAGATCGCTCTCGGCCAGGGGCTCGGCCACACCGCTGCGTACGGTGCCGTCCGGCAGGAACACGTCGGCCGGGACCGCCGTGGGAGGGGCCCAGTGGGCGATCTTCCACCCCTCCTTCAGCACGCTGATGTCGTTGCCCGCATAAACCGCCCTCCCATCCTCCCAGCGGAGGTTGCAGAGGTCCTTGAGCCGGACCGTCCCTCGCTGCTTGAACCCTTCCAGGTCCTCCGCGGTCATGTACACGCTCAGCGGGGCGGACAGCACGTGGTCCCTGCACCCCCGGTCCCGATGGTCCGGATGGACGGGGCAATGGGCCTCTATGTGGTCGGTCCCCACGATATCGATCATCTCCGGCTCCCAGACGAAGAAGTAGCGGGACGCGGTCCGATCGACGATCTGCTTGTTGAACGAGTAGAGGTTGTCCCAGGAGAACTCGATGTCGACCTCCTTCATGCCGACATCGATCCAGTAGTTCCTGATCGCTTCCGCCTGTATGCCCCTTCGGGCCATCGCTCTTACAGTACCAAGGCGAACATCGTCCCATCCCGAGTACTCGCCGGAGCGGATGCCGGCGCCGATGGCGGAGGTCTTGAGCATGGTGTCCGGGATCGAGACCAGGCCGTAGTGGAAGTACTGCGGCTTCTTCCATCCAAAGTAGTTGAAGATATACTCCTGGCGCAAGGTGTTGTTCAAGTGGTCCTTGCCCCGTATGACGTGGGTCAGGCCCAGCTCGTGGTCGTCCACCGCCACCGAGAGGTTCATCATCGGATAGACGGTGTAACGCGTGCCGGTCCTGGGATGGGGCACCGAGTCCACGATGCGCAGGCCCACGAAGTCCCTCACCGCGGGGTTGGGGTGATGGAGGTCGGTCTTGACCACCAGAACCGCCTCGCCTCCTCCAAAGCCATGGGACAGCATGCGGTCGAACAGCTCATGGGCCTCCTCGGGCGACTGGTCGCGGTGAGGGCAGGCCATGCTGCTCTCCTTGTACCGGTGCATGTCCTCTGCCTTGCACAGACATACGAACGCCTTGCCCAGGTCGATCAGGCGCCGCGCGACGTCGTAGTACAGCTCGAAGCGGTCGCTCTGTATGACCGTCTCATGGATCTCCGCGCCCAGCCATTCCAGGTCCTCGGGGATCATCCGATAGGCGTCGGGGTCGATCTTCTCGGGGTTGGTGTCCTCCATGCGGTTGATGTACTTTCCCTTGTACCGCTTCACGTACTCGTCGTTGAGGATCGCCACGCGAGTGTGTCCGAGGTGCAGCGGACCCGAGGGACCAGGCGCCACCCTCATGACCACCTTTCCCTCGATGGCCAGGGGCAGGTCGGGCAGCACCTGCTTGCGCTCGCACTTGGTCCTCTTGAGCAATGCGGGGTCGATGTCCTCCGCCATCCTGCAGATGTCGTCGAACGGCAGCCCGGCCAGCTCCCGGCACACCTCATCGGCGGCGGCCGCGACCTCCTGGGCCCGCGAGCGCAGCTCCGGACGCTCGGCCATGGCCTTGCCCATGACCGCCTTGGGATTGGCCTTCCCCCCGTAGAGGGCGGCGTTCTGCAGCGCGTACTTCCTTACGACCTCTTTCAGCTCGGCGGACATCGGGCGGCCCATCTGCCCTCAGGCTTTTGTACCTTTCGAAGCCGTACGATCGATCGGCCAGGGCAACGGATTAATACGCCCCCCATTATTAATGGGCCATGGCTCTCAGGGACCGCATCGCCGAGATGAAGGATGCTATGGTCGTGGACCGCCCGGTCAGCGTTGACCTGGAGGCATCCCGGCTGCTCGCCCAGAACAATGACCTTCCCGTCATTTTCAACGACATCAACGGCATGCGCGCGGCCGGCAACGTCTGGTCGACCCGGGAGCGCATCTGCGCCGCCCTGAGGATCGAGAAGGGCGAGCTGATGAAGAAGATGCTGGAGGCCGTGTCCTCCCCATCCGATCCGAGGGAGGTCGACGCAGCTCCCTTCATGGAGGACGTCCGGGAGGACTTCGACCTGACGTCCATGCCCATCGTGAGGTACTACCCCGGGGACGCCGGACGGTACGTCACGTCGGCCGTGGCAGTGGCGGAGCAGGATGGGAAGGCCAACCTGTCGTTCCATCGCATGCTCCTCCTGGACGGGAGGAACTTCGCCCTGCGGCTGGTGCCCCGTCACCTGTACACCATGTGGAAGAACGCCCAGGCCCGGGGCGAGGACATTCCGGTGGCGTTCTGCATGGGCCTGTGCCCACCAGTGCTGTTGGCCGCCGCCACCTCGACCGACTACGGCACCGATGAGATGCGCATCGCCTCGGCCCTGAAGGAGAGGACCAGGGGAGGGCCGCTGAACGTGTACAGGCTGCCGTCCGGCCTCCGCGTGCCGGCACAGGCCGAGGTCGTTCTCGAAGGAAGGATAACGTCGCGCATGGTGGACGAGGGGCCGTTCGTGGACATCACCGGCACGTACGACATCGTGCGGCCGGGCCCGGTGTTCGAGGTGGACCGGCTGTACATGCGCAAGGACCCCATCTTCCAGCTGCTGTTCCCCGGCGGTCTTGAACATTTCCTGCTGATGGGCCTGCCTCGCGAGCCAATCATCTATCGTACCGTCAACCAGGTCGTCCCCAGGGTGCACGGCGTCCGGCTGACCGAAGGGGGCTGCTGCTGGCTCAATGGGGTGGTCTCCATCACCAAGAACAAGGAGGGCGACGGGACCAACGCCGGCCTGGCCGCGCTGACCGGCCATCCCTCCATGAAGCAGGTCATCGTGGTGGACGGTGATATCGACATCTTCGACGATCGGCAGGTCGAGTGGGCGGTGGCCACCCGGTTCCAGGCCTCCCGGTCGTTAACGGTGATCAACAACGCCGCCGGGTCATCGCTCGATCCCAGCACCGAGGGGACCACATCCAAGGTGATAATCGACGCCACCCTGCCGATGGGGGCCAAGGGCTTCGAGAAGGCCAAGCTATGAGCGTTCGGCGGTAGCGATAATTAACCTGATGTGAATTACGGCAGCGTGGTAGTACCCTTGTTTCCCTCGATCGCGGACATTGCAGGCAAACCCGCGTCCGAAAGGGAGGGAGCGAGGGGCCGACCATTCTACGAGCGCCGTTGGTTCCCGTACGCGGCATTCCTTGTCCTCCTGGCCCTGCTGTCGCTCACGTCGCTGTACAACTACCTCCTGTTCCACAGCCTGGCCGAGATGTTCGGGGTGGCGGCCTCCTTCACCATCGCCGCCGTGGTCCTCAACAGCCGAGGGTTCATCGAGAACAACTATCTCCGAGTTCTCGGGATATCGTACCTTTTCACGGCTGCCATCGAGATCCTCCATATGCTCGCCTATCAGGGCATGGGCGTCTTCTCCAATGGACCGGACCTCCCCACCCAGCTGTGGCTGGCACTCCGTTACGTGCAGGCGATCTCGCTGGTGATCGCGCCCCTGACCATCGGCCGGAAACTGTCGATCCGAACGATCATCGCCGGCTACGCCGCGGTCACATCGGTGCTGCTGTCGATGATCTTCCTGGGCCTCTTCCCCCATGCCTACGAGGAAGGGGTCGGCCTCACCCCGTTCAAGATATTCAGCGAATACGCGATCATCGCCCTCGCTGCCCTGGGCGGGGGCCTGCTGTACTTGAAACGCTCATCGTTCGACCGCCGCATCCATATCCTGCTGATGGTCGCTGTGCTCATGTTCATACTGGCCGAGCTGATGTTCACCTTCTATCTCAGCGTGTACTCGGCCGTCAACATGCTGGGCCACCTCTTCATGCTGGCCGAGTTCTTCCTGGTCTTCATGGCCATCGTTCGCACCGGCATCGCCGAGCCGACCCGCCTGCTCTACCGGGAACTGGCCCAGCGCGAGGAGCTGTTCCGCGGCATGGTGGAGAACGCCCGCGACATACTGTTCCAGTACAAGTTATTCCCGAAGCTGGAACTGATGTACATCAGTCCGGTGGTGGAGGAGATCACCGGCTATCCGCCGGAGGATTACTATAGGGACCCCACAAAGCCGTTCCGCAGAGAGCATCGGCTGAAGGACTGGGTCCCAGGCATGGAGCTCAACTACCCGGGCGACCGGGTCATCAGGACGTATCCCATCACACGCAGGGACGGCGAAACGGTGTGGCTGCAGGTGAGCATGGCGATCGTACGCGACGAGGAGGGACGGGAGGTGATGGCCGCTGGCATCGCCAGGGACGTCACCGAGTCCGTCAGGAGCGTCGAGCAACTGAGGCTGGCGCAACACAAGCTGCTGCTACTGGGAAGCCTCACCGATCACGACCTGCGGAACCACATCACCACCGCGGCAGGGTATATGGGGCTGGCGACCAGGACCAGTGACGAGGGAAAGAGAGCGGACTTCTTGAACAAAGGGCTGAAATCGCTGAACGACATGGGCCGCCTCCTCGACTCCACCCGCAATTACTATGAGCTGGGACAGGTCCCCCCGGCCTGGCTGGACATCAGGAACGTTGTAAAAAGGGCCCTATCGTTCCCCGAACTCGATCATCTTGACGTCCGGGTGGAGCTTCCCGACATGGAGGTCTACGCCGACGAGCTGCTGGTGCAGGTCTTCCACAACCTCGCCCAGAACACGCTCAATCATGCCCAGGGGGCCACCGAGATACGCATCCATTCGGTCAACGCCGATAAGGGGGTGACGATCATCTACGAGGACAACGGGCCGGGAGTGGCGGTCGAGGACAAGGAAGGCATCTTCGAGTGGAACTACCGAACGCGCCGAGGGCACGGCCTGCACTTCGTGGCCGAGGTCCTGGCCGCCACCGGGATGAACATAAGGGAAACGGGCGTTCCTGGACAGGGGGCTCGGTTCGAGATCGACGTGCCCCATGGCGCCTATCGTTCCAAGGACGGCCTGACTGAAGGCTGAGGTGTCGAGAGGACACCCTTTAGTACGAGGGGAACGGAACGATGTACGATGAGAATGAGACGCCAGCCCGTGGTCCAGATAGGCGATAGGGAGAGCATCCTGGGGTCGGACGCCCTGGACAGCATCGAGGAGCACCTCGACGACATCATCGAGCGGATGTCGGTGTCAGGGCGCAACGAGGCCAGATCGATCGACGAGGCCAAGGAGAGCACGATAGCGTGGTACGATCGTCTGCATCGAGCGGACCACGGGGTGCCGCTCAACAGGGCGCAGGTCGATGAGCTGAGGGGCCACCTGCAGGGGGTGGCGACCCGCTCGATAGCGAAATGGAACGGCCGCCAGCTGGCCGACCAGTTGAACGAGCTGGGGAACTCGATCGAGGGCTCCGGTCTGGCGGACGGCGATCAGGCGCTCCTCGAGGAAATGACCTTCCAGCTGAGGAACGACGCCGCCTCCCGCGGTTATCGGAGGGAGCACGATCGCGCGCTGGAGTCCTTGCTAGCGATCATCGCCCGGGCGCCGGTGGCGTGGGCGGAGGAATGGACGCTCCGGCTGGAACGTTTCCTGGGCCGCCATCGGTGGTGGCTCTAGGCCGTCCAGCGGTCGGGGCGGAGGTCGATGGTCTCCTCCCTTCTCTTTCCTACCGACAGGATGTCGGCCTTGACGCCCACTTCCCTCTCGATGTAGGCGATGTAGTCGCGCATGGCCCGCGGCAGCCCTCGACGCCCTGGCGGCACAGCTCGGCCGTTTCCTCCGACCAGGAGCTCCAGCCATCCAGCTCCTTGTAGATGGGCTTGACGCGCATCAATCTGGACACGCTGCCGGGAAAGTTCTCCACCCTCTCGCCATCGATGTCGTAGGCGACGCACACCTTGATCCGATCGATGTCGTTCAGCACGTCCAGCTTCGTGATGGCCAACGAGGTCAGGCCGTTCAACCGGGCCGCGTGGCGCAGGACCACCAGGTCCAGCCACCCGCATCTACGCTCCCGTCCGGTGGTCGTGCCGAACTCCTCGCCCTGGTGCAGCAGCCTCTGCCCGATCTCGTCCTTGAGCTCGGTGGGGAACGGGCCGGCGCCCACCCGGGTGGTGTAGGCCTTGGCGACGCCGACCACCTGCTCCACCATGGACGGGGGGACGCCCGCGCCGGTGCAGATGGCGGCCGAGGTGCAGTTGGAGGAGGTGACGTACGGGTACGTTCCATTGTCGATGTCCAGCATGGTGCCCTGGGCCCCCTCGAACATCACGTTCTTGCCGGCCCTGATGGCTTCATGGATGAGCACGGAGGTGTCCACGATCCTGTCGCGATAGGTCCTTCCGTACTCGAGCAGCTTCCCGACCAGCTCCTCGCGGTCGATGCCCAGAGGCTCGCCGAGAGAATCGGCCAGCCGCTCCTTCATGGGAAGGATGGTCTCGAGACGCTCTCTTAGGTAGCTCTCTTCCAACAGGTCCCCCATGCGAATGCCGGAGCGGGCCACCTTGTCCGAGTAGCAGGGCCCGATGCCGCGGCCGGTGGTCCCCACCCCTCTGCTGCCGCGGGCGCGCTCCTCCGCCCCGTCAAAGGCGCGGTGGTATGGCAGAACGACGTGGCCCGGTCGGAGATCATGAGCCCATCGGCCGAGCGGCCGGTTCGTCTCAGTCCCTCGATCTCCTTTCCCATGGCCTCGCAGTCGACCACCACGCCATTGGCGATGACCGAGGTCACACCGGAGCGGACCATTCCCGACGGCAGCAGGTGGAGCGCGATGACCTCGTCCCCCACCTTGATGGTGTGGCCGGCATTGGCCCCGCCCTGGTAGCGGACGACCATGTCGGCGCCCTCCGCCAAATAATCAGTTATCTTTCCCTTACCCTCATCGCCCCATTGCATTCCAATGATCGCTAACGTCGGCAAGAAGACACCGGTGGTGGTCAGCAGGTTCACATATTTTAATCATGCCTCGCCACGGCGCGAGGCCTCTCGATATATGGACAGCACATCCTCTAGCGGGAGGTCCGTCTTGATGGCGGTGGGGGAGAAATGCGTCCTTGACGCCCGTCCGATCTCGTTCAGGCGCTCGAGCAGTGGCTCCATTCGCGGCGGGGACATGCCCAGTGTGGAGGACACCTCGTCATTGTCATAGAAGAACGGTGTATCGATCTCCGACCTCCACAGCCCCAGATATTTCCGGCAGCGACCCGCTTCCGAGAGGTCGTCGGATGCGTCCATGGTCGACAGCAGCTCCGGGTCATGAAGGGGACCTAGCCATAACGGCCCCGCCGAGCCAGCCTTGTCCTCGGGCCCGTAGCAGAAGCCGCCGGAGACGGGGTCGTGCTCGACGTACCCCATCCGGGAAAGGCAGCGGTCGGCCGCTGAGCCCCCCTCCTCCATCTGGAGGTATATGCGGACGTAGTGGTCGGCATAGAACGACAGGAGGCATCTCGCTCCCCGGTCCTCCTTGGCGGCCTCCCTCATCACATGCCCTATGAGGATGCGCAGCCCCGTCTCGTGGCCGTAGGGGGAGCGCTTCGATAGGGCGCCATACCTGCGACGGCATTTTCGAGGATAGGTCCCGGCCAGCGGGGCGGTGTCAGTGGCCGTGATCGCCAGAATGCCGCGGCGTTTCACGGCCTGCACCGCCGAGGGGATGAAATGCACCGGGCTGCCGAACGGATCGAGATCGATCAGATCGAACGCCCGTCGGGCGAGCATGCACCGCAGATCCTCGTTGGTGACGTGGCATCTTGCCTCCACGCCGTTGAGGGCGACGTTCGTCCTGATGTACTCGGCCGCCTGGGGGTCGCGATCGTTGGCCGTGACATCGGCGACGTCCGTCTCTACCGCCCATCGGACCGCCCGTGCTCCTGTTCCGGCCATCGCGTCGAGGGCCGAGCGCACCGGACGCGCTCGCAGGAACATGACCGAGACGTCGCGGTTGAAAGCCATCTGGGAGTTGAAGAACACCTGTCCGATGCGCTTGCCCGGTCCACCCGATGAAAACGTGTTAGGGACCAGCAGGCGGGTCCTTCCTTCCAGAACCTCGACCGAGCCGGGAGGGCTCACAGGAGCTCTCCCTTCATGAGCTTCATGATCTTGTACGGGAGCAGATTGCGGTTGATGGGAGTCACTTCCAAGATACGGATGTCGTCCCTCCGCCTGATGTCCTGCAAAAGAGGATTCCTGGACTTCTTATGAAGCGTCAGGATGAGAGGTTTATCGATGTCCAGGGCGTACTTCACGGTCTCGATGAAGGGCTGCGATTCGACCTCCATCCGGCCCACCTCGTCGATGACGATGACGTCCGAGTCCTCGGTGGCCTTGAGCAATGCCTTCACGCCTACCGTCTCCAGCACGCTGAGGTCTACTCCGAACTTGCCTACATTGAACTTCGATTCGATGTCTACATGGGCGAACACGCCCTTCTCCTTGTTCTGCCAGTCCACTATGGCGAAGCCGGTCCGCTTTCCGCCCTCCACGATGGGTTCGGTGACCATTCCCCCCACCTTGCAGCCTTCGGCCTCCAACATCTCTATGACCTTCAACAATGCGTGGGTCTTGCCTGCTCCAGGCAAACCCGTAATGCCGATCTTGATACCAGTTTTCATTCTATGTCACCAATGATGCGAACGTGTGGCCCTAGGGTCTTCCATGGGAAACAGGTGCCAGCGCGTATGGGTTTTGTTCTTATTATCTTTTCGAACAGTTGAAGCTCGTCGCCCGAAGTGCCGGGTCAGCCTTTCGCCCGGGCCCGGAACAGCATCAGGGCGGCCTCGATATCGGACATGCATCTCAGGTCCTCGACCGACGATGCATCCGACAGTTCGCCTGCGTGCAGCTCCTCCATGCTGCCATAGCCGGATAGCTGCAGCCCCCTTCTCAGGAAGAAGATCGTCCGGAAGGCGTCCATGAACCGGTTGAACCGGACGCCGTCGAAATCTTCTCCCCAACCGACCTCCTCGCGGACGGACCGGTCCATCTTCGCCAAAGCGGCCGTGGCGTGCTTGGTGGCGGTGCAGCGGCAGGTGGTCACGGCCACCATATCGTCTTCCGAGTGTTAAGTCGTTTCGCCCTTGTCATCGTTTCCGGCCGATCGTCAGAGAGATTCGATCCTCTCGACGTACATCAGGGGATACTTGATCTCCTCGACGTACCTCAATCTGCCCTTTACTCGGACATCCTCGATCTTGATGACGACCGATACGTCCAGCATATCGCCCGTCAGGGACTGGTAGTCGTACTCGTTCTTCTTGCGGCGAAGGCTCTCGCGGTGAATGTGCACGGAGACCGATTCCACGAACGGCTGCACCATGACGCCATGCTCGATGGCCCTCTCCAAGCTCTCCACATTGGAGGCGCTTACGGGAGCGCCGACGAACTGATGGTACACCGCCGCCAGCTTGATCCCCGCTTCGAACACCGCCCTCTCGCGGACGGTGCATTGGAAGTACGAGGCCGCCCTTTCCTCTCGTGAACGGTCCATGCGTGTCCCTCGGGCATGAATGGATGCATGATATTAAATGCTGACCCGGACGGCAGGCCCCGGCCGGAGCCGCCCGGGCCGCAGACTGGACGAAGGCCGCCAGGCCCGGCGGGACCCGGAGGCTTCCGAGTTGTTATGGGGACTGACCGCTCGAGCGATGAAGGCTCGGACAGCGCCCGCTAGGCATCGGTCCCCGTTGGAACGATGACATTTACCGGTCACGTATCGCGGACAGTTGCCTTCTCCTCCAGATTCGTGGCCGATAGAAACCTTTTATATGGTCTCTCATATCACAAGGTCCAATGCAGCTCCAGGAGAGGATAGCAGAGCTGAAGAAGGAGAGGAACGCTGTCATCCTCGCCCATAACTATCAGCTTCCTGAGGTCCAGGACATCGCCGACTTCGTGGGCGACTCCCTTGGACTGGCCAAGCAGGCCTCCATGGCCGATGCGGACGTCATCGTTTTCTGCGGCGTCGACTTCATGGCCGAGAGCGCCAAGATACTCAATCCACAGAGGATCGTTCTGCATCCCGAGACCAAGGCTTGCTGCCCCATGGCCGCGATGTGCGATCCGTCAGGCGTTAGGATGCTCAAGAAGGACTTCCCCCGCGCCGACGTGGTGGCCTATGTGAACACATCGGCCGAGTGCAAGGCCGAGGCCGACGTGTGCTGCACCTCCTCCAACGCCATCAAGGTGGTCAACTCCATGGAGTCCGACCTCGTCATCTTCCTGCCGGACGAGAACCTGGCAAGTTATGTTCAGAGGTACACCGACAAGAGCATCCTCCCATGGCCGGGCCACTGTCCGACCCATGAGTCGATATCACTGGAGAAGATCGAGAAGTTAAAGAAGGAGCATCCCCAGGCGCAGGTGCTCGTCCATCCTGAGTGCCGTCCCGAGGTCGTAGACATCGCCGACGGCGTAAGGTCCACCGAGGGCATGCTCAATTTCATCAGGGAATCGGACAAGAAGGAGTTCATCATCGGCACCGAGAAGGAGATGATCTACCGTCTGTCCAAGGAGTTCCCGGACCGGATCTTCCATGAGGTGCCGGGGGCGGTGTGCCCGACGATGAAGTTGGTCACGCTGGAAAACATCCTCGCCGCGCTGGAGTCGATGTCGCCTGAGGTGACCCTATCGCCCGAGCTCATGGAGAAGGCCCGAGCGCCTCTGGAGAGGATGATGGCCATCGGCCGCGGGGACTGAACCCGACCTCGCCGTTTCGGCACGTCATCTCGGCAATGTTCCATTCTTCAGCGAGCGCTAGAGCCGCAGAAAAGTGCCGAGCGAACCGTACATGAAGTATGCCGCGAACACGATGAGGAACAGCCCGCACGCGACGTACAGACCTCGCAGCCACTTGCCCCGGAATAGGGCACGTCCCTTGTTGGCCGAATAAGATACTAGTCCCAGATATACGAAGTCGCAGGACAGGTGGACGGCCGCGAACAGGGGTATCATCCACCAGCCGAAGGCGGAGGCCAGGCCGATCAGCGCGGCCCCCGCGGTGGCCCACCATAGCAGGAAATAGGGATTGGCCGCCGAGAGCACGATCCCCGAGACCAGGGCGCCATGCTTCGAATCGCCCTCCCCTCCCGCCTCCTGCGGCCGCAGCATGGAGATGCCCATGTAAAGGAGGAAGGCGCCTCCCACCAGGCCTATGGCGGCAAGGATGTTCTCGTCCTGCAGGAACACCATCAGCCCCAGGAAGATGGTCAGGATGAGGGGCACCTCGACCAGCGCATGGCCGAGCGACAGCTTAAGCCCGGAACGGGGGTCATCGAGCCCCCGGGCCACCGCTGTGGCGAACAAGGGTCCGGGGGCGATCACCCCAGAGGCCGATATGACAACCACCCATGCCAGGAACATGAGGGGATCGGTCGGGCCTTCCATGACGCTCTGATGAAAAGGGCGGTATATATCCATTGAGCCATTGGCGACATCCTCCCGTCCGTGGAGCGGTCCTGCCGTCTAAGTATCGCCATCCGATTTATGACGAAGCATAGCTTCGTCAATCGCTAGGATATATACCTTTACATTCATTTGACATAGGACAGATGGGTCGCCCGACTCGCCCTGGCGTTAATTTGGGGGCCACATTATTTAATAGATGTTCATCATTCCAAGCCAACCCTGGTGTACGATGAGGTCAAAGTTTGACGCGCTGAAGTACCTTGGATGTTTGGCCCTGATAGCCTTGGCCATCATGGCGGCCGACCCCCGGGCCCTTTGGGATGCCCTGGCCGGCGTCGAGGTGGGGACCCTTGGGGCGGTGGTCGTGCTTTACATCCTGAACCTCGTCACCAAGAGCTACCGATGGGGCGTTCTGATGAGGGACAATGGCTCGTCCGACCGACCTCCCTTTCATTCGGTACTTGCCAACTTTGCCTTCTCTCAGGCGATCAACAACGTCACCCCGGGAAGGGTGGTCGGTGAGGCCACCAGGATATACGGGGCCAGTTCTAGGATGGGGGTCAAGGTCGGCGTCGGAACGGCGCTGGTGGTCATCGAGAAGATGATGGACCTGGTCATAGCCACTGCCATGGCGGTCTTTGGCATGATCGTTCTCACGCCAATGCTCCTTGGCCACGTCCGGGATGAACTGACCGGGATCATCGTGTTCGCCGTGGTGCTGAACCTTCTATTGATCGTTCTCCTGGCCAGGCCGAAGCTCATCGTCTCCGCCGGAAGGCGAACCATCAACATGATGTGCAGGCTACTGCCCGGAAAGATGGGCAACAGTATTTGTTCCTACTCATCCAATTTCCTGAATTCCTTCGCTGCGTCCATGGACTCATCGGACCGGACCAAACGAAGGACGTTGACGGGCGCGGCCGCCTTGACGATCCTCATCTGGGCCAACGAGGTCTTCCGTGTATGCCTCATACTTGTCGCTCTGGGGGCCCCGCTGAACTTCGCGGCCGCGATGGTGGTGACCGGCATCTCGGCGCTGAGCGCGGTGCTCCTGGTGGCTGGCAGCAATCATATATTGATATCATCGGCGGTGTTCTCCGCCGTTGGGATCGGTGCGGGGGTGGCCGCGGGAGCAGGCGTCCTGGCTGCCCTGACATCGATATGGCTATCGGTCCCGATCGGCCTCCTGGCCTATTTCCTGGAGGACCGGTTCGGCAGGTCCCCGACCATGAACCATGCACACACTTCGACCGGCTCCCCGACCGGTAAAGGGGATGATTGATATGGAATGCACGACTATCTTGCTCATCTGCAACGAGAAGGACAACATCGAACCTCTTACCCGGGACGTGCTCGACGTCTATTCACAGAACGGCATAGATGGAGAGGTTCTCCTGTTGGACGACGGAAGCACCGACGGGTCCAGTGAGATCTGCGACCGGCTATCGGAGACGGAGGAGAGGGTGCGATGCGTCCACCACGGAGTGAACAGGGGCCGGTCATATGCCATACGCACCGGGTTCCAGGAGGCCAAAGGGGACGTGGCCATCATCATGGACGGCGACCGGCAGTATGAACCGAAGGAGATCCCCCTTTTCCTGAACAAGATCCGGGAGGGGAACGATGTTGTCACGGGATGGCGCCATCAGCGTAGCGATCCCTTCATCAGGAAGTTCATCTCCCGCGTATACAACAAGTACATCATACAGAGAAAGTTCGGTCTGGACATAAAGGACCAGAACAGCGGGTTCAAGGCGTTCGTCCGTACCAAGGCGGTGAGCATGGGCTTCGATCCCGAAGGCTACCTCGGCCTGCACCGATACATATTGCCGCTGGCAAGCCTGCATGGAATGAAGATCGAGGAGATCCCCATAGTCCATTACGATCGCCCCAGCGGAAAGTCGTACATCAAGTTCTACACGGTGCCCTTCATAGCCCTGAGGGACTTCCGTCGGTTCAACCGGGAGCATCGTGAGCAGATCCGATCGGCAAGGGCTTCCAGGTCCTCCGCCTCTTCGGCCAAGCGTACTGGTAGGTGAGACTGGTGCGAGTGATCATAACCGGCGCTGCCGGCTTCATCGGTAGCAACCTGACCGAACAGTTGCTGAACGAAGGGCATGAGGTGGTGGGGGTCGACAACTTCGACGACTACTATTCCGGCAAGACGATGTTCCTGGAAAGGAGCAGCGACCATCCCCGTTTCTCCATGGTCCGGGGGGACATCCTGGACCTTGATCTGATGAAAAGGACGATGAAGGGAGCGGACGCGGTCGTTCATCTCGCCGCCCAGGCCGGCGTTCGTTTCTCGGTCAAGGACCCTCTGAAATCCCACATGGTCAACGTGGTAGGGACCCTCAACGTGCTGCTGGCCTCTCTGGAGGGAGGGGTCAAGCGAGTGGTGAACTCGTCCTCCTCCTCGGTCTACGGGAACATCGGCCATCGCCCCGTCACCGAGATGGATCCCGTAAGGCCCGTCTCTCCCTATGCCACCAGCAAGCTGGCTGCCGAGATCTATTGCCGGCAGTTCTACGAGCTGTATGGTCTCGACACGGTCTCCCTGAGGTACTTCACCGTCTACGGCCCGCGCCAGAGGCCCGACATGGCCATCCGCATTTTCACAGAGCGTATCCTCAAGGGACTTCCCCCGCAGATCTACGGCGACGGGGAGCAGAGCAGGGACTTCACATTTGTCGAGGATGTGGTGGCCGCCATACGCTCTGCCATGACCGCGCCGGACCTCAAGGGGGCGGCGATCAACATCTCCGGAGGGAAGCCCATCACCGTGAACCGCCTCGTGCAGGAGTTGCAGGCGGTCTGCGGTCGAAGGGACCTCGATCCGGTCTATCTTCCCTCGCAGCCGGGGGATGTCGATCACACCTGGGGAGACCCCACGCTGGCCGCCAGGCTTCTCGCTGGAAGGCCAGGACGAGCATCAGGGAAGGGCTCAGGAAGTATGTGGAATGGTACCGGGGCAGCGAAGAGCGGAGGACCGTCCTAGGGGACGGCTCATCGTGCGGGACCTTGGTAGCCAACATGGCCATCTCCGAACCGTTGCCACGCCCTACGGCGGGCGGACCAGGCGGCGTGAGAGGTGAATGAGATGTCCGGGAGCTGGTCCGATAGGTTCAAGGAGACCACGGCCTCCTGGGGCCCATGGAAGAAGAGCCTGCTCCTGGTGCTGATCGCCATCCTCGTGTATGGCACCGTCATCACCCTGGAGGGGCCCGTGATCATGGAGATGTTCGGCGAGGAGAACGTACACCCGGACATCGATGTGTATCGGGCTCGGACCTCGACGATCCTTAACGGGGGCCTTCTGTACGCCGACGTGCACACCGAGACCCCTCCCCTGATAAATTACCTCCTCGTGCCCGCCCAGCTACTTGGCGGCGGGGACCATGTATGGGTGTACTCCGCCTACTTCTCGTTCTTCGGACTACTGAGCGCGATGCTGATATATCACGTCCTGCGCCGGTACGACGATCATCTGGCATTCATGATGTCCTTGCTGTTCGTCCTCTCCCCGTTCGGGTTCATCGAGGCGGGTACGGGTAACGATGAGACGATCGTGGCCTTCACGGTGCTCGTTCCCGCTCTGCTCATGATCCTGGAGCGGAACCGACTGGCCTCGGTGGCGATGGGGCTCTGCATATGGACCAAGATGTGGGCGATCCTGTTGGTCCCCATCCATTTCCTTCGGAGACGCACATGGAAGGAGCGGGGGCTCATGATAGGCATCATCGGAGCGATATCCGCCGCGGTGGCGGCCCCCTTCCTGATCCTCTGCGGGGACGATTTCACATGGTTCCTGCGCTACTACTTCATAGGGAACTCTGAAAGGAAGATCGAGGGGTTCAGCGTGTTCCAGTTCCTGGAGAGCGGAGGCTATGGGGTCCCCATGGCGGTGGAGCTGGCCCTCGTCCTGCTCGGCCTCCTCGCCGCCTATCTCTACGCATACCGGAAGGACCTCGGGAAGTGGGAGAGCATCACGCTCGCCTTGGCCGTGTTCTTCGTCCTATATCCGAAGATTCACACCGGTTACTACCTCATCCCGATAATGTTCCTCCTGGCATGGGCCGCCGAGAACAGGATGATCGCCGCCCGGTGCTTCCTCATGTACGTCCCCGTCATACTTGCCGTGGCGTTCAGCCCCACCGCGGACGGCTATGCGTTCTTCCAGTTCGAAGGGTCGTGGATCTTCGGACTGGTGTGCAGCCTGGCGGCGAGCGCCATGCTGCTGGAGACCACCTATACGGCAATGAAGACCAAGCCCTTCATCACCCGGGCCATCGAAAGGGTGGCGGATGGCGAACGCCAGGAGCCCCCGGCCGCAATAGCGGAGCCAAAGGCCGGAGCGCTAGGGCCCGAGTGATCGATCAAACGCCGGCGATGTACGGGTCTGAGAGCGATCCGTCTCCCGCCGTGGAGCCCGATGCTCGTCCTATGAGGTCATCGGACGGGGCACTCTCTCGACACCATCAGCGTGACGGTCGTTCTTATCCCGGGTAGCATGCGGAGCTTTCTGATGATGAGCCCCTCGAGTCCCTCCAGCGTCTCGGCCGATAGCTTGACCACCAGGTCGTACGCGCCGTATACGATGGCCACGTTCTCGACTCCCTGCATGCTGCACAGCTCGTCCGCCACACTGTCCTCCTTTCCGACATCGCAGCTCACCAGCACGATAGCGGCAGGCATGTTCGATCGATGAGTAGACTACGTAGATAAGATGAACGCCATTGTCCTAGCTCGCCTCCCGGGAGGCCTCTCCCAGGGGTTGCCCGTCGTCCCCCTCCCAGATGGGGAGCGGATCGGATGGCGAGCGGTCGAGGAAGCAGTCCTCCCTAAGAGCTATGCGAGTGGCGTCTGCCAGGATCAACAGGCCGATGATGAGGGCCACCAGGGCCACCCACGCGTACATCGCCGGCACGTTACCATCGTCGATGCTGAAATCCAGTACATTGGCGATCGTCAATGGTACGTACATTCCCAGGAGGCGCAGCAGCACCCTCCGATTCTCGGCCGCCCATACCGTCAGGAATGCGAAGGGGATGATGAAGTAGCTCAATCTGATCATAGGGTAGATGGACAGGAACACCACGGTCACCAGAAGACAGGAACGCCAGACGTCCAGCTTGTGCTTCCAGCAGAACCAATATGTGGCGATCAGCGCGGCCACGGTCACTAGGGCGCCCACCGCACCAGGGATGACCAGCCCCCCGTCGCTCATGAGCCCCACGGCAGACATCCCGGCGCCCCCATCATTGTCGGCCAGCATGTAGTACGTGGGAAAGAGAAGGAACTCGTAGGGGCAGATGATCAGGAACGGCAGCGCGACGGCCAGTGAGATCAGGGCCGCCAGCCCGATGTGGCGGAACCGCTCCTTCCAGGTGGGGACCTGGAGCAACATGGCCGGGAACAGGATGATGGACAGGAACTTTGTCCAGAACCCTAAGGTCACCGACACCGTCGCACCCTTGAAGCTCTTACTGAGGAACAGGAGCACGGGCAGGATGAACAGGAACACCACTATGGGCTCATCCTGCTGAGCAATGGTGGCTTCGACCACCAGGGATGGGCACAGTAACAGCAACAGGGCGGAGACGAACGCCAGATGGTCATCCCATTTCCTTAGCAACAGGTAGGTGCTGAGGGACGACAGCAGAGCGAACAGGGAGAACCAGATCTCGTAGGCCCACCCCTCCCCTCCGGCCAGCTGGGGGGGCAGGAACAGATAATTGATGATGGGCGGGGACTCCACGGGGAAGGAGAGGAACGGCACGTCCCGGTAGATGATGCCCCCGTTGAGTATCAATCGCGCCCGCTCCTGGAAGACGGAGAGGTCGGTGGTCCCGATGTTGTTCTGGTCGAGGAAGGGCTGTAGGAGAAGGACGCTGAAAGCGATGAAGCTCCCGTACACCAGCAGCATGGTGAACAGCAGAGCGAGCACCCTGCGGCGAGGGGACAGGCCCTTGAGCCGGATCTCCAGCCTTGACCATCGTCCAGCCTCCAGGGATACCTCCTCTGCCACCATGCCGCCCCCACGCCTTCGAAAACCTGCATCGGCCATGCGGCGACGCCGATTTAGCGTTTTCTCCGCCTAGTCGGCGATGAGCTCCCTGGCCGTTATCCCCACCTCTTCCATGCTGGATAGCTGGATGTCGGGGTGGGCGAACATTCCCAGGTACCGGTCCACGGCGCCCATGACGGCCTCTGGAACGATGACGACGACCTCCACCCCCTGGTCGATGAGGTCGTTGTAGTCCTGCACGGCGTCGCGGTTCCTCCATGAACGCTCCGTCTCCAAGAACTCGCATCTGACCATGTTGCCGGAACTGTCGTGATAGTGGATGGCGCACCAGTCATCCATGATCTCCGGGCTTGCCACCAGGCCGCCATCCTCCTCCATCATGCTTGCTATTCTCTCTTCGAGGGCATGTTGCAGGTCTATCATGGGGCGACAGGTGTTGAGCAAGGGATATTACAACATTTCGTCCTTCCTAGGCCACCTCCGGGCCACGGTCATGGGAGCAGTTTCGGCCTGGCCGGAGACGCACTTTTATAGTAGTCAACAGCAATGGGGCGGCGTCCGACGCGCTAGCGGCGGGGATGGGAATGACCAGAATCGACCTTGGCGAGCCTCAAGAGATCATCTCGTTCATCGTGCTGGGAGAGCCAACGCCCGAGGGCAGCACCCGCGCGTTCTACATCCCCAAGCTCAACAAGACGGTCACCACCCATCAGAACCAGAGCCAGCTCAACGCCTGGCGCAATCGGGTCGCCACCGAGGCCCAGAACGTGCTCCTCGGCCAGGAGTGGACCTCCGATCGCTCATCGGCCTACACCCTGGACGTGGACTTCATCCTTCCAAGGCCGCCCTCTGTGCCGGCCCACCGCCGGTTGCGGCCGACCGTGAAGCCGGACATCGACAAGCTGGTGAGGGCGATCAACGACGCTCTCACCGGGATCCTGTTCCCCGACGACTGCCAGGTCGTCTCGATCCAGGTCACCAAGGACTACGAGGGCGAACGACGTCCGGGCGCCTACCTTCGCGTGTGCCGATACCAGAACGTGCGTGATAAAAGGAAAAGGGCGAAGAAGAAGGAGGTCGTGGACGACGAGCTCCTCTTCGACCCCCGGGACGACTGAGGTCACGCTCGGGTGACAAGGCTCTGTTTTAGGTATGAGCCGATCAGCAGCGAGGTGGGATACAGCACCTCCTCCTCCATCTGCGCGTGCAGCAGCAACTTGTCGGCGAAGATGACATGCTCCTCCATGCCCGCCCTCGAGGCCGCGGCGCGGAGGGACTCGAGCGCGATGGCGATCTGCACGTGCTCCTCCAGCATCCTTGGCAGCTCTTCCCTCAGCCGCTCGGTCAGCTCGATGACCTTCTCCGGATGCTCGACCCTCCTTTCTCCGGACAGCGTCAGCGAACCGAGCTGGGGGAGGGCGAACTCCTCCTCCCGGTGGAAATGGGGCATCAGGTGCTCGGACACCACCCGAGCCGCCTCTCCGACCTCTCCCGGTGCGGCCATTGCCCTCTCCAACATGGACAGGAGTTCCTCGTGCTCCTTCCTCAACGAACTTGGGACCTCCATAAAACTTCCTCGGATGAGGATGGTAGCAGGAAGGAGATAATAGGTGGCTCGAAGAAAGGGTAAGGGGTTGGGGAAGGGGTTTCAGGGGACCAGCCTGATGCGGTCCCGTGGGAACAGGATCGCTTCCCGTATGTTCGGGAGGTCCAGCATCTTCTGTATGAGGCGCTCGACGCCCAGCCCCCAGCCTCCATGGGGGGGCATGCCGAACTTGAATGCCTCCAGGTAAAAGTTGAAGGCGTCGGGGTTGAGCTCCTTCTTCTCCATCCTGGCCACCAGCCGGTCGTAGCGATGCTCCCTCTGTCCGCCCGACGAGATCTCCTGGCCCTTGTAGTCGAGGTCGAAGGAGTAGGAGTATGGCGTGCCATCCTTCTCCATGATGTAGAACGGCTTGGCCTCTTCCGGGTACTCCTCGATCCAGTACATCTCGTTGCCCTGGCGGGCCATGATCTCTCCCAGCAGCTTCTCGCCCTCCGTGCCGAGGTCCTCCCCCAGCGCCAGTTTCATGCCCTCGGCGTTGACCATCTCCACGGCGTCCTCGTAGGCGATGATCGGATACGGCGCCTTGGGCAGGGCGACGTTGGCGCCAAGCAGCTCGAGCTGCTTCCGGCACCGCTCCATCACGCCCCCGATGACCGTCTGCGTGCATCCCTCGATCATCTTCTGGACGTCCCTCTGCGAGTCGATGAACGCCATCTCCCCGTCGAAGGATATGAACTCCGACACGTGGCGGACGGTATCGGACGGCTCGGCGCGGAATGCCGGCCCGATCTCGAACACCCGGTCCAGGCCGGTGGACATGAGCATCTGCTTGTACAGCTGCGGCGACTGCGCCAGGTAGGCGCTCTGGTCGAAATACCGCAGCTCGAACAGGGTGGCGCCTCCTTCCGCTCCCGAGGCCACCAGCTTGGGCGTGAAGATCTCCACGAAGCCGCGGTCGACCAGGTAGCCGTCTATGAGATCCAGTACGGCGGACTTGATCTCGAACACCGCGCGGGTCTCCGGCTTCCGGAGGTCCATGAACCGGTGGTCGAACCTGGTGTCCGCTTCCACGTTCACCTTGTCGATCACGCCCATGGGCAGCGGGACGGCGGCCGCCGACAGGACCTCCAAACGTGTGGGCAGGACCTCGACCCCGCCCTTGGCCTGCTCCGATGCCTTGGCCATGCCCGTAACGCGAACGACCGATTCGCGGGAGAGCGAGGCCATAATCTCCATGACCTCGGGCGCCGTCTTCTTCTTGGGGGCGGTGACCTGGACGATCCCGTACCGGTCGCGGAGCTGCAGGAATGAAATGCCTCCCAGGTTCCTCACGTCCTGGGCCCAGCCCTGGACCACCACCTCGCGGTCGGCGTCGGCGGGGGTGAGGCTCAAAGATGTTCGGATATTTGCCTCGCTCATTTTAACACCGGGCCTGGGATGGCTGGGAGGATATAATAATTTAGGCGAGGCCGCCCCGTTTGGATCGCCTCTTGTTCGCCATCGACGCCGCCTGTGCCGGCAGGCTAGATGAGGGATCGTACAGCTGTTCTGGAGGGAGATGCAACGCTTGCGTCATGACGGGAAGACGGTTCGATCGTTCATCGGACCTCATATCCGAACCGTTACCCCGCTTCCCGCTCAGGGCAACCTGGCCGCCTGGACCTTTGCCAGTTCGACGATGAGCGCCGTATCGATGCCGGGGCCGTCATGCGTCACCAATGCGATGGTGGCGATGAACCTGCCCTTCTGCATCGCCAGCACCGCGTTTCGTATCTTGCCGTCCTCGCTCTGATAGTCTATGAACACGGACCTGTCGCCCGCCTCGACGCTCACCGGGCCCTCATGCCGGGCCTCGTCGCCCGTGTAACCGTCAAGCGTTCGCTGGTATGACTCATTGGCATGCTCCAGCGTGGAAAATGCAGTGAGGGTCGCACGACAATCGAGCCGCAGTTCGCTGTTCCACATCCCTATCGTCGCCGCATCGGTCGCTCCGGCCGCGCGGGTCGTTACCTGGCTGACACTATCTCCAGACCATCCCGGCCCCAGGTCGTCCGATGTGACGATGAGCTTCTGGGAGGGAGTGAGGTCCAGCTCGGCCAATATCGGCCGGGCGATCAAGATGGCGGCCACGACCAGGAGGGCGGAGATAATGATCATGCGTCGCCGCTTCCTACCGCGGATGAGCAAGGCCCTGGCCTCTCCATCCGCACGATCACGCTCCGAACGATCGGCATCGCCGTTGGGCGTCCGGTCCCCGCTCCCCGGACGCGCTCCCTCCGCGCTCATGAACGTGAATCGCCCGGGCGCGGTATAATACCTTCGATATAAACGATACATTGCTAATACATTTCTGTATCAGACATCCCCGCCACCAATAATATGCATTGGGATTACTTATATAATTATTTATAAAATATTATTATATATCATTATAATAAAATAAAACAAAAAAGAGGAAAACAAAGAGGTTTATGTTCCCACGCATAAATAGATCGGGCTCGATATGATTTCATAATTTATATTATTGCTCACACCAAAAAATATTGCTGATATTTCGAATGCATATCTGGAATCAAAATCCTCATTTAGACTTATCTGGACATAATTGTAGGTGGTTGAATCCGGGCACAAGTAAACCCCACTGCTCCAATCGACTCCCGCTCCAACCCTACTGTCGCCGAAATCTGAAATGAAGTTAGGTGCGGTGCGGGAACTCATGGCAGTCATCGACATGATATATGCTAGCTCTAGAGCCAAACCAGCCGCAGGAGCCATTGCTGCAGTTACTGCCGATACACAAACGTCACCTAAAACCCCAACAGTCGAACCATCTGAGTATTGCAAAACATCACTACCGGCCATGGCTGATCCACCATTTCTGAATTCAACGTATGAATTATCAATCGAATAGGGTGAGCCATATGCAGGTTGACCTCCATCCCCGTCTGGGTCCCAAATCACCTTTTAACGATGACGGTTACAGATCTGATAGAATCGTATCCGAATCGAACATCATTATCATGATATCTCGTCGATACTCCAAGATATATCGATCTATTATATTCTCCATTTTGACCTCCCGCATTCACATACGAGTAAATAGACGCACCCACCGAAGTGGTTATCCCATGGGTGTCTGAGCCAATTGCGGTTTTTGTAGCCATACCAATTAGTAGATTGTCGAATGAAGCTCCATAGTCATCAGAGAAGTCTAATACCATAAATCCTACCGTGGTGGTTCTCTGCCAAGAACCATATATCGATGAGGTCGCTATAAAGCTCCAAATTCCAGGTTGTTCCCCACAAGTTTGATGATAGCAGGTACCTGATCCAATGGGCAGATTTGCATACGTCTGAGCATTTGTACCATCTGGCCTGTAAAGGGTGATGCTAAGGGTACCCCCATCATTTGCGTGAGCATAATTTATAGCGATGTACTGGTCATCGGGGTATGACGACTTATGAATCGGTCGTGTCGGACCCACCTCCGGTAAGATCTATGACTCGGGCACCTGAGACGGGATTCCCATTTGCATCTCTTACATAACCGCCAATCGCTTCTGGCGGAGCGTAATTGACTCCCGCACCAACTGGTCCTATTATTGTCGAAAATAGCATGGTCGCAATCAAGCCGATGGCCATTATCAAGCACGTTTTTGGTATTACTCGGCATTTTTTTCTCATCCATTCACCTAATGGGATATCAGATGAAACCCTAGCACCGATTAATCCTCTCTAATTCGGTTCTCTTCACCTATATTCCCCATGAGGATATTATTCAATATCATAATAACATTATCATTATATTATCAAATATCAAACAGTGTCCTTGATATTATTTTCGACAATGTGGTCGGAGCAGAGGTTATTTGAACAAATGGGTGAGAAGAGTGCCTGGGGCTTGTAAAAAGCTCCTAAATTAGCGAGCGCACGACTGCTGACAACCGCTTGAGCATCGAGTTGACCGTCTCGATGAGCGCTCCACTATCGTGGAACGTTCGGTCGAACACACGGAGCTGCCGTCGTCGATAGAAGCCCTGGCTGTTCTCGGCCGTCCGCATCACCTTGCGCAGCGGTATGTGCGCTTCAGCGCCGAGCTCGTGAACTACGAAGCGTCGGTTCGCTTCCGAATCGTAGCCCTTGTCGCCGATGACCGTCTCGATGCTTGCACCATGCTCTATCGCCTTAGACACGGCAGGCCGCAGAAGCTGTACGTCCGGACCAGGACCGATCGTCGTCAGCATCGACAGTATCATCATCGTTCGCTCGTCAACGACGAGCGTGAGCTTGACGTGCTGTCGAACCGCTCGAAGCTCCATCTCCTTCTTGCGCAGCGACATTGTCCTGACGTAGTAATACGAGGCAGAGCCAGGCTGCATGCCGGTCCCGTCGATGATCGCGTCGACGCGATCGCCGTTCACGCTCGAAGCGAGCGTGAACACCAGCCCGTCCAGCACATGCGTTTCCAATCGAAACGCAAACTTCTGCAGCGTGGTGAAGTGCGGCATCTTCGTTAGACGGAGACGGCGCAGCAGCGGCGTCATCAGCTCGATGAGGTCGACCAGGTCGCGATACGACCTGGCCAGCAGCTGTCTCAGCACCACTAGAACGAGCAGCTGGTGCTGCGTGTACGTGCGCTTCGAGCAAGCGCACGAATATAGTGGCAGGCCCAGTCGTCCGGCCCCCTTCGCTATTTGATCGACCGCACGCATTAAACCATTGTTCTCGAATATAGAATCGTTCGGCATGAGACCATTCCGTCCCAGAGACCAGTCGGTGTTCTTCTGCGAGAACGACTGACCTCAGACGAGGTCATTTCATGCCGACGTTATTTCGGCCTTCCGACGTCGGCCATGAGGAAATCTACAAAGCCCCGGAAGGAAAGAATAATAATGCCCCTCGTGCTAATTGCACCCTCATGGTCAAGATCGAGATCGACCGCGATGGCTGCATCCAGTGCGGCGTGTGCTATCAGGACGAATGCCCCGATATCTTCGGCGAGAGCGATGACGGCACCTCGGAGATAGTAGAGCAGTACCGCGTGGGCGGGGACCTGGGCAAGGGAGAGGCCCCTGACAGCCTGGCGGACTGCGCCAACAGTGCCGCCGACGCCTGCCCGGTGACGGTGATCATCGTCACCCAGTGATGGCGCCGTCGCATACCGGGGCCGTCGGATGGGCCGTCCTGTTCGAGCATCTCGCGCACGCTCGCGTCACAGGCGGAACGGGACGTCGCATCCGAACGGCTTATATCCTACCTTTCACAATCGGCGCTAACGACGGCCATATGGGTCGATGAAGCGGCCTCGTGTTGCTAAGTATTTATATGGCAAGCATTATTTCCAGATTATAGCTCAGGGGAAAATGGAATGTCTGACAGGGTTACTTTATCAGTCATAAAGGCAGATGTTGGATCGGTCGGCGGACACGCAAGGCCTCACCCGCTCATGATGCGGAAGTGCGACGAGCGTCTCGCCGACGGCCTCTCGGCCGGCACAATCAACGACTACTACGTCACCAGGGTCGGCGACGACATCAACCTGTTCATAACCCACAACCGTGGCGAGAACAACAAGGACGTCCACGGCCTGGCCTGGGAGGCGTTCATGGATGCGACCAAGGCCGCCAAGTCCATGAAGCTCTACGCCGCCGGACAGGACCTGCTGACCGACGCCTTCTCCGGCAACGTCCGCGGGGCGGGCCCGGGAGCGGCGGAGATGGAGTTCAAGGAGCGCGGCGCCGAGCCCATGGTGTTCCTCATGGCCGACAAGACCGAGCCCTCCTCGTACTCGCTGCCGTTGTGCAGGACCTTCATGGACCCGTTCACCACGACCGGGCTGGTCATCGACCCCCGCGCTCATGAGGGATTCAAGTTCGAGATCGTCGACGTGTGCGACTCCAAGAAGGTCGTCATGTCCTCGCCCAACGAGACGTACGACATGCTCACCCTGCTGGGCGACACCACCCGCTACGCGATCAAGCGCATCTGGAGCAAGAGCGACGACATAGGCATCGCCGCCGCCGTATCGACCGAGAAGCTGAACATCTCGGCCGGCAAGTACGTGGGCAAGGACGACCCCGTGTGCGTCGTGCGCTGCCAGAGCGGCCTGCCCGCCGTGGGCGAGGTCCTCCAGCCGTACATGTTCCCGTCATTGGTGGCGGGCTGGATGCGCGGCTCGCACTACGGCGGCTGGTACCCCTGCTCGGTCGAGGACTCGGACCCCGTGTTCTTTGACGGTCCGCCACGCATCGTCGCGCTGGGCATGATGGTCTCCAACGGCAAGCTGCAGGGTCTCGAGGACCCCGGCTCCAAGCCTGGCGTGCACATCCCCGTGGACTACTTCAAGGGAAGCTGCTGGGACGAGGCGCGCAAGGGAGCGGTCAAGGCCTCCATATACATGCGGCGGCATGGGCCGTTCATGCCCGCCGTGCTCGGTCCGGAGGAGATGGAGTACACCACCCGTCCCGCCGTCCTGAGCAAGCTCAAGGAAAGGATGGAGAAGCTTGACTGAAATCCGCACACCTGCGGTCATCGTCAACTTCAAGGCCTATTCCGAGGTGGAGGGCGAAAAGGCCCTCCGCCTCGCCCAAACATGTTCTGAGGTGGCGGAGAGGACGGGCGTCGCCATCGGGGTCTGTCCGCCGGCCACTGCTATCGCGCAGATCGCGTCCTCGGTGGACCTGCCCGTGTTCGCGCAGCATGTCGATCCCTGCCGGCCGGGCGCGGCCACCGGGCGCCTGACGGCTCAGTTGCTGCGTGGAGCGGGCGCCGCAGGAACGCTCATAAACCACTCGGAGCGGCGGCTGCGGCTGGCCGATATCGGCGCGGCCGTCGACATGTGCCGCTCCAATCAGCTGACGACGATCGTCTGCACCGACACCACGAGCACATCGGCGGCCGCGGCCTCTTTGGCCCCCGACCTCATCGCCGTGGAGCCGCCCGAGCTCATCGGCGGCGACACCTCGGTCACCGATGCGAGGCCCGAGGTCATCGAGAACACCGTCAAGGCGGTCCGCCGGGTCGATGACGGCATCAAGGTGCTGTGCGGGGCCGGCATCAAGACCGGCCGCGACGTAAAGAGGGCGATGGAGCTGGGCGCGTACGGCGTGCTCCTCGCCTCGGGCGTGGTCAAGGCCTCTGACCCTGCCGCCGTGCTCGCCGACCTGGTGCAATACCTGTAAGCGGCCTAACTGTAGTCGCTCTGGTTTTCATCCCCGGCATCGGTCCCAGGGCTAGATGAGAGGCCTATACCTCCTGGCCCTGTTGGTCCTTCTACTCCCCACCGCCCAGCCCGGCCTCTCGTCGATTTCCGACGGGCCGGAGGTACAAACCGTTTTCTCGACATGCGCATCAGGCGCGGTCCTGATGGTCGAGGTCAGTCCGTGCTCGCCGTCCGAGCACATCATCGTGGAATGCCAAGGAGGCACGGTCGACCTGAGCGGATGGTCGTTCGCCGACGGGGAGGGAACGGTCACGCTGATCAACGCCTCGTTGGCGGACGGCGAACGTCTTGCGCTGGCCGCCGATCCCGAGACCTTCGTCAAGCTTCATCCTGACACCCGGTTCCTGAGCATGTCCTCGGGGGAGGTCCACCGGGCAGGCCGATTCACGCTCGCCGACGCGGGCGATTGCGTAAAGCTGTACGATCCCGCCGGCGTTCTGCACGACAGCCTGTACTACGGCAAGACGGCCGATGAGCTGGAAGGATGGGAGGGGGCCCCGGTGCCGTCGTTGACGAAGGGGCATGCGGCGGTACGCATCGGAGGGGACACCGACACCGCGGAGGACTGGTCGGTGAGGCCGCCCGGAAGAAGCAGCGTGGCCGTAGGGACCTTCCAGGCGACCGTGGAACCGTTCACCGCGCCGGAGGAGGCCCGGGAGCGGGTATTGAAGGAGATATCCCTCGCCTCGTCCTCCATCAAGGCCGCGGTGTACGAGCTGACGGACGTCCTCATCGTATCGGCCCTGTCCGATAGGGCCCGCCAGGGGGTGGACGTGCAGGTCCTGGTGGAAGGCCAGCCGGTGGCCGGCATCGATGAGCGGTGCTCCTCCGCCCTGGCCGCCCTCAAGAATGCCGGCTGCCAGGTCAAGGTGCTCTCCTCCCTCGACGGTTACAAGCGATACGACTATCTTCATTGCAAGTACCTCATAGTCGATCAGCGGCGCTCGTTGGTCATGTCCGAGAACTGGGCGAATGGATTGCTGCAGAACCGTGGATGGGGGGCGGTGTGCGACGAC
This sequence comes from Methanomassiliicoccales archaeon RumEn M1, assembly GCA_001421185.1. Taxonomy (GTDB): domain Archaea; phylum Thermoplasmatota; class Thermoplasmata; order Methanomassiliicoccales; family Methanomassiliicoccaceae; genus DTU008. The sequence goes on from LJKK01000134.1 coordinate 76,982, forward strand.
CGTCAGATGGCCCTCCATCTCTCGGCCGTCTTCGACGAGGATTTCGCGGGCACCATCGACGTGCGGGAGCCGACGGCGGCGATCCCCATGGGATGGCAGCCTTGGCCGACGCCGGAGCTGCCGTACCGTCGTTACGTGGCCGAGGTGACCCCTCTCGTATCGCCGGACAACGCCGAGGGGCAGTACATCGACCTCATCCGGTCCGCGAAGGACCGACTGTTGCTTCAGACGCTGTACATCGAAGAGGACTGGGTATCGCAGGAAAGCCTCCTATCGGAAGTGGCCCTGGCCGCATCGCGAGGCGTCCAGGTCCGCGTTCTGCTGGACTCGGCGTGGTCATACAAGGAGAACGCCCTGGTGGCGGAGCATCTGAACGAGGCGGCACGGCGGGGCGGCTGGGACCTGGAGGCCAAGATCGTGTCCAGGTATCACGACTTTGGCATCGTTCACAACAAGGGGATGGTGGTCGACGATATCGCCGTGGTATCGTCGCTCAATTGGTGCGATCCCGCGTTACGGGATAACCGCGAGATCGGGCTTGCCATAACGTCGGCGGAGGTGAGCGGCTACTTCGCCGAGGTATTCTGGACCGCTGGTGCGACGATCCCCATCCGCCGGAACTGTCGCTTCCCTGGTACGAATGCACCGTGGGGGAGAACGTGCCGGTGGTGATCGACGCCTCCAACGCCTCGGACGAGTCCGGCATCTCCCGCGTCGAGTTCGACCTCGGAGGCGACGGGACGGTGGAATGGACGGGGAGCAGCTGGACCGTGGTGCTGCCTCCCGGCATCCATTACGTCTGGGTCACGGCCTATGACGCGTACAACAACACGGTCACGAGGACGTGCACCGTCGAGGTGGTGCCGTACCCGCGCGGCCAAGGGATCGGAATGGCGGCATGGTTAATGTTACCGAGCGGGGCCGCTCTAGCATTTTTGTCCTGGAAAAAGATTATGCACAAGCGGAACAATTGAGATGAAGGTGTATCTTAGGGGATTCTCCGAGGCCGATCTCGCCAACGTTTACGATCTGGCATGCCGGACGCTGAGCGAGCGGTACGATCCAGGCATCTTCACCTCGATATCTTCGTCGTGGCCAGAGGGCTCCCTGGTGGTGGAGTCGCCGCATGGCATCAAGGCCTTCCTGCTGGGGGCCATGACCTCCCCTGTCCAGTCCAGGGTGCTGATGCTGGCCGTCAGTCCTGACCTTCAAAGGAAGGGAGTGGGCACCATGCTCATGAACCGCTTCATGGAGGTGAGCAGTCGGAGCGGCACCCGCGTGGTCACCCTAGAAGTGCGGAAGCACAATCGCGCCGCCCTCAACTTCTACCAAAACTGGGCTTCCGCCGCGTCGACGTGATCCACAACTACTACAATGATGGCGAGGACGCCTTCCAGATGCAGCGATGGCTATGAGCTCAGTGGTACGCCTGGTCGTCCTGCCTGTGCTCGTTCCAGAAATAGTAGGGGGACTTCTCCTTCTGCGCCGATGAGATGTCGGTGCCCAGCCCCCGCATGTACGAACCGTAGCGCGCCTTTATCTGTTCCTCGACCGGACGGCTGCGACGCACCGCCGCGGCGACGTGCTTCTCGTCGATCACAGGGTCCGAGTTGGCGACCGCCAGGTCTCCCGCCGAGCGGACCAGCCCTCCCAGTTCGCGAAGTCTCAAGGTCAGCGATCCATCGCGGCCGTCCAGGACCTTGGCCCGAAGCCTCGCCTCCCTGATGACGGCCTCCACCGCCGCCAAGTTGGCATGCGGTATGCGGCCGTCGGTGACTATCTCCTGGGCTATGAACTGGGCCAGCAGGGCGCGGTTGGCCGGTGAGTCCTCCATGGTCGTTTCGACCAGGATCTCGTACCCGTCGCCGCTGATCCGGGAGCGCAGGGGCGAGAGCACCTGTTCCAGGTCCTGTATGTTGCACGCCGCCACTAGGATGAAATCGGCCGGTACGGCGTCCACGCGCACCGAGGCGCCGGCCGATTGCGGGTTCCGCCCGGCGATGGGGAACCGCCTCTCCTGCATGGCCGTGAGGATGAAGCGCTGCGTTGGGCCCAGATGAGATATCTCGTCCAGGAACAGCACGCCCTGGTGCGCTTCGTGTATGGCGCCAGGGACCACCCTCTCGTAAGGAGGCGTGCCCAGCTGCCCGTGGCCGCCGAAGGGGTCGTGGCGGACGTCGCCCAGCAGTTCCGTCTCCGACGCTCCGGTCGACAGAACGAAGGGATTGCGGTCCATGGGCACGATGACCTTGCGGGGATTGAGCTTCTCGATCTCCCTCCTCCGCTCCAGCGCCTTCTGGTCGAGCACGCGGATCATGTCGCCGCTTCGCTCGAACACCACCACCTCCTCCTTGTCGAACCGTTTGCGGGTGGTGGTCACCCTTTCCTTGCCGGTGGGGAAGGGAGCGGCCCCGGCCATGGACTCCATCAGCCCGCCCAGGATGTCCCCGAAGGGTTGCCGGCCTGCGGGCCCATGTCGATCTTGGCCTTCTCACAGCTGGGGCAGAACCGCTCCGAGGGCAACGAGTAAGCGCCGCAGCTGCGGCACCGGTAGCCCAGGCGCTCGGCCACGTTCACGGGCGCGGCCTCCGGCCGTATCAACTCGCCCTCGGCGGAGCCTTTAGACTCCCTCTCTCGGAGGACCTCCGCCTCGCCTCTCACCTCCACCAGCGGCCGCTCTGGGTTCTCCGGGTTGTGTACCACCCGGACCTCCTCGGTCGGCCGGGGGAGGTGAAGGGCGAGCGCCTGCGCGATCATCGACTTGCCCGTGCCCGGAGGGCCCACCAGCAGAAGGTGCCTCCTCTGCTTGGCGGCTATCCGGGCCAGTTCCACTGCTTCATCCTGGCCGATGACCCGCTTGAGCGGGTCCGCTGGTATCAGGATGTCTTCGGTGGTGGAGAGGCCGCGCAGGTCGGTCTCCCGGGACAGGTCGATCTTCTCGCTCATCGGGTCTCACTCGTTGAGGTCGTCCTTGGACCACACTTCCACCGAGGCGGGCTGCTTGGCGATGTTTCCCATCTTGGTGCCCACTATGGTGGCGATCTTCTTGTCGGAGGCGATGTCGAGTATGCGCTGGGTGACGATGCCGTCGAACACTACCGCGACCACGCCGGTGGCGTCGGCCTTGAGGGTGTTGACCAGCTCACGCACTGGAACCTCCTTGAGGAGCTCCATGCCAGCCCCCAGGATCTTGGCCTTGGAGGTGGAGCCGAGCTCGTTGATCATGGTCCTGAACTTCATCTGGTCCTCGGAGAGGTGCTTGCTCGGGGCTTCCTCGAACGGTTCCGGCTCAGCGGCGACAGGCTCGGGCTCGGCGACCGCATGGACGGGCTCCCGCTCGCGCTCCCGCTCCTTCTCATGGCGGGGGCGGGGCTCCCTCTTCTCGCGAGGCTCGCGGTGGGGCTTCTCGGCCTTCTCAGGCCTCTCCACATGGCGCTCAGGCTTCTCCGGCTCCGGCTCGGGACGCTCCTTTTCCACCGTCAGGCCGTACATCTCCATGTACTGCTCGCCGGGGATCTTGTTGCGCAGGCACTTCATGATCTGCTTCTGAGTGAGCTCCTCCACCTCCATGCCCCTCGGGGCCCGGGCCACGAAGTCCACCTCGGCCAGCTGGAACAGCTCGCGCAGGATGAGCTCGCCGCCGCGGTCGCCGTCCACGAAGGCGGTGATGACCCTCTCCTTGGACAGGTCGGCGATGGTGCGGGGGATGTTGGTGCCCTCCACGGCGATGGCGTTCTTGATGCCCGACTTGAGCAGGTTGAGGACATCGGAGCGGCCCTCCACGATGATGATGGCGTCGCTGTCCTGGACGTTGGGGCCGGCGGGCAGGTGCTCCTTGCCGAAGTGGGTGATCTCCTCCACCTGGACGGACTGCCTCACGCTCTCGGTAAGGTCGATGCCAGAGGTCTTGGACTGCTTGATGAGGTCGGTAAGAAGGTCCCTGGCACGGTCGATGATCTTCTGCCTCTTGGAGACCCTGACGTCCTCGATGCTCAGGATGTTGATCTTGGCCTTGCACGGACCGACGCGGTCGATGGTCTCAAGGGCGGAGGCCAGGATGACCGTCTCCACCTGGTCGAGGCTGGAGGGGATGAGGACCTCCCCTTCCGACTTGCCTTGCTTGGAGCTGACCTCCACCTCGATGCGGCCTATGCGGCCGCTCTTCTGAAGGTCCCTGAGGTCAAGCTCATCACCGAGGAGCCCCTCGGTCTGACCGAATATTGCACCGACCACATCGGGCTTCTCGACGATACCATCGGCTTGAAGCCTCGCCTTGATCATGTACTTGGTGGTGCTAGGATCGATGTTCATATTGTATACCTCTTTATATCGTCATTGAAACGGTCGTCCTAGGGCCAGGATAACGATGGCACTATCACTATGTATGGTCGGAGCCCAGCCGCCTGCTGTGCTCGACCCGCGACTGTTGTCGGGTTAAACCTCCCGTAGGTAGACGGGATGAGATGGTGAGAGTGAACATGAAATCAGTCTAGGAGTAAACCGTTTCGGCCCAATAGGGGGAAATGGTGATTAAATACCTTTCGTTGGAAAAACAGTGTTGGCCATTGGCCCCGGGGGCTGCGGTCCGAAAAACCCAACATTTGGTTGATCCTGATCGAAAGCGTACCATTGGTCCCTTCTCGCCCCATCCGATCCATGGAGCTAGAACGGGACGGGCTCTTCCATGAGCAGGATCCTTTTCGATCGGGCCCCAGCATCGTCGGTCGACGCTGTCAACCGCCCGACGCCACGCGGACCGCCTTGATGACATCGCCGTCGCCCAAGGGCTCGTCTATCGGTATGGGGACGCCATCCCGGAGAATGAGATAGGAATCGGGCCGGAGGCACAGTCGCTCCAGTGCCACCATGGCGGTCGATGCCTCCACTTCCTTTCTCTCCTTGCCGATGATGATGGTGATCATGTGGCCTCTTAACGCATCCTAGCGCACGTTCCCCATGGGAAGGGGATAGATGAAAGTTGCCTTGGCTCATCGGTCGAAGGGCCGCCGCGACCATGGCACGGAAAAACCCTTTTATATGGGCGCGCCTCTGCCATCCTCGGGCCGAGGTAGTCTAGTCCGGTAAGGCGGTGGTCTCGAAAGGACCGAGATCTCCGAGTTAACCACTGGCGGTTCCGCCACGGGAGTTCAAATCTCTCCCTCGGCGCCATTTTTATCACATTATCGGTCACGGTCACATCGGACCGTACTTGATCACGCCCTTCCCCATCACCCTGTCCTGCAGACGGTTGGCGAAATCCTCCATGTCAGCCTGGAACGACGCTCCGAACCGCTCCTCCATGAAGGCCTGCGCCCCCTCGTGCATGGACATGTCGATCTCCGGTTCGACCACCCGGCCGAAGGCCGGGAACACGATGTCCTCTTCCTCCAGGATGTGGTGCCGCATGTGGGCGACCACGCCGTTGACGTTCTCCCGGAGGATGCTCACGTTCCAGTCGCGCACCCCTTGCTCGATGGCATCGGCATACGCCTTGGCCTGCCGGTGTTCGGACACCAGGTCGTCGATCTGCTCATGGAGGCGCTCATCGTTCGCGGGAGCGGCAGGGAACAGGAACCTCTCCTCCTTGCCGTGATGATATTGGTCCATGAACCTCTGCAGGAATTCGACCACCTCGGGGAGCGCGTCGCGGTGCTGGTCCCAGGAATCGTTCTCGGCGATGTCGCTCATCACATCCAGCACCTGGCGGAGGATCCCATGGTCGTATGACAGAATGGTCGTGAAGATCTGCATGCCCATCATTCGGCCTGTCGCATACTTATCGCTTTCCGGCCGTTCCCTCAGGAATGCGGGATGTGGTGCAGGACGGCCTCTCCCTCGACGTCCACCAGCTCCCGGACGATGTGCCCGTCGGGGCCGATCTCCGAGACCCTCACCCTCACGCAGGAGGCGGGGCGTCCCTGGAGGAAATCGCACAGCATCCTCTCCATGAACGCGCGCACATCCAGCACCTGCTCGTCGGTGTCGGCCCTGAAGTTCAGCGAGATGTTGTAGAGCGGCATGTACTCACCATGACCTTGGCTGACCGCCGTTTATTTAGTTTCGTGCTCGCTCATTCCTCGTCAGGCGCCTCGGACATGCTCCCCGAGCGGAGCCCCCTCAGGTCCGCGGCGACATAGATGAAGCCAAGGCGCCTCAGCTCTTCGACGACCTCGTCGCATCTGTCGACCAGAGCGTTCAGATCGTCCCGAGGCACCTCGATCCGGGCCACCGTTCCGTGGTGCCTCACCCTGACGTTCATGAACCCGCGGTCCTTCAGCGCCTGCTCCGCCTCGCTCACCATACGCAGCGCTTCCTCGGTGATCTCCCGCCCGAACGGGATCCTGGTGGCCAGGCACGGACTCGACGGCCTGTCCGCCGACGGCACCGAGAGCCTTCGGGACGATTCTCTGATCTCCTCCTTGCTCAGCCCGGCCTCCTGCAGCGGCGAGCGAATGCCCAGCTCGTTCAACGCCCGTCGGCCGGGGCGGTCCTCGTCCACGTCGTCGGCGTGGCTGCCGTCGACGACCGCATCGATGCCGCGCGCCCTGGCCTCCGCGAGTATGGAAGTGAAGACGAGCCTCTTGCAACGGTAACAGCGGTCCCGAGGGTTCGTTCGAAACCCAGGGTCGCTCAGCGGATCGGAGCGGACGATGACCGGCTCCACGCCCATGGCGCGGGCGGTCCGGACGGCGCATTCCGCATCATCGGCGGACATGATGGGAGAGACGTTCATCATGGCGACCGCGTCATCGCCCAGGACGTCCTTGGCCAGTTTGACAAGGAGTGCGCTGTCCACTCCGCCGGAATACGCCACCGCCACCCGGCCCATGGAGCGAAGCATCGCTCTGACTCGCTCCAGCTTCTCATCGCTCACGGCCTGCCATATGCCGGCGGCGGTATTATCGTTTGCCCGGCCACAATGAAAAAATAACCATATCACCTACGGCACCGCGATGAGCGTGAGGGACGTCCTGGAAAAGCACCGGAAGGGGGAGATCGACGCCTCCGAGGCGGAGAGGCTGCTCCGCCTGGACTATGTCCGCACGATCGGAGAGCACACTCTCTTCGACACCCGGCGTGCGGAACGGAAGGGCGTTCCGGAGATCATCTACGGCGAGAGCAAGAGCGCCGATACCATCGCCGACATCATCGAGGGCGTCATGGCCGAGCGGGACGTCCTGCTGATCTCCCGGGCCTCCCCCCAGCAGTACGAGCGCGTACGCGCCAGGATACCGGATGCGAGATACGAGGACAGCGCCAGGATGATCGTCCTGGACCGCAGGAGGGAGCGCGAGACGACCGGTCTCATAGGGCTTTTGGCGGCGGGCAGCTCCGACATCGCGGCGGCCGAGGAGGCCAGGGTGGTGGCCCAGGCCATGGGCTGCCGGGTGATGGCCGCATATGATGTGGGCATCGCCGCCTTCCACCGCTTCATCGGACCATTGCACGATATGCTGGAAGAGGGCGTGGACGCCTGGTGGTCGTGGCGGGCATGGAGGGCGCCCTCGCCTCCGTGGTATCGTCGCTGGCCGACGTCCCGGTCATAGGCGTACCGACCTCGGTCGGCTATGGCGTGGGGGAGGGCGGCAAGGCTGCTTTGGCCTCCATGCTGCAATCCTGCTCGCCAGGTCTCGTGACGGTCAACATCGACAATGGTGTCGGCGCCGGGATCACCGCTGCCCTCATAAGTATAAGATGCAGGCGTTCCCAACATTAGGTCGGTCGTATGGCGGTCATGGTAGGTAGGGCGGACAACAGGAAGGCGGCCGATCTGTTCTACGATCTGGCCCTGGCCATGGAGCTTCAGGGGGAGCATTGGAGGGCCAATAGCTATCTGAAGGCGGCCAGGAGCATCGAGGAGCTCACGGAGAACCTCCGCTCGGTGAGCGAACGCGGAGAGCTGCGCCGGATCGAGGGCGTGGGGGAGAGCATCGAGGCCAAGGTGGAGGAGTTCCTCCGGACCGGGCACATAGAGGCGCTGGACAGCGTCCGAGGGCTGCTGCCCGAGGACCTTGAGCTGCTAAGGAGCATACCCTCGCTGGGGACGAGACGCCTCGCCGACCTCGACCTCCTCCTGGGCATCCGCTCGGTCGATGAACTCCTGCGCGCCATCTACGAGGGCCGATTGGCCGAGCTGCCCGAGTTCGGCGAGGAGGTGGAGCGGCGCACGCTGGAGCATCTGGTCTGGCGGCGCGAAGAGTCGGCCGAGGTGCCCGCGCCGTTCGCCATGCGCTCGGCCCAGCGCATCATCGATTTCCTGCGGCCATCGCCCGGCCTGGAGCGCCTGGAGCTCACTGGCCCCTTGCGCCGCCGGGTGCCGGCGGTGGCCAACATCATGCTGCTGTTCTCCGCGCCCGCGACGGAGGACATCATCGCCCGCTTTGGTCTATGCCCCGAGATAACGGAGCTCTTGATGGTGGACAGGCAACAGGCGTTGGGCAAGACGACCTCGGGGGCGGTGTGCATGCTGCGGGCCGTCGCCCCGGAAACGTTCGGCCTGGAACTGCTGAGGACCACCGGACCGGACATTTATGTGAGGGATATCGAGGCACTCCTGCGCGAGAAGAGCGTCCGTTTCTCCGCCAACCGCCGGGCGGCCACCGAGGGCGATGTGCTCGATGCGGTGCAAGCACCGTTGGTGATCCCGGAGATGAGGGGGCTGCCCGAAGCAAGGGCCTCGCCCGATGACCTCAGGGGCGACCTGCACATCCGCTCCTCCACCTTCGACGGCGGCCTGAGAGTCCTGGAGATGGCCGCCGCGGCCAAGGACCTGGGGCATGAGTACATATGCTTCTGCGATCGCCTCGGGGGCAGAAGATTGGACCCCGCTGCGTTGGAGCAGAGGAACGCCCTGATCGACGAGTCGGCCGATCTGCTCGGCATGACGATATTGAAGGGTGCTGAGGTGGACATCACGCCGGACGGCCGGCTGGACTTCCTGGCGGGACCGCTCGAAGACCTGGACCTGGTCATCGCGTCGATCAACACGGCGCTGACCATGGACCGGGGGGAGATGACCGCCCGGATGCTAAAGGCGATGGAGGACCCGCTGATGGACGTCCTGGGCCACCCGACCAGCAGGGTGATCGGCCTGAGGGAGAGGATCCAGCTCGACCTTGACAAGGTCGCCCAGGCCGCCCTGGACGCCAATGTCGCGCTGGAGATGAACACCTACCCGGACCGCATGGACCTCGATGCTGACACGGTCCGCTCGCTCGAGGCCCCCCCGCTCGTCGTTCTTGGGACCGAGGCCGCCTTCCCCAACGAACTGACCTACTGGGAATGGGCCATCACGGCGGCAGGTCGGTCATGCCTCCCGCCCGAGCGGATATTGAACACCAGGCCCTACGAGCAGCTCAAGGGGCGGCGATGGAGAAGATGAGGTACGCGCAATGAGCATTTTCGCCCGCATGAACAAGGACCGATCGATCGCCATCCGCCCCATGAGGCCAGAGGACATCGATAGGGTGAGGGAGGTCGGCCAGATCGCCTGGTCCGACCTGGTCGTGCAGGACATTGGACGACGGTTCCGATATCCGAAGCGTTCGGAGCGGCTTATCGAATCATATATGGCAGTGGAGCCGAAGGGATGCCTGGTGGCCGAGGTGGGGGGTACCATCGTAGGCTCGGCCTTCTGCCATGTCTGGGGCGGCATCGGCTGGATAGGCCCCCTGGAGGTCCTGCCGGACCATCAGAACGGCGGGGTGGGCAAGGCCCTGCTCTCGGCCTGCGAGCGGCATCTGTCCGAGCGAGGCTGCGATGTCATCGGCCTCGAGACGATGTCCCATATGCCCAAGAACCTGCACTTCTACCTCTCGTCCGGTTACGTGCCCACGTCGGTGGTGCTGATCATGGAGAAGCGCATGCTGGGCGATGAGGTGCACACGCAGTTCGTGGAGGATGTCGACATCTCCGGCCTGCCATCGGTCCTGGTCGACATAACCAGGCTGAGCCGGGAGCTGTCGCCATCGCTCGACTATGCCGACGAAGCGAGGATGGCGGTGGAAAGGCACATGGGCCGACTGTTCGTGACCAAGCGCGACGGCAAGGTCGCCGGCTTTGCCATATTGCACACCTATCAGAGGGAGGAGGAGGCCAGGTACTCGTCCGTCAAGGCGCTGATCGCTGATCCCGGCCGTTCCGATCAGAGGGAGATATTCAATGCCCTTCTGGACCGATGCGAGCAGGCCTCCGCGTCCATGGGGAAGGACCATGTCCTGATACGCCTATCGGCGCTGTCGCCCGATCTATATCAACACATGCTATCCCGTTCCTACCTGCTCAAGGGGGCGAACGTCAGGATGGTCAAGAAAGGGACCTATGAGGAGAATGGCAAATATCACATCACCTCTTGGGCGGGCTGAACGCCCGGCAGGGGCCGCGGTATACATCGAAGAGACCTAGGAGAGCTGATCGATTGAGGATAGCTATCGCAGGAGCGGGAATGTCGGGTGCGTACCTGCACCGTCTGTTGAAGGAAGAGGGCATTCGGTCGGACGTCTATGACATCGAACGTCGCACGCGTTGCGGCCTACACTCCTGCGCCTGGGGCGCGTCGCCCACCTCCGAGGTGCAACGTCTTGTGTCCAGGTTCCTGGAGCCTTCCGACTACGAGCTGCAGCGGTTCGACAGCATCAACATCGAGGGCCAGGACATCGCGGCCGACCTGCTGACCATCGACAAGCCCCGCCTCGTGAACGACCTGCTGGATGGTTCGGAGGTCCGCCTGCAGCCGTTCGATCCGAACGACTACGATCGCGTGATCGACGCCACTGGGGTGGCCCGGGCCTTCCTGGGCCCGACCTCCGGACCGCAGTTCCTCGCCCCTTGCAGCCAGTTCCGCGTCCGGACGGACGAGAAGCTCGACCTGTCCATCCGGATCTCCTCGATAGGCTACGAATGGTGCTTTCCCCTTGGCAACAACGAGTACCACCTGGGCTTCGGGAACCTGAAGGCGGACGCCTCGGAGTACAGACCGTCGGCCACCCGCGCCATGGAGAACGGGAAGGTGCTGTGCCGCTGCTCCGCCAAGGTGCGATTGTCCTCCCCTCAGGCCACCCAGCCCTTCGTGAACGGCAACGTCATAGGGGTAGGCGAGAGCATCGGGGCCGTAGCGCCGCTGGCGGCCGACGGCATCGTGTATGCGATGCAGACCTCGGAGATGCTCATGGAACGGTGGGACCATCCCGAGCGCTACGCCGCCGACGTCCTGAAGCGGTTCGAATGGATGGGAAAGGAGCGGCAGGGGCTCAACCGCCTCTACTCCGGCAAGATGCCGTCGATCGGCGAACTGAGGGCGTTCCTGCATCATACCAAGGTGGCCGGTCTGACGCTCGATCTCCGACAGGCCATGTTCTTCTTCCGCCGGATGCTCGAGAGCTGAGGCGAGCATCTCCCTCCTGGCGAGAGGCCCTCCTGACAGACCTGCAATAACATACTTAATCGACCGGATGGAAAGCTGATATTCGAGGACCATGGACGCATCCTCGCTCTTGGATTTCGCCAGGATCAAGCCTCTGGCCGCATGGAGCCTCAGCTCGGCCATCCTAGGAGGGTCCTTGGCGTTCTTCCTCTCGGGCGGGCGGATAGCGGAGCCCTGGCCCATGGCCGCGGCCATGGTGTGCGTCGTGCTGATGCAGTACGTCTCGCATCCCCTCAACGACATCACCGACCGGGAGCTGGACGCCAGAGCGGCCATCGCCGCCACCGGGCGAAAGAAGCCGTTGGTAAACGGTTCGGCCACCGTCGGCGAGGCCAGGATGCTCAGCGTCGCGATCATGGCAGTGATCCTGCTCATCATGGCCGGCCTGGTAGCCTTCCGTCCGGTGCTGATCATTCCCGCCTCGTACGGGGTGTTCGCCGTGCTCGGCTACAGTCATTCCGGTCTGCGCCTCTCCTACCGTCCGTTCACCGAGCTCTATCTGGCCGTTCCTGTCAACACCATCGCGGTGCTGGCGATCGCCTACATCGGGGCTGGGACGATCACCACGCTCTCGGTGCTGGTGGCCCTAGCGTTCGGCTTCACGGCCAGTTCCCTCTTCGTCAGCATGATGAGCATGGACTATGCGACCGATCGGGAGGACCGCAAGGAGACGACGGTGGTCCGATACCCTCGCTCTCGCTGGTGCGCCGCCTTCCCAGCCATAGGGTCTATCGTCTTCATCGTCTCGATGCCCTTCGCGGCCGCGTCATTGAGCATCGGAGCGCTGATCTCGATGGCGGCGCTGTCGGTCATGACCTTCACGGTGCTGATCATCATCGGAACAAGGGTCGACCGCCTGAGGTTCGATCACCTGGACGGTCTGTCCGAAGGGATCGAGGCGCGATCGAACGGACTTCGGCTGAAGCAGCTGTACACCTCGGTCCTGTACGCGGTGGGACTGAGCGTGATCTTCCTCCAGCAAGGGGTGTGAGATGGCAGCCTCTCTCGCTTTGGAGTTGACCGATAGGGAACGCCCGTTCCAAGGATATCTCGCGAAGGCTCGGAGCGATATCAACGACCATATCCGACATCTCCTCAAGGACAGGAACATGCCGCACGGACTGGAAGTACACATCATGGGAGGAAAGCGGCTGCGCGGTGGACTGACCCTCCTATTGCACGACGTACTGGGCGGGAGGGATCGCGCGGCCGCCCTCGATCTCGCCGCCTCGGTGGAGGTCGCCCACTCCATCGGTCTCATGATCGACGACGTGCTGGATGGGGACGTCGAGAGGAGAGGTGAGGCGGCGGTCCATGTCGACATGGGCATCGGCAGGGCGATGCTGGAGGCCCTGGGCCTCATGTCCGTTCCGTATGCTCTGGCGGCGGAGCATGGACGTGAGGCGGTGGAGTCCTTGGCCCGCGTGCACCGATCGTTGGTGAGCGGAGCGAGGATCGAGATCAGCACCAGCGACACCTCCTGGGAGCTATATCATTCCATCATAGCACAGAAGACAGGAGGGCTCTTCGCGCTCTCCACCGCCTATGGGGCCATGGCGGCCGATGCTGGACAGGAAGTTGTGGAGGCCGCCCGAGAGTACGGGATGAGATGCGGCATCGCCTATCAGGTGATCGACGACATCTTGGACATGGACCACGCGAACGAAGCGGGCGGGTGCTCGGGACCCATGCTAGCGAGGCTGCTGAGGGCCGAGGGGCATGGGCCCGATGCGGGCGTCGACCGCCTCTATCATCGATGCGTTGTCGAGGCCCAAGAGGCGGGGGAAGCCATCTCGGCCTTGGCTTCGCCGACCGATCCATTCTTACTGTCCTGCCTGACCGGCGCGCGACCGAGATGGCCCGCATGATGCTGAAATGAACGTGCGGCACATTCGGAAGGGTATGGACAAGGGATAAATACGCACGATTAACTGGGAAAGCAGATGTTCGGCTCGTCTCAGGGAACCTTCGACGCCCATTTCGGGGCGCTAAGCTCAGAGGGGGCTCTGCAGGTGCCGAAGGGCTCTCCGTGCATCATTTGCAAAGGCTCCCGGAACCTGTGCGGCAAGGACCGCTGTCCCCTCATGGTCAAGTTCTACTCCCACTCCAGGACGCGCAAGCTGATCGACACCCTCGATCTGGCGGGCATGTCTCCGCCGGGGATCTTCGTCGGTCGGTATGGATACCCCAAGGTGGAGGTGGGGCCCCTGGTCCCGCCCTTCATGGGCGACACCGCCATGATGGACACCCCGGAGCTATGGGTCGGGAAGAGCATCGACGAGATCGTGGACTTCCGATTCTCCTTGGTGCGGGGCAAGCACCGCATCGACGCCTGCAACTTCGAACTGGGTGGGCGGATCGTCGACCTCACCCGCGACCTTGCCCTATCCACCGATCCCCTGGAGGTGGAGGCGAGGTTCCAGAAGCGGCCCACCGGACGGATGGTCCTGGACGATGAGGTCCAGCCGTTCGGACCATCGGCCTGGCTGAAGGACCTCTCGGTAGGGAACCCGAGGTACGACCAGAGGGTGGAGAAGGTGTTCTACGACACCGACCTCAAGGCCACGGAGGCCGTGCGGGACCTTTACCGTAATGGCGTCATGATCTCCAAGATACAGAAGGCGTTCTCGGTCGGAGCGTTCGGCATACGGAAGAACCGTAGGTTCGTGCCGACCCGCTGGACCATAACGGCGGTGGACGACATCCTGGGAAAGGGCCTCCTCAAGGACACGCGGTACAATCCGATATTGGACGAATGGAGGGTGTACGACTGGTATCAGCTGGACAATCGTTGGAGCATCCTTCTGATGCCGACCTCGTGGCGCTACGAGCTCATCGAGGCGTGGTATCCCAACACCGCCTGGAACCCCATGGGGAGGGAGGTGGAGATCATCAGCGACCACGAGTTCTTCGGAGGCCGAAAGGACTATGCCCACATCGGCGGCTGCTACTACGCGGCCCGACTGGCCATCAACGAACTGCTCACCAGGGAGAACAAGCAGGCCGGGGCGGTCATCTTCCGGGAGGCGCATCCGGGCTACATCATGCCCGTCGGGGTATGGAACGTCCGCGAGAACGTCCGGGCCGCGCTGACGACCGAACCGAGCCGCTTCGAGACGCTGCAACAGGCGCTGACGCACATATCCGGCCGCATGGACATTCCGATGGATACATGGATCGCCAACAGTGGAATCCTGCGCGACTATCTCTCGCAGAGAAGGATCGACGACTATGTCTAACCTGGACTCCTTTCTCTCGGACGACGCATGCCCGAAGAACGTCATCATGACCAAGGCCACGGTGGCGTTGTCCCCGTCGCGCCTCCCTGGTCTCGACCTCGCCCTCAATCCGTATTCCGGCTGCGCGCATCGGTGCACCTATTGCTATGCGCCGTACATCATGAGGCGGCCGGTGGACGACTGGGGCTGCACGATCTCGGCCCGGATGAACCTGCCCGTCCTCCTTGACAAGGAGCTCCCGCGCAAGAAGGGGATGATCGGCCTGGGCACCGTCACCGACCCGTACCAGCCGGCCGAGGGCGCTCTGCGGCTCACCCGACACTGCCTGGAGATAATGGCCAAGCATCATGCCAGGACGAGCGTGCTGACCAAGTCATCGTTGGTGGCCAGGGACGCCGACCTGCTTTCCCGCCTGGACGGCTCGGAGGTGGGCATCACCATGACCACCGTCCGGGACGACCGCGCGGCCATCTTCGAGCCGTGCGCGTCCCCGCCCTCCAAGAGGCTGGAGGCGATGAAGGCCCTGCATGAAGCGGGCGTCAACGTGTATGCCTTCCTAGGCCCGATCATACCCACCGTCGCCGACCGGGGGCTCGTGGACCTGATAGGCTCCATATGCGATGCCGGCGCCTCCATGATCATGGTCGACCGTCTCAATCTCCGTCCGGGTATGATGGCCCGCATGCTGGCCAGGATGGAAGAGGTGGATCCCTCCTCGATCGCCGAGCTAGGCGCCAGCATCGAGGACGATGCCTATTATGGTTCCATCACGGAACGCATCAAGGCCCTCTGCAGGGAGCAAGGGATGCCATACCGGGACGCCTTCTGAGCCGCCCCGGCGATGGCCCGCTCCCATCCGGCGAGCTGCCTTTGGGGTGACCGTGTCCCATGGCCACCCATACACTTTCCGGGAAGGGGAAACTGGAGTAATAGTTATATAGAAGCGATAAAATATCGTGGGCTCGTAAGGAGGTTCAGAATGGCATATTCACTAGGACAAGGCCAACCGATTATTGTGCTCAAAGAGGGCACTGAGAGGACCAAGAACCGCGAAGCCCAGGCGAACAACATCGCCGCCGCTCGGGCCATCGCCGACGCTGTACGCTCGACGTTGGGACCGAAGGGCATGGACAAGATGCTGGTCGACTCTCTCGGAGATGTCGTCGTCACCAACGATGGCGTCACCATCCTGAAGGAGATCGATGTTCAGCATCCCACCGCCAAGATGATCGTCGAGGTCGCCAAGACCCAGGATTCCGAGTGCGGGGACGGCACGACCACCTCCGTAGTGCTGTCCGGTGAGCTCCTCAAGAAGGCTGAGCAGCTCATCGACTCCAACGTCCACCCGACCATCATCGCCAACGGATATAGGCTCGCCGCGGCCGAGGCCGTGAAGATCCTCAACAACATCGCCGTCCCCATCACGGACGACGAGGGCCTGATAAAGGTCGCCAACACCGCCATGACCGGCAAGTCGGTGGGCGGAGATGGAAAGGCACTTTCTGAGCTGTCTGTCAAGGCCGCCAAGGCCGTCGCCGAGGAGCGCGACGGAAAGGTCGTTGTCGATGTCGACAACATCAAGGTGGAGAAGAAGACCGGCGGCTCCATCAGCGACACCGAGCTGATCAGCGGCCTGATCATCGACAAGGAGAAGGTGCACCCCAGGATGCCCCGCTCCGTCAGCAAGGCCAAGATCGCCATCCTGTCCTCCGCCCTCGAGATCAAGAAGACCGAGGTGGAGGCCAAGATTCAGATCCGCGACCCCGCGTCCATGCAGCGCTTCCTCGATGAGGAGGAGAACACCCTGAAGGGCATGGTCGAGAAGATCAAGTCCGTGGGCGCCAACGTCGTGTTCTGCCAGAAGGGCATGGACGATCTCGTCCAGCACTACCTCGCCAAGGCTGGCATCTACGCCTGCCGCCGCCTCAAGGAGTCGGACATGGAAGCGGTCGCCAAGGCCACCGGCGGGAGCGTCGTCGGCAACCTCGACGCCATCACCGAGGCCGACCTGGGCTGCGCTGACCTGGTCGAGGAGCGCAAGGTCGGAGAGGAGTGGATGACCTTCATCACTGGCTGCGCGAGCCCCAAGGCCGTCAGCATCATCGTCCGCGGCGGCACCGAGCATGTCATCGACGAGGTCGAGCGCGCCCTGCACGATGCCCTGAGGGTGGTCGGAGTCGCCATGGAGGACGGCAAGATCGTCGCCGGCGGAGGAGCCCCCGAGATCGAGATGTCCCTGAGGCTGAGCGACTACGCTTCCGCCGTGGGCGGCCGCGAGCAGCTGGCCATCAAGGCCTTCGCCGAGGCGCTGGAAGTGATCCCGTGGGCCCTGGCCGAGAACGCTGGCCTTGACCCCATCGACGTGGTCATCCAGCTCAAGAAGGCCCACTCCGGAGAGAAGGACTCCGCCCACATGGGTCTGGACCTCAGCACCGGCAGCCCTATCAACATGCTGCAGCAGGACGTCATTGAGCCCCTGAGGGTCAAGGTCCAGGCCCTGGAGTCTGCGACCGAGGTCGCCGCCATGGTGCTCAGGATCGACGACGTCATCGCTTCCCGCAAGGCCCCCCCTGCACCCCCAGGCGGCGACATGGGCGGAATGGGTGGCATGGGTGGCATGGGCGGAATGCCCGGCATGATGTAAGGCCGCCAGGCCTGCAACCCCTTTCCAATCTCTTCCTTTTTTCTATTTCTGTTCGTTATTGCACAGTTATGATGATTATCTCTACAATAATTATTCCGCCATTTATTTAATCTCAGTATCCCGCTTCCCCGTATGTATCTCGAAGGAGGGATACTTTGAGAAAGATCACTGCACTCTATACGATGTTGGTGGGAGCGATATTCCTGGCCAGCCTTGTCGCGGTTCCTGTTGCATCCGCCGTGGATGCCGAGAATTATGATGCGAACGATGGCTGGGCAGTGGGACAGACGATCTCCCTGGACTGGAACTGGGATGATATGCCGGCAGAAGCCAAGCAGGGACTATCCACCCTTCTCGCCTATAGCGGGTATGAACTGGATAATCTGGATGTCGACCTTGAGGCCGCCTTCTACGCGTACCTGACGGTAGATGAGGTCAAGGCCGAAGAGTATATCATGAGCGCCAAGATGGCCCTCAAGCTCAAGGCGGACGCCAACGTGGCCGTCACCGGCGAGATGCTCAAGGCCGGAAAATACGAGTTCGTAACTGCCGAGGTTTTCCAGGACCCTACCTATTATGACCTGTGGTATGTGGATTACGAGGAGGACCTGGGCATCGCCACCGAGAGCACATCGATGTCCCTCGACCTGGGCATGGATTTCGCCCTCATCGTTGGCGGGACCATAGTCATGGAGAAGGAGACCCTGGCGATAAAGAGCATGGGCCTCTCGCTCAAGGCAGCGGCGGTCATCGATTTCAAAGCCAATAACATCCAGACCACCGAGAGCAATCTGGATGAGATCGACGGGATGACGGTGCCCGAAAAGATCCTGGTCAATGTCACCAATAACAACTATGATGTGAAGGTGAAGGCCTCCATCGATGCCAGCCTGAACGTCGTGTTCGATCCGGCCCTGAACATCTATGAGTTCCCGATGGCGATGGGGAGCGAATGGACCATCGACTCCACGGCCACCATCAACGGAGAGATGAAAGGCTTCGTCGACATCACCGGCCTACCGGAAGAGATTGAGGAAGAGCTCTTCAGTGAAGAGGGCATCCTCTATCTGGCTGGATTCACCGGGTTCCCCTTGGTCTTCGATGACTTCGAGAGCGATGGCATCGTGATCAAGGATGGCAAGCTCGAGGAGCTCACCATCGATATAACGGCAGACGCGGTCGTTGAAGGAACCAGGTCCATCGATGGAAGGACGGTCTACGAAATAACTGCCTATAGTGAAGAGGGCCAGTTCGAGTACCTCTACTCTCCGGTCCTGCTCGATCTTCTCTCCTTCTCCGGGATTCCTGACCTTGAAGACGAGCTCGGTTTCGACCTTGAAGACTTGGCCGCTCTCGGCGTAACGATCTCGGACGACGAGCCAACGGTCGAAAAGGCGAAGAGCGAGATAAAGGCGATCGAGAGCTACCATTCCAGCGTTGACAAGAAGGCCAACGGGTCATCATCCCTGTTCGGCGACCTCGACATGATGGTCGTTCTGGGCGCTGTGATAGTGGTAGCGGTCATCGGTGGCGGCGCGCTGTTCCTCATTAGATTGATGAGGAAGTAAGGCCGTTCAAACCCTTTGCCAACGAGGCTTCGGCCTCCCTTCTCTTTTTCATTATCTCAACTTCACTACCACCCTCATGTGCCCTTCAGCACGTTGGGAAAGTTGTCAATGGACGCCATTGTTTTTCGGTGATGACGATGACATCAACGAACTCTTTCCCGCACTTGCTCTTTGGTATGAGGGGCGTCAAATCGTGATATTAGAAAAATAAAAAGGATGTAAAGCAATACGCTTTACAATTTACTCTAGTTCGATTTTCCCTTTTCTGCCCTTGGTGATGTCAAGGCCGAAATCGGTCTGCTTGGTGTAGCAGTCGGTGAGCTTCAGCTGAGTGCCGATCTCGATGTTCATGTTCTCTGGTAGCTCTACATCCTCGTCCCACAACGTGAGGCGGCAGGTACCGGTCTCATCCTCCACGTTGATGTTCCTTACCTTGCCCTCTCCTCCGGTCCTCTTCTGGAAAGTCTTGGTGTCGTTGATGCGAGTGACCTTGACCACTACAGATACCTCTTCCTTGTCCCCGAGATCGGCGATCTTCTTGATGGGTGCCATTATGTTACCTCCTTCTTCTCTGGCGATTCGGCGGAGAACCTCATCATTGAGCAGGTCGCCGAACTCCCGGCGAAGTTCCGCCACCCTGTCCTCAAGGTCCTCGTCCATGTCATCTCTGACCATGGTCGTCAACTTCTTAAACGCTACTAGAAGCCATACGGTATATAATTATTACAATTATAGCAACCAGCATTTCTATAAAAGCATTTATTTTGAACGTTCTTCGGACAATGCTCTTATTTGCTTAGGCCGATTACCCGCCGGGATGCAACTGAACGCTCAAACCTGGTCATCCAGGCATATCGTTTTGGAGGGATGCCGTGCGCGCTGCCATCTACGCGCGTGTCTCCACTGACGACCAGGCCCGGGAAGGGTATAGCATACCGGACCAGCTCAAGCGTCTGAACGCGTACTGCAAGGCCAAGGGCTGGAAGGTGGCTGGAGAGTTCGTGGACGATGGCTACTCGGGACGGAACATCGACCGCCCAGCGTACCAGCGCATGTTGGAGCAGAGAGAGGACTGGGACGTCCTATTGGTCCTCAAGATGGACCGTATCCACAGGAACTCCCAGAATTTCGCGGCCATGATGGACCATCTCAATGCATGGAAGAAGCAGTTCAATTCCATGCAGGAGAAGTTCGACACCACCACCGCCATGGGCCGCTTCGTCATGGACACCATCCAGCGCATAGCGCAGCTGGAGAGCGAACAGATCGGGGAGCGCGTCAAGATCGGCATGGTGCAGAAGGCCAAGACCGCCTCTGGATACTTAGGCTCGGGCATCCCATACGGTTACGATATTGTGGAGGGGCGTCTCATCCCCATCGAGGCCGAGATGGAGGTCGTCGGGCACATCTACCGCGCATACATGTGCGGATGCTCCCTTTCAGAGATCGCACAGGGCCTCAACGAGAGGGGAACGCCCACCAAGAAAGGCAAGGTCTGGATGAAGCAAACGGTCAGCAGGATCCTTCGGAACCCTCTGTATGCCGGCTACGTGGTCTGGGACGACATCGTCTTCAGTCTCGGGCACACCGCCGTGGTCACTCCTGAGAGGTTCAACCTCATCCAGGAGCTGATGGAAAGGCGTCGACGGGACCCCGGCTGCGCCCCAGCCCACCGCCGGGTGGAGGCCGCGAATGTATAGGGTCGCTATTTATACTCGTGTCTCTACGGACGATCAGGCCGAGGAAGGTTATTCGCTCGAGGCCCAGATGGAGCGGCTGGAAGCATACTGCGAGGCCCAGGGTTGGGAAGTGGCGGGGAGGTACGTCGACGAAGGCTTCACTGGCAGGTCCACAAGGCGACCGGCCTACCAACGCATGATGCAGGAACGGGAGAAATGGGACGCCATCCTGGTAATGAAGATGGACCGTATCCACCGCAACTCCAAGAACTTCATGATCATGATGGAGAACTTGGAGAAATGGGGGAAGAAGTTCTCATCCATGCAGGAAGAGCTGGACACCTCGTCGGCCATGGGCCGCTTCGTCGTCGACATCATCCAGCGCATAGCGCAGCTGGAGAGCGAACAGATAGGCGAGAGGACATACTCAGGCATGGCCCAGAAGGCCGAGACCGGAGGGATGCTGGGCTTCTACCCCCCGTTCGGCTATCTCGTAAAGGACAACGACATGGTCATCGTGGAAGAGGAGGCCATGGTGGTGAGGGAACTATTCTCCCGATACTGCGAGGGAGAGACCATGGCCGCCCTGGCCGAATCACTCAATGAGCGGGGCTTGAGGACAAGGAGGGGCCAGCAGTGGACGTTATACTCGATTCGCCACATACTCCACAACCCCGCCTACGCCGGTTACCGCCGTTGGGACGGGATCCTTGTCAAGAGCCAGCATCCCTCCATAATCGACGTGCAGACGTTCAACGCCGCCCAGGTGGTGGCGGCCGAAAGAACGAAGGATCCGCGCTTCAAGAGCGCGAAGATGCTGCCGGCCTGACCTCTATCTATATCAATCGACTGGGGGATTAGGGGCCATATGCCAGATAGATGGGTACTTCCCGATCGGAGCGCTGCCTTCAAGTGGTGCCAGAAACGGAACGAGCTAGGAATCTCCTGCATCCTGGACATCCTGGGCAGGTACAACAGGGACGAGGCCGAGGCAAAGGCCGCCCGTGCTGAATACATCTCCCTCCTGAACGACATATCTCGTTCCCGCCTACAAGCATCCATCTCGGTAAAGCCATCCACCCTGGGAGGTACCCTTAACAGAGAGACGGCGTTGAGACTATCGCAGGAGATCGCCGAGAGGGCGGCCGAGCTCAAGATCCCCTTTGAACTGGACATCGAGGGGCAGCGCATGATCGACCTTACGCTGGAGATGGCCGAGAATGCCGCCCGGTCCGGGCTTCCGGTCACAGTGGCCTTGCAAGCATACCTTCGACGCACCAGCCAGGACATCGATACCATGCTGGACGCGGGCGCCAAGATCCGTCTCGTCAAGGGCGCCTATACGGGCGACCTCTCGGATTTTGACATGATCCAGGAGGCGTTCAAGGACGCCGCTGAACAAATAATCGAATGGGACGTCCCGTTCTGCATCGGGACCCACGATCCAGACCTGATCGAGTGGGCCCGTAATCGCATCTCCGACAGGGACTTCCTTGAATATGCATTCCTCAAGGGTCTGGCCGATGAGACCAAGGAATGCATGGCCTCGAGGGATGGAACGTATCCGAGTATGTCCCCTTCGGAAAGAACAAGGAGGGGTACGAGACCCGGCGCAGGACCTATTTGGCCAAGCTCGCCGAGCTGGGCCGCTCGCCCGTGCCCTGAGCAGACCTCTTTCTACACCCCTCTATTTCCTGTAGAGATTCCATTAAATGAGAACTTGTTGAGGGAGGCGCTCCGATTCTTCTGAGGTGGAAATCTACCAAAAAAAGCTCATCAGGTAGAAGTTTTGTAAATTTGATAATAATCCGCTACATAGTTTTATCAGGCTTGAATGGCGGTATAAAATCTGATTGCTATCGGACTCATAGCAATCACCGAAGAGGAGGGCTCGGTCATCGCAGCGGTCATGATCAGCCGCGCCGTCGAGCACATCGACCCGATGTTCCGGGCCTCGTATAACGGATATAGGAGGAAAAAAATGGCGGAAGAATCGAACGTGCACGTAAAGGTCGCGATGGCCGATGTGATGGCGCTATTCGTCATAGCGTTCTTCACATTCTTGGTCGGTGGCCTTGGCCTAGGCGTATTTGGCCTCGACCAGTTGGCGATACTCGTGGAGATCTCGATACCCGTTGGTATCTTGGTCCTTCTGGCGACTATCATCGCGTATTTGAACGAGAATGTACTGGGAACAGCTATCTTTGGCCCTCTGGCCGTATTCTTCCTGGTGTTCCAGTTCATTCCGCCGGACGCGTCCGGTATGCTTGCTTTGGTCTACATCGGCCTCGTGATCCTGATCGATGCGATACTATCCCTGGCGCAGCCCGTCAGGCTGCTACCCATCGTACTGTTCATCGCCGCGATCGCCTTCTTTGTTACCGGTATCTGGTACAACGGAGGGCTGGCCGACGAAACCTTGAGAATGGCCGCTGGCGCGCTGTGGATGATCTTCTCCCTGCTGGGTCTGTACCTGGGAACCGGCATAGTGCTGCTGGTCATGAAGGGAAAGCAGGTAGTTCCAATCGGCATTCCTGCCTCGCCAGCCGCATCCAAGGCCTAAGCCGATCGCTAAACCAAGGGCCTTCGGGCCCGCTTCCTTTTCTTTTCATCGCGGTAACTCTATGCTCGAAGTCTTCGCAATTTTATGCTCGAATCATTATCTATTTTATGATGCATTCATCATCCTGTCATGCATGATCTATGGGTTTCCTTGCATGATCGGGCTCGATGCCTTGAGAACGTCACGGCCGAGGACGTGATTAGATGCAGTAGCGGGGGTGTGAGACCAACATTTTATGAAGTATCTGTTGTACGTTATGAATTATTGATGATTGCATTACATCAATTACTTTTTACTTCATTACCATGTTTGGCCACCTCGCGACCTTGGGAGTCTACTCTCCCATAAATGCAGCTCCATAAACCGCGGTTGATGTGGTCATCACACCATCTTTTACGATCGCGACCTTGGTTGTAGGAGAGCCGTTCATTAAAATTATGGATGCATCCTCGATCCTTTAGGTATTGTAGGCGGTTCGTCATCGGACAGCCTTCGATCGTCATTCTTTAGTGTTATCCATTATAATATCTGATGTTACACCGTGTTATATCGTGTACCGATGCTCAATGAGGGCGCTCGGCACCGGATCGAGCCGGGAAAGGCCCTCTTTCAATTTGATATTCGGGAGACCGTCGTTGACCATAATCTACTATTATGGGGAACAAACTATTGTTATGCATAAAATGATTGATGATGTATGAAACTATAGATTCTATGAATTACATAAGAACAATTAATTACATAGAATCTATTGTCGGCTCATCGAGACGTGAGGATGGGACGAAAATGAGCGACGAAGATCGAATCGACAGGACGAGCATACAGATCACCTCGGCAACTCGCGACCGCCTTTACCGCCTAAAGTTCCGTCGAACCTATGATCAATTTCTCGACGAGCTCTGCGATTTGTACGAGGAAAAGCACTCCGCCGAAGGTAAAACATCACCGTAAAACCCGCCTTAAGGCCTTCATTTTCTATTGTTTAGTATGAACGTAAAAATATAATGTAGATAACTACATTTGGATTAAATATTGATATCACTACATTACATTGAGCGTTCATAACGAAGTTCATAAGTGTTTATCGCCAGAGTTCGCCACTTAAGGATGTCAGATGTTCAGGCCTCATGAGCATCGGCTCATGAGGTTATAAGTTCTGGGTAAAGAATAAAAGCGGCCTTCCGTTCGTTATCATCGCCAAAGTCAAACGGACCGAAAGGCCGCATTATACATCGGAACCGAATAGATTAAGGCTGCGGTCGGTCCGTCGATGTTTGGCGGGAACGTGAGCGACTGTCCCGCCGAAGAAGCAAGATCAACGTACGCATACCGGCACCGAACGACAACGTGACGATGAGCATGGGCCACAAGGTCCTCGTTGACGCCGTGCTGTCGGACCTCGGCCTGGACGTGTTCCTCGATGGCCTGAAAAGAGATCAAGGCGAGAAGGTGTCCCGGGAAGTGTCGGCGCTGGTCGCCTGCTCGGCCGAGATGACCGGCATCTCCGTCAACCGCCTCGATCGTCTGCTGGACGACGAAACGGTTCGCGAGGAGCACGGACTGGGAGGCGGAGCCTCCCGATCCATATATCGCACGGTCGAGCGCATCGGCCGGAAGAGCGACGATATCGTCCGCTTCATCGGAGACGCGCTGAGGGCGAGGTACGGCGTAGGCATGGACACGGTGTTCATGGACTGGACGTCCATGTACTTCGAAGCGGAGCAGAACAAGTTCGTTCGTGTCGGCTACTCTCGCGATCACCGTCCCGACAGGCCGCAGGTGACGGTCGGACTGAGCGTCGACAAGGCATCGGGCATGCCGGTCGGACTGACGATCATGCCCGGCAACGTCGTGGACGTGACGCACTTCCGCGAGACGTTCGAACAGATACGTACGCTGCTGCCGGACGATGCCATGATCGTGTTCGACAACGGCGCGTACTCCAGGGAGAATGCGGCTCTGCTGGACAAGGGAGGATTTGGTTTCGTCACTCGTCTGCAGATGAACGCATCGGACGATGCGTTCGTTAAAGCTCATGAGAACGAGTTCGTCGAACTGGGCGAGGACATGTCATGCCTTGAGGTCCAAGGCAACCTCGGCCGCAAGAGGCTCATATTCCGCAGCATGAAGCTGCGCGACGAGACGTTTCTGAGATACCGTCGGAAGGCCGAGCGCGATTACGACGACATGGTGAACCTGAAAGCGGCCGTCGATGGAGGCCGGAGGCCGCGCAGGAAGTACCGCACCTCGAACTGCTTCGTCGACACCCGCCTCTCGTACGTCTTTCCGCTGGACGTCATGAGCCGAGGGGAGAAGAAAGTCATGGATATCGCCTCGAACGCTCTGGACGGGCGCTCGCAGTCATCGGTCAACCGCTTCCTACACAATAGGAAGTGGTCGGAGATGTTCCACCGCCTACGACTGGACGGAGCATGCTCGCGGCCGTTCGGGCGGAGTGCTGGTGATCGACGACACACTGATCGAGAAGAGCGGCCGCGAGATGGAAGGAACTGGATATCTGTATGATCACTCGCAACATCGCAACGTGTAGTGTCACTACTACGTGCCATCGATGTATTCCGACGGCGATGAGCGCGTTCCGTTGCACCTCGTACCGTATGTCAAGGAGGAGGCGCAGGCTTCCTCCTTACGCGAGTTCAGAACGAAGAACGAGCTGGCCGTCGATCTGGTCGATAAAGCGCTCGAGCACGTTCGACCGCGAGTCGTCGTCTTCGACTCGTGGTACGGGTCGCAGGATATGATGAAGCACATCAGCTCTCGCGAACTGAAGTTCGTAACCGAGTCGAAGAGCAATCAGCTTCTTGACGACAACGGCAGGAAGCAGGTGCACACGTATCTGGGTCGTCATCGGAACGAGCTCGTCGAGGTTGACACGGGAACCAAGTACCGCTTCGCTTACGAGTTCGTGAGCGAGATCAAGGGCGGTCTCGCGGTCAAGTTCGTGTTCCTGAAGCAGTGCCTTGGGGACAAGGCGTTGGTCCTCATGACCAACGCACTGGACGCGAGCGTCCAGGACGTCGTAAAGAATTATAAGCGGCGGTGGGACATAGAGATATATTGCCGCGACTGCAAGCAATGCCTGGGAATGGGGAAGTACCAGGTCCGGTCGATCGACGTAGGAGTTGGTCAATCTGGCCTATGCTCCCCTAAAAGGCATTGCCAGCAGTCATATTTTTCAGCACATCTTCCGCGGCGCCAATAGCATCGGCGCCATGTGCGAAGCGCTGAAGCGCTTCGCCGCTATCGATCTAAGGAAAGAATGGCGGGGTCGAGGGTGAAAGTGCAAAAGCCTTGTTATTATATTATCATCCTGTATTATCATTGTTGCTAGGAGGGCCAATCAATAGGCATAGCATTATATGTCCCGTAATATTTTTAACATTGTGATTGGTAAAGAAGAGGAACGCCTCGATCGCAGCACGGAGCCAAGGGCCAGCGGCAATGGGCCTCCACCTCGTCATTCACACATCGAAGGCGAGAAAGCGCCACGCCGAAAGAAGCGGATTAAAATTATTATTGTCGCCGTACTATGCGCTATCATCGCCGCCGTAATGGTCTGGCCGATGGTGTCCGATCTCTTCCTGCCCCCTTCCCAGAGATTTATCGTAGTGGCCGATGACCTGGGGCCAGGCTGGTCGACCACAAAGCCCAGAAATATGAACGACCGAATTCTTGAGGCCGCCGACTCGGCAACCGTCCAGCTAGGTTTCGAGAACAGCTCTTCTTACATTGATGGTAGATGCACGTTAATGATCTATTCAACGCGAGAACTGGCCGATGCTGCGTACCAGTCAGGTCTTGATAATATCCAATATGGCGTTCCGCAAAATATCACGATCGGTGACAGGGCCGCATATATTCAAAGCTCCAATAACGATAGCTCTAACGTTCACCAGTTGATGGTGATGCAGAAGGGCTGCCCTGTAGAA